>JAHEKH010000080.1 GCA_024638445.1 Gammaproteobacteria bacterium | reverse complement strand
AGGCCTGGTAGGCGCTGGCGTCGATCACCTGCCCCTGCGGCAACGCGAAGTCTACCCAGTACACCGAGCTGTCCCGATAGCGATCGCGGATCTGCGGGCTGATGCCCAGCCGGCGTATCTGTCCGGCCAGCGTCTCGGCGTGACTGCGGTCGCTGAACACTCCCAGCGAGATCGAGTTACGCAGCGGGCCGCTCGGCTCGATATAGATATCGCTGACGCCCTTGGCCCGCAGGTCCTCGACGATGGCAATGGCCGCCTCGCGGGAAGGCTGCGGCGGCAGGTGCACCCAGTGACCGAACCAGACCTGAGATTCGGCCAGCCGCTGGCGTGGCTCGAGACCGGCCTCGATCAGCATCGCGGTGGCTTCGGTTGCTTCACGCAGGTTGATGAACGGGCCGAGACTGACGCACCGCAGACCGGCAGCGGGTGCGACGGCCACCTCGATCTCCGCCGGTGCCTCGACGGGGTCCTCGACAGGTTCCACAACGGGTTCGCTGGCTGGAACTGCCGGCTCGGGTTCGGGCTCTGCCTGCTCAGGCTGTTCGGCAACCGCGACCGCGGCCATGACGACGCGGTCTCTTTTTTCGGGCGGCACGTAGGCCGGATCGTCGGGGTCTTCACCGACCAGCACCAGCTGCGGCACGCCCTCGGCCTCGATCAGCACGGGCGGCGCCTGCTCCGGCACGATCCACGTCTGCCAGCCAAGATAGGCCAGGTTTGCCAGCACCAGTAACAGGAAGATGACTTTCACTGCTATTCGGAGTCGTACTCGTCTGCTTCGTCGTCTGTTTCGAACTCGACCACGTTGGCCAGCCCGCGCAACACCAGCTCACGCAGCACGTGCACCTCGAGACCCATCAGCGGTGCGATCGTGCTGGCCGCGCCACCGGTCAGAAAGACTTCGGGCACCTCGCCGCTGATGCGTTCGAGTTCGTCGGCCGCGTACTCGATGAGCGCGACCGCAGCAAAGGTGGTGCCGGACAACACCGCGGCAGCCGTGTCCGCCGCAAACAGCTCGACCTCATCGGGATCGTCAACAGCGTTATCGGCGACATCGGCGGTATCGTCGAACACCGCGTCCTGCATGAGATGAATACCGGGGCAGATCAACCCGCCGACATGGGTGCCGTCATCGAGCAATCCGTCGATGGTCAGCGCGGTGCCCGCATCGGCCACGACCAGCGGTCCGCTGCTGCCGCGCCGTGCGCCGATCATTGCCAGCCAGCGATCCACGCCAAGGCGTTCCGGGCGGTCGTAGGCGACATGAACACCGTATTCGTCCGGATCGACCTCCAGATATTCCGGCTCGACATCGTATTCGTCGGCCAGTGCTTCGCCGAGTTCCTCGGTGAAAGCGTCGTCAGCGACGCTGGCAATCCAGATACCTTCGGCTTCACGATCGGTATCGGTGATGGCGTCAATCAGGGTTTCGACATCGGTGTCATCGTGCGCAAACTCGCCGAAGCCATGCAGCTCGCCGTCGTGCCAAGCCCACTTGACGTTTGTATTGCCGATATCCAGTAGCAGATTCACGAAACGCGTATCCTTACATCCCCGGCAACCACCCGGTGAACGGTTTTGTCGGCCTGAATCAGCAGCGCGCCGCTGTCGTCGATGCCGGCGGCCCGGCCGTCGATATCACCAACGCTGACCGCCTGCCCGCGCAGGCCGTCTGCATCATTCCACTCTTGGCGCAAAGGTTCAAAGCCTTTTTCCTGGAAATCGCTGAACACATCGACCAGGCAGCCGATGACAGCGGTGGCCAGCGCATTGCGCCGCCCGGCCGGGCGGCCGCCGGCCCCGGCAAGATCGACTGGCGGCAAACCACCACTCGCGGCAATACGGTCCGCATCCTGCGTTGCCAGGCGCACGTTGATCCCGATCCCGGCGACAACGTGCAGCGCGCCACCGGCATTGGCTGCATCCACCAGGATGCCGCCCAGCTTGCGGCCGCCGAGCAGGATGTCGTTGGGCCATTTCAGCATCACATCGTCGACGCCGGACCGCACCAGCGCCCCGCGTACCGCGATGCCGACCGCGAGACTCAACGTGCCCGGATTGACCGGGGCCGGGTCGAATCGCCAGCCCAGCGACAGGCACAGGCCGCCACCGTAGGGCGACAACCAGCTGCGTCCGGCGCGTCCGCGACCACTGCGCTGGAACTCCGCCAGCAGGACCGTGGCGTGGCCGGCCGGCGGCGGCAGCCGCGCAATCAGCGCCGTATTGGTGGAGTCGATTTCATCGACGACTTCGACCGTCACCCGGTCCTCGTCCAGACCCGCGCGAATCACACCGGCATCGAGCAACTCGAATGGCGGGACGAGACGGCAGCGTCCGCCGGCCCTTTCCAGCTCCAGCCCGTAAGGTGCCAGCGCAGCGGCCCAGCCTTCCGGGTTGCCGGACTCGCGCCAGGCTCCGTCGGCCAGGCGCCGGATCAATGCAATGGCGTCCATCAGGCGTCTGGCTTTCGCCAGAACATGGCGCGGTGCTCCCGATTCTCGCTGCCCTCACGCATGCGCCGAATATTGGAGCGATGGGCGAACACCACGAGCATCGCGATGACCAGCCCGTAGCCCAGCAGCGCCGGGTCGAGCCCCTCCGGCCGCCACAGCAGCGCGAAAACCGGCACCGTGATGGCGGCCATCATCGTCGACAGGCCGACGTAGCCGGTGGCAACGAGCGTCGTCACCCACACCGCCAGCACGGCGATGACCGCAACGGGCGCGAGCGCCAGCAGAGCGCCGACCGCGGTCGCGCCGCCCTTGCCGCCACGAAAATCGTGCCAGAACGGATAAATATGCCCGATCACCGCGGCGATGCCGCAAAGGGCAGCTGTCCACGACGGTGCCAGCAGGGGATCGCCGAAACCCCCGGCGGGTGCAAACAGGGCAACCGCCACGACGCCCTTGCCCAGGTCGATCAGGGCCGCAAAGAGAGCAAACAGGAACCCATGCGTTCGCAGCGCGTTGGTTGCGCCAGCGTTGCCGCTGCCCTCGGTGCGTATATCGATACCGCGAAAACGGCCGAGCACAAGCGAGCCGTTGATCGACCCGACCAGGTAACTGAACAGCAGTTTTAGCCCGATTTCCAGCATGACAGCTGGATGAATAGTAGCAGAGCGTCAGCTCTTGACGCGCTGCGACCCCAGCCAGATTGCAAACAATGCGATGAGCAGCCCGGCACCTTCATGAAGGGCTATTTCGCGGCCAAAAAACAGGATGTCCCACAGAAAGGACAACGTCGGCTGCAGCAACAACAGCAGGCCAACCTTCGACGCCGGCACATAGGGCAGGCTGGAAGAGATCATCACCCAGGCAACCACCTGGGAACCGATGGCGTAGACCGTCAGCCACGAGCCGTTCCACCACGTGTCGATGACCAGCGATTCGCCGGCGGTCAGTGAGGCACCGGCCAGGAAAACCGCTGACACGATCGAGACCAGCGCCAGGTCGCCGGCTGCGGTGCGCCCGACGGTGATAGCGCGAGCCTGCCGCAGCGCCAGCAGGTAACCCGCGTAGAACACCGCGGTAGCCAGCCCCAGCCAGACCCCGGCGCGTTTCTCGGGTGCGAGCGCCGACCAGTCCAGCCCCACCAGCAGCATGAGCCCGACCAGCGCCAGCGGGATGGCCACGTAAAGGCGCCAGTCGGCACGCTCACGAAATACGGCAACCCCGACAATAGTCAGGATGAATACCTGGAACGACGCCAGGAGCGTTGCCAGCCCCGGTCCTATCCACTTGATACTCTGGTGCCAGACCCACAGGTCGCCTGCATAGCAGACGGATGCGATCGCCAGCAGGCCCAGCGCCCCGCCGGATACGAGCGGCTGCCGCCTTAGCCGGACGAAAGCGACCAGCACGAGACCGGCGATAAAGACTCGATAAAAACCAATCGCAGTCGCGCCCATCGTCACCAGCTTGGCGTACACGGCGGAAAAACTGATCAGCAGGGCGCCGATCAGCAGGCGGATTGTGGCCTGGCGTTCAGTCAGCTTCTTGTCCGGATAGTGGGTTAGCGGGCGGTTGTTTCGAAATAGACCAGGGTGTCCGACACCCGTTGTTGTTCTCGCATTCCGCCAATAATGAGGTAGCCGGCCCCAAATTGCACCAGTCCGCGGTGATCCATCGTGGCCACCGGCAGCCTAGGCAGCCGCTGCCAGCGCCGGGATTCCAGGCGCCAGGCAAATACCAGGTCAGCCGGCAGGGATGGCCGGCCGTCATAGCCGATCCCGTTGTAGTTGTAGGGATTCGGGCTGCCGCCGGCGAACAGGATTGCGGCCTCCCCGTCCAGCTCGGCGCCGGCCGCCGCCATCCGATAGTGCGCCGGACCGGGATGATGGGGCAGCGTCGTCCAGTCGATGCGGCGCAGGTTATCGTCGCGAATCACACCCAATAGGCAGCGCTTCTCCGCGCGAAAACGCCGCTGGCTCCGGGTTGTCTCGATGCCGACCCCGTCGCAAATCACCATCGTGTTTCCGGCAATACCGCCTGCATGACCGAACAGCGGCGCGCCGGGCCACGGCGTTGCCTGCACCCAGCTGTTCTCCTGGCGATCGTAAAGTTGCACGAGATTGACGTTGCCCGAATCGTGCCAACCGCTGACGAGATAGACGTAACGATCCTGGTAGGGCAGCGCGACGGTATCGTCCACCGGCACCGGCATTGGCGCCAGCGCGGTATAACGGCCGGTGCGTGCATCCAGGGCATGCACCAGCGGCACCGAAACCTCGGTGTGATCCTCCGCGACGGTATAGCCGCCGAAAATCACGACTTGCCCGGCGATACCGACTGCCGCTGCGGCCAGCCGCCCTTCCCCACCCGGAACCGCGGGCAACTCACGCCACGCTTTTGCGCCAGGCGCCAGGTGCCACGCAGCGCTGGTGGTGTCGCGCCAGGTCTTGCCCGCCAGCAGCCCCATCGCGCTGACGATATGCGTGCCGTCGTCGAGCGTCACCGCGGCAACTGCATTATTGCTGACGGCCACCGGCAGGTCCGGCGGCGCGGCGAAAACCGGCGCCACCAGCGGGATCAGCAGCCAGCGCATCAGGCCGAGCCGGCCAGCCACTGGCGCCGGGCCTCGGAGGACGTCTCTGCCGCGTCGCCTTCGACCGAGAGGCGCACCGCGGTTTGCGGCGGCGGGTCGAGCTCGACGGTGAACCGGTGCAGCTCATCGCGACGAAAGGCATCAACCGTGACTTTGCTGCCCGGCAGGTAACGGCCCACCAGGTCGTGATAGTTGGCCGCCGTCACACGGATCCCGTCGATGGCAACCAGCTCATCGCCGTTGGCAAGCCCCGCCCGGTGTGCCGCGCCGTGGGTGTAAACCGTGGTCAGCGCCACCCGGCCATTGTCGCTGCGGGTGCCAACATGCAGTGCGGAAGGTGTTTCGGGATCGCCGGCGGCCGGTGCCTGCATTTCGCCGTCGCGTCGCCCCACCAGCTCGAAGCGAATGCCGATTTCCGCAAAAAGGCTGGCGAGCGGCGGATCTTCGACACCGTGGACGACGGCGGCAAAATAGTCGTCGAGGTCCACGCCGCTGATTTCGGTGGCCAGTTTTTCGAACTCGCCTTCAGCCAGCGGCTCGCCGGTCACGCCATGCCGCTGCCAGGCTGCCCGCATCACGTCGTCGAGACAACGCGCATTGTCGGTGCGGGCACGAATCGTCAGGTCGAGGCCGAGCGCCACCAGCGCGCCCTTGGCGTAGTAGCTGACCTGGGTATTGGGCGCGTTGGCATCGCGGCGGTAAAACTTCACCCAGGCATCGAAGCTGGCGTCGGCCAGGCTCTGCCGGTGCCGGCCTTCTCCCGACCAGACCGAAGTGGCCATCCGGCCTACAAGCCCGAGGTAGGTGTCGAGGTCGATGACGCCGCTGCGGTAGAGCGACAGGTCATCGTAGTAAGAAGTTATACCTTCGAAGATCCATAGCTGCCGGGTGTAGGCCTCGCGATCGAGCGACGATTTGGCCAGCGCTGCGGGCCGGATGCGCTTGACGTTCCACAGGTGAAAATACTCATGGCTGACCAGGCCGAGGAACGTGCAGTAGGCCTTGCTGACCTTGTCCTCGCTGCCGAATGCCAGGTCGCTGCGACGCGCGAACAGGGCCGATGACCAGCGGTGCTCCAGGCCACCATAGCCCTCGCCGAGCAGCGTCAGCAGAAAGACATAGCGATCGACCGGCGCCGGCAGACCGAACAATTCCATCTGGTATTCGCAGATCTTCTTGACGTCACGTGCCACACGCGCGAGGTCGGCGTTGTGCCGGCCGGTCACGACCAGCTGGTGCGGCACTCCGTGCGCCTCGAAGAACTGGGTCTGGAACGTGCCCATTTCGAAGGGATGGTCGATCAGCTCCTCGTAGTCGTCCGCCTCGTACACACCGAAACCCTGCGGCTCGGCATCCAGCCGCCGCATCGAGGTGGCCAGGTGCCAGTCGGCAAATCGCTCGTTGGGATTTCGGTTGACCCGCACCGTGCAGCGGGACTGCTCGCGGCCGTGAACCCGCAGGAACAGGCTGGTGCCGTTGAAAAAACCGTGGGTGCTGTCGAGATGGGCGCCACGCACGCTGAGATCGTTGGCATAGACCGTGTAGCGCAGCTGCAGCGGCCCGTCGCAGGGTTCGCAGTGCCAGCTGGTCTTGTCGACCTTGGTCACCGGCAACGGCTTGCCCGCCATGCTCGCGGTCAACTCGATCACCTGGCCGGCAAAATCGCGAACAAGGTAGCTGCCGGGTATCCACGCCGGCAGCGAGACCCGCTGGCCTGCAGGGTCGGGCCGGGCAACGACGCAGCTGACCTCAAACAGGTGGCCACCGGGATCGGCCGGATCGACGACGTAATGGACCTCGGCGGGCTGCTGGTTACTCATACGGCACTCCTTTCCAACGGACTGGCAAGAATAGCCTTTCGCCGGGGTTGCGGTCAGTAGCTGTCGAGACGGCTGCGGGGAATCGCCTGCGGGAAATACTTGCGGATGGCACGGCCGATGCGTCTCGCGACCAGCCCGAAGCCCCGGTCGGAGGGATGCATTTCATCCTGCCAGTGAACGGGATGCAGCGTGCCGCGGGTATCGACGACGGTAAACGGATTGAGTGCGTCCATTTCCAGCTCGTACAGCATGGCGTGAAACTCGGCCAGCACAAAACGCACGATCTTGCGGCGATCTTCGGGGCGCTTGAAGCCCTTGCGGCGAAACTCCGTCGTGATCGGCGGACGGCGGACGGGCTTGCCGAAGATCCGGATGGGCTCGCCGTTGACGGTCGGAAAATCGTACGCGTGAGTGAAAATGTGGCAGTGAGGGTTGTGGCGGTCGCGCAGCCCCAGCAGGCTCTCGTAGCCCGTGCGGATCGAACCGATCGTCTCCGCCAGCGCATCGTCATTGATGCAGCTGCGCCAGCCGACACCGGGACACTTGGGCCGGAGTATCTCAGGCATAGCGTCAATGATGTCGTTGCCGCCACCGCTGAACAGCAGGATCCTGAAACCGTAACGGTGTTTCAGGGCATAGCGGAGCTTGCGCTTCTCGTTGCGCGACATGATTTTTTCGACCGTGTCGCCGTTGTGCGACATCAGCAGCATCGCCATCCGGGCGCGAAAGGTTCGCTGCAGGTGGCCGATGATGTTGCGGCGCCAGAGAAACCCGGGAAAGGCAAACCAGGAATCGCCCTCGGTAATGGTGGGAATCCAGTCCGGGTTGTCGGTCAGCTGGCGGGCGACCCGCCCGTACGGGCGTGGCTGCAGCCGCGCATATCGGCGAGATGTCACGGCTACCAGCGATGGTAGGCGGGATGACCCGGCTTCACCGCCACAAACGTGCCACGACAGGTCGCGCATACCTTACCGCCCGCCAGCAGCTCACCTTCGATCACCGCCCGGTCGGCCGTCGATTCGGCCACCACGGCGCGCAGGCTTACCGGTCCGTCGGTCGGTGTGGGTCGCTTCAGCGAAATGGTGTAGTCGGCGGTTACGGTGCAGGGAGGACTGTCCGCACCGGCCTGCTGCATCAGGTGCCAGGCCGCGGTCCAGTTGCAGTGGCAATCCAGCAGCGTGCCAATGATGCCGCCACACAGGACTCCGGGAAACGCTTCATGGTGCTCTTGTGGCTGCCACTCGGCGGTTACCGCTTCGGGTTCGGCAAAACTGCGGACGCGCAGTCCCTTGTTGTTGGCCGGGCCACAACCAAAACAGGCGTTATGCGGCGCAAAAGTTTCCTGCAGGCATTTAGTCGTCATCGCCCGTCTCCAGCGGCAGATACAGTTCAGCCAGCATGCAGCGTACGCTGCCGCCACCGTAGTCCTCGAGGGTGTTGATCGGTGAAGAAACGAGATCGGCATGGCAGCGAAGCGCCGCGAGCTGGCCCGCGTCAAGGGATTCATGGGCACGTTGCGACATCGCGAGGATGCTGCGCTCACCGGCCCGCAGTTCCAGCATGTTGCCGGCAAAGTTTTCGAGCTGCGTGAAGTCGATCTCTACAATTTCGTGGCCGGTTGCCTGCAGCGACGCTACCACCGCCTGGCGCTCCTCCGGGTCGCGAATGCTGGCCAGGCAGATCACGGCAAAAGAGCCGCCGAGGGCCATCATCACGTTGGTGTGGTAAATGGCCTGGCCGTTGCGATCGACCGCGTCGAACAGCATTGGCCGGTAGCCGAAACGGCGGCAAAAATCATCCAGCACTTCAGCGTCGGTCCGGGCGGAGCGGCACGCATAGGCAATGCGGTTGACCCGGTCGAGGATCATGCTGCCGGTGCCCTCGAGTATGCGCCCGTAGCGCTCCCAGCGCGAAAAGTCGACGACGGTGTTGACGCGAAATCCGTGTTCGGACGCCAGCCTCTCGATAAACTCCGGACGGCGCTCGGTGCGGCGGTTTGCCGCCAGCATCGGGTACACCGCGACGGTGCCGTCGACATGGGTGGTGATCCAGTTGTTGGGAAAAACGGCGTCGGGCGTTTCCGGCTCGGCGATGTCCTCGAACACGCAGACCCTGACGCCGGCAGCCGCCAGCTTTTCGGCCAGTTGGTCAAACTCCGCATGCGCGGTATCCAGCAGTTTTTCCGGCGCGGGGGCGTCTTCCTCCTGGAAGGCGTTGCTCAGAGCGGTCAGGGGGTTAGCGGTAAAACGCAGCGGCCGAACCATCATCACCGCGGGTGCGCTCTGGGGCTCTTTCACTTCCCGGACTTTTTGCGGCTGCGGGGATCTTCCGGATGTATGGGTACATAAACCGTGCCGCGCTGGCCCCGGGTACGGAACGCTTCCTTCGACTTGTCCTCGGCCTCTTCCAGCGCCTCGCGGGTATAGCAGCGCTTTTCCTTCAGGTGTGTGCCGGTACGGGACTCGTAAACACAAACGATGTCCGGATCGGGATCCACTTCGACGACTTCCTCGATAACTTCCTGCGCCTCCGGCTCCGCCGTAGCCTGCCCGGCCGCGGCCTCGGCCACCTTGGTTTCGTTCACCGGTTCGCCCCGCGTGGCACAGGCGGCGAATACAATGGCCAGGCTCAGGATAAGGATGCGCATCGGTTGTGGCCGGTCCGGAAACAGGTGTCTATTTTAGCATGCGCAAAGGCAATGGCTTGCCAGCGGCACGAACGCCTCATTAGACTCCGGGCAAGACCGAACCGGAGACCGGGATGACGGAAAAGACGCTGTTCTCGAAAATAATCGATCGCGAGATTCCGTCCGACATCGTCTACGAAGACGACGTCTGTATTGCGATCCGCGACATCAGTCCGCAGGCGCCACTGCATGTACTGGTAATCCCGAAGAAACCGGTTGCGAAAGTCAGTGACGCCGGAGACGAAGATGCCCCTGCGCTCGGTCACCTGCTGTTATGCGGCGGGCGCATCGCCCGCGACGCGGGTCATGAAGATTTCCGCCTGGTGATTAACAACGGAGCAGCCGCGGGCCAGTCGGTTTTTCATATCCATGTCCACGTGCTGGCGGGACGCGGTCTCGACTGGCCGCCGGGCTAGCCCTTTTTCTTGCGCTCGGCCATCAGGCGGGCCTTGACCTTGCGGCCCTTGCGCGACAGCGCAGGCCTGAGCCGACGGGCAAAGGACGGCAGCAGGTAGCCCAGCGTGGCCAGGCGGCCGGTGCCGGCCGGTATCGTTCTTTCCAGCCGACCATCTGCGGCACAGTCCAGGATCAGCCTCGCAACCTGGTTGGCGCTGCTGATCGGCTGCGAAAAAAAGTAGTCGGGCACGTGCTCGAGGTGTTCCATGATGAAGCCGGTATCGATCGGGCCCGGTGAGACCACCGAGACGGTGATGTCCTCATCCGCCATTTCCTCGGCCAGCGCCCGGGTGAAAGCGCGCAGACCGAACTTCGTTGCGGAATAAGTGGCTTCCTCAGGAACCGGAATCTTCCCCGCAATCGAGGCGACATTCACAATGGCACCGCCCCCGGCCTGGCGCAGGTAGGGAATGGCCAGGCGCGACAGGACGACCGGCGCCCGCAGGTTGACGTCGACTATCTGTGCAAGCTGGGATGCCTCGAAGGCGTCAACCGGCCCGCGGTAATTGCAGCCGGCGTTGTTGACCAGGACATGGATGGCCCCGAACTCTCGCTGGGCGCGGTGCAGCAACTCCTTGCAGGATTTTTCGCTGGCCACATCCATGGCCATGGCCAGCCCGTGATCGCCGAGCTCGTGCCCCATCGCATCGACGCCTTCCTGGCTGCGGGCAGCAACCACGACTTTGGCGCCTTCTGCGGCAAACTGACGAGCCGCTGAAGCGCCCACACCGGCGGTGGCACCGGTAATGACAACGACCTTGTCCTGGAAACGAACCGACATAGCCGACCTCCGGGGAAACCCGGGGTCATTCTAGTCGAACGAGCGGATGCTAGATGATTTTCTGCAGGCTGTAGCCGCGACGATAGACCGAGATCAGGCGCCAGCCGCTGCGGCCGTCGAGCTCGAGTTTCTTGCGCAGGCGGCTGATATGGGTATCGACGGTGCGGCTGAGCAGCAGCCGGTCGTTGCCCCAGATCGATTCCAGGATATGGTTGCGCGACACCAGCTGGTCGCGGCGCTGGAACAGGAACAGCGCCATTTCGTACTCGCGCGCGGTGAGACGAACCGGCTCGCCACGCAGTTCGATCGTCTGCCCTGCGGTATCGATGTCGAAGGGCTCGATGTCGACGAGGTTGTGTTGCTCGATCCGGCGCCCGAGCGCCCGGATCCGGGCCAGGAACTCATGCTGCCGCAGCGGTTTGCGCAGGTACTCGTCGGCGCCCTTGTCCAGCGCGTTGACCGCGTCGATCTCCTGGTCGCGCACGGTGACCACCATCACCGACGGGCCGCCGTTGACGATGGACCGGTAGCGATCGATCAGCTCCAGCCCGTCGATGTCCGGCAACATCCAGTCGACGATGAGCACGTCGTAGCTTTCCCTGGCAACCGACTTGAGGAAGCCGTCGGCGTCACGATAACAACGTGACGGAAACCCCGCCTCGCCCAGCCACGATTCCATTAACTGCGCCTGCTGGGGATCGTCCTCGACCAGCGCTACACGTAAATTTGGCATCTCTCGACCAACCATTGTGTTTTTATCCCTCGACCGTTTTCCGGTGTGCTCTTGCTTACAGGGATTATCCAGCGTGGCATCGGCGGTAACAGAGAACGCGACTTTTCTTTGCACTTGTTCACCCGCGTGCACAAGTGCAAAATTTCGTTATCCGGTCGCTGGCCGGTATTTCGGCATCTACTTATTGGATTGGCATTGCTGTGATGCGAGGGTGATACCCATGAGTGAAGACAACGACAAACTCGACGAACTGGCCCAGACCCTGGGCCGCGAACGTGACGAACTGCGGGTCAAGCTGCAGCTTGCCAAACAGGAAGTGCGCGACCGCTGGGAGCCGCTGGAGGAGAAATGGGCCACCCTGGAAGCGCGGCTGCGCTCGCTGGGCGGCACGACCACCGAGGCCGGCAAGGACGTTGCCGCGGCCAGCAAGCTGCTGATTGAAGAGATCGGCGACGCCTACAAGGAAATCTGGAAAGAAATCCGGCGCTGAGCCCCGGTCAGGCTAGAATGCCCTGCAGGCCTTCTGCGCCTTCGGAGCCAGACCTTGGACTTGACCCGGCCGGTTGACGATTTCATAGCCGCCCTGTGCGACGGGGGGCTGCGACGGGCGGCGTTCGGCACCGATCGCCAGGCAACACTGTGGGCCAGCAGCCCGCAGCTTCACGCAGTCGCGGCAGCGGCCGCGGCAGACCCCGACTTTCATGGTCACACCGGCGCCTTTTTCGAGATTGGCGCCGAGAGCGATCACCTGCTGTGTGCTTTTATTCATCGCAGCGAGCGTGGCCAGGCAGCCGGCGGTGTGCGATTCTGGTCGTATCCCACGCTGGGGCGCCTGGTGAGCGACGGACTCCGGCTGAGCCGCGCCATGGGGCAGAAAAACGCCCTGGCGGGACTGTGGTGGGGTGGCGGCAAGGGCATCATTGCCCGCCGGCCCGGCCACGATTACCGTGACCCGGCGGTCCGCCGCACAATCTTCCGTGACTACGGCCGGTTTATTTCCGGTCTGCGTGGTTGCTACGTCACCGCCGAAGACGTCGGCACCCGCCCGGAGGACATGGCGGCCATTTTCGGCACGACCCGCCATACCACCTGCATCCCGCCCGCGCTCGGCGGTAGCGGTAATCCGGGCATACTGACCGCGCGCGGTGTGGTGGTAGCCATGGAAGCAGCGTTGACTCATGCCGGCAACGAGACCCTGGCAGGCAAACGGCTGGTACTGCAGGGCGCCGGCAATGTTTCGGTCAACATGATCGGCGAGCTGCTGCAACGTGACGTTGCCAGCATCGTTGCCAGCGATATCGATGCAGAGGCCATTGAAGGCGTGCGTCAACGGTTTTCCGATCCGCGGGTGGAGCTCTGCCTGCAGCCGGCCGGCGACAACAGCATCCTGGCAAGCGACTGCGATATTCTCGCGCCAAACGCCGTCGGTGGAATTCTCGATGCCGCTACCATTCCGGCTATCCGCGCGCCGATCGTCTGTGGCGCGGCCAACAACCAGCTGGCCGACCCGGTTGCCGACGCCCAGCGACTGCACGACCGCGGAATTCTCTTCGTGCCGGACTTCCTCGCCAACCGGATGGGCATCGTCAACTGCGCCAACGAGCAATATGGCGTCATTCCCAACGACCCCGCCATCGAGAGTCATCTAGACCGCAACAGCGAACACGGTATTTACCGCCGCCTCCGGGCGGTGCTGGCGGGCGCGCGGGCACGGAATCATCCACCTGCA
>JAHEKH010000190.1 GCA_024638445.1 Gammaproteobacteria bacterium | reverse complement strand
GTTGCCACGGCCGCGCATAGCCGGGTCCATGTAGGACGCGCAGCTCTCGCCCCAGCCGCCGTCGGCGTTCTGGTGGTCGACGATCCACTGTGCCGCCGACCGGATCCAGTCCTGCTGCATGTCCTCGCCGATGGCACGCAGCGCCGGCAGCACTGCGGCGGTGCCGTAAATGTGATTGACACCCCAGCGGCCAAACCAGCTCTTGTCGTCTTCCTGCTCGTTGCGCAGGAACATCCGGCCACGGCGCACCGCGCCATCGGCTGCGGTTTGTCCCAACAGGCCCAGCGCCTCGAGCACGTGACCGGTCACGTCGGCGCTGGGCGGATCGAGAGTTTCACCGAAATCGCAAAACGGCAGCTTGGTCAGCAGCTCGTTGTCATTGTCCTTGTCGAAAGCCGCCCAGCCGCCGTTGGTGCTCTGCATGGCCAGCACCCATTTTTCCGCGCGGTTGATTGCCCGCTCGATACGATCGCCGTCGGGGTATTGCTCGCGTAAGATCGCCAGCACGATCAGCGCTACCGCCGTGTCGTCGACATCCGGGTAGTTGTTGTTCGCCCGCTCGAAGGGCCAGCCGCCCGGCTCGACCCCTTTGACCTTCACCTGCCAGTCACCGCCGGTCGTGACCTGCTTGTTCAGCACCCATTCCAGCCCGCGCTGCATGGACGGCGCATCCGCCAGTTTCCGGTCGCAGTCGCACATGGCCAGCAGCGCGAGCAGCGTGTCCCAGACGATCGACTCGCTCGCCTGTACCCGCAGGGCGCCGTCTTTCTCGTACGTCCAGTGGGCATCGAGTGCCGCCAGCCCACGGGAAACCACCGGATGATCGAGACTGTAGCCCTCGTGATGCAGGGCGATAACGGAATAAATCCACGGCGGCTGGATGCCGCCCCACGCGCCGTCCTCCTCCTGCCGCGACACGATCCAGTCGAGACAGCGGCGGATGGCGAATTCGCGCAACGGCAATATCCCGGTTGCACTGCCCAACGCCTGGTAGGTATGAAGCAGCCGGTCGGCACCGCGAAATGCCAGCTCCCAGGCGTCACCGACCTTGCGTGGCAGGGAATAATCCACCCGGTCGCGGCCACCGGGAAACAACTCGTCGAGGCGGCGGTCCGGCGGCAACCGGTAAACCGCCTTGCGGGCGGACAACACGGCCAGCGGAATGACAGTACCGCGAGCCCAGCTGGCGAGATCGTAGATATTGACCGGCGACCACTCCGGCACCAGGATGACTTCGGGCGGCAGGTTTGGTGTTGCCTCCCACGGCCATTCGCCGATGAGCGCCAGCCAGTAGCGGGTGAATACGCGGATTTCCCGCAACCCGCCGTTAGCGAAGATCCATTCCCGCGCCCGGCGCAGCGCCGCGTGGCCGGGCTCCAGTCCATGGGCGCGCAGTGCCGCGTAGCACTCGACGGTCGCATTGATGTCGCCGGTCGGCGCATCGTAATACACCTCCCAGGAGCCATCGTCTCGCTGGGCGTCGAGTATCGTTCGGATCAGGCCCGGTGTTTTCGGATCGTCATCGCGACCGATGACGTGCATGACCAGCAACCATTCGGCCTCCATGCACTGGTTGGATTCGAGCATGCCGACCCAGGAACCGTCTTCCTGCTGGTGATCGTCCAGCCAGCCGGTTGCAGCATCGATGGCACGACTCAGCCGCTCTGGCGATACCGCCAGCGTCGCGGCCGGTGCCTTGCCCGGATTGTCAGCGGTCATCGCGCCCCTTGTTTAGTCGGGACTGAAACGAGTCTCGGTAATCGGCATCTCGGTGACCGTGCCGTATTTCGACACCTCTGCGCGGATCGCCCCGGCGTTGCCGATCAGCACGAACAGGAGCTCGTCCCGCTTCGGATAGACCTGCTCGATGACCCGGCTGATCCCCGCCCGATTTGCCTCTACCAGGCCCTGAGCATAGGCGTTGATATAGCCGGTATCCAGACCGTAGAACTCCAGCTGCCCCATCTGCCGGGCCAGCTGGCGCGATGTTTCGAATGCCAGCGGATACTGACCGAGAATATAGGCCCGCGCCGATGCCAGGCCGGCTTCGTCCAGCCCCTCAGCGTGGAACCGGTCGAGCACCGACAGGGCCAGGTCGATCGCCTCGACCGTCGATTCGGTCCGGGTAAACGACACGATGCTGGCTGATCCGGCCTCGCGCGGCTGGCTGACCCGCGAACGGGCGCCGTACGTCAGCCCGGACTCTATCCGCAGCGCGCTGTTGAGCATCGAGGTGAAGCGGCCGCCAAAAATCGTGTTGGCCAGGTTCAGCTCAGCGCGATCGGGGAAGTACTTGCTGATGCCGACGTTGCCCATCCAGAAATAAGTCTGGGTAGCATCGGGCTTGTCGATGAGCAGCACCCGGGACCCCGCAACTTCATCCGCGGACCCGTAGTCAGGCAGCGCACCGGCCGCACCACGCCAGCCGCCAAATGCCTGGCGCAGCTGTGACACCATGCTGTCCATCTCGAAATCCCCGGCCACGGCAATAATCAGCCGGTCGGCGCCCAGCTGCTCGTCGTAGTAACGGCGGACATCATCGATGCCGATGGTCGCAAGGGAGCGCTCGTCTCCCGAGGCCGGGCGGCCGTAGGGATGATCGCCGTACAGGTAAGAGGCGGCGTAGATTCCCAGCAGGCGATTCGGCGAACCGTCTTTGGCGGCCTTGATGAACTGTACCGCCCGGTCACGCAGCTTGAGGAATTCTTTTTCGTCGAGACGCGGCCGCATCAGCAGATCGGCGAGCAGTCCCACGGCAACCGCGGAGTCCTGGCTCAGGAAACTGCCGCTGACCTGCAGGCTTTCCGGGCCGGCCCCGGTGTCCAGCTGACCGCCGAGCCCTTCGACCGTAGCGGCAAAGGCGGCCGCATCGCGATCGCCCGCGCCCTTTCGTAACAGCTCGGCCAGCAGACTGGCGGTCCCCGCACGACCTTCCGGATCGGCCGTGGAACCGCCACGGACTATCGCCTCGAAACCGACCAGCGGTACTTCGGGTTTCTCCAGCAGCAGCAGCACGACTCCGTTATCCAGCTCGACGCGCTCGTACTCGGGCATCAGCGGCGGCCGGTCGAGATAAGCGCTGTAGTCTGCCTTTGCAGCAACTGCGACCCCGGGTGCGGCCGTCTCGCCGAGGTCGTTCACGCCACCGGTCGTACAGGCGGCCAGCACCAGGGCAGGGGCGACTATTGTGGTGATACGCATCACTGGCCCTCCCCGGCGGGCACGACGACCCCGACCGTGCGATTACTCTTGCGCAACACTGCCGCGGCGACCTCGCGAATATCCTCGGCCGTTACCGC
>JAHEKH010000013.1:24547-45372 GCA_024638445.1 Gammaproteobacteria bacterium | reverse complement strand
CTCGACGCTTATCTCGACTCGCGCCTGGGTAGCGGAAGCAGCTGATGCGGCTGGTTCTGCTCGGCATTCTGCTCCTTGCTTCGGCTCCGCTGATGGCCGAGACCGACGAGGACCTGCGTGAACTCCTGATTGCTGCGGCCAACGATTCCGAGAGTTTCGAAGACCGATTCGACGCCGAGGTCTGGCTGACGGACATGTCGGCTCGCCTGGAACGGCAGGTGCCCGATGCCGAAGAGCGGCTGGATATTCTTCGCCAGGTACACCGCGAAGCCAACCGGGCCGACCTGCCGCCGGAACTGGTCCTCGCGGTGATCGACGTGGAAAGTAATTTTGACCGGTTCGCCATCTCCTGGGCCGGGGCGCTCGGGCTGATGCAGGTCATGCCGTTCTGGCTCGACGAAATCGGCCGGCCCGACGACAACCTGTTTCATGTCGACACCAATCTGCGGATGGGTTGCACCATCCTGCGTTACTACCTCGACCGCGAGAAAGGCGACATGGTCCGCGCGCTGGCCCGCTATAACGGCAGTCTCGGTCGCCGGGTCTATCCGGACAAGGTCCTCGACAAGCTCCGCCGGAAGTGGTTCAAGGCATGAAAAAGGCCCGCGATGCGGGCCTTTTTTCGTCTGTCGTCACGGCCTAGCGGCGTCGCCAGCCGGCCAGCGCGACTACCGCACAACCGAAAAGCCAGACAGCCGCCGGAAGCGGAATTACCCGGACAGTCAGTGTCCCGCTCCACATCGCATCGAGTGCATCGGGGTTGTCGTCGAAAGTCTCGAAGAACTCGATACGCAATAAGCCGTCCGCGAGCACGATATCCGCAAGACCCATGCTGGTCAGATCGACGAGCCCACCGCTCGAATACGCCACCGGGATTCCGTCTCCGCTGTCTGCATCGAGGATTCCCGGGGTCAGGTCGATCGCCCCGCCACCAATCGAATCGCTGAAGCGGGCCGTAGGCTCGCTGTACCACGAGTCGCCGGACGGCGTGATCTCGACATCCCACCCGATCGCCGTCACAACGGCGCCCGGCGCAAAGCCGAGCGTTATCACGACATTGTCCGGGTCGGACAGCTCATCCCAACTGCCGACGCCACCGACATCGATCGTCACGGTCCCGGCAGCCGCCTGAGTCGAATACAACACGGTCGCGAGCAATGCGGCCAACAGCGATTTCTTCATCGCGGATCCCCCAAGAAGTCGAATTATTCGTTTGACTGAGTGTAGCGCACCGGCCGCCGCAACCCGCCGACTTGACATAACCCGAGATTAACCCGTCATTAAGTCAAGTAAAAACAATGCGTAACGTGCGTTAGCTCTCGGTAAACCTTATTTCTCCTGCGTTATACTTCCAGCCGAGTCATCAGGGATCGATGCGACTTATGCAGATTGGATTCAGCCTGGATAACCTGACGCGCTTCGTGCGGGTCGGACCTTCCCAAAGCGACGTATCGGCTGCGTCGCCGTATTCTGTAGTATCGCCATCCGAGTCCGCCCAACTCAGCCTCAACAGCCGGCGCGTGGATGCGGTCGGTCAGACGCTGACCGAACTGGACGATCTCCTCGCCCGTGCCCAGGTTCGAACCCGTTCCTCTGGCGCATCAGTCAGGTCCGAGTCGCTCGGGCTCAATACCACGGAAAGCGCCTCAACGATCGAGTCCACCGAAGAGGTCAATACCGCGACCACGTCGTATACACCCTTCGGCCCGGAATTCACCGGCAGCGGCAACTCGACCGCGCTCCCGGAAATTTCAGGGGTCTACAACGGCGAAAACGGCACGGACTCTCTAAGATTCCTGGTGACCCGGACGGGGGTGCACGGTGTCTCACGAATAACTGTGAAGGTGTATGACGGTAACGATGACAGAATCAAGACCATCAACATCCGTGATAATCACGATCTCGACCGCGAATACAATATCGGCAACGGGCTGACATTTTCGCTCGGTGTCGGCACGCTGATCCAGGGTGACGAGTTTTTCCTGGATGTCTACGACAACGTGCCCAGCGCAGTCGATCCTGACAAGCCCTTCGACGGCACCCGTAACGACCGGCCCAATCTCGATCAGGGCGAGGCCGTCACGGCAGGCTCCTTTGAAATCAACGGTGCCACGATCAACGTCAACGCCGATGACACCATCAATTCCGTGCTCGGCAAGATAAACAGCTCTGCGGCCAACGTGAATGCGGTATTCGACGCCTCTTCCGAAACCGTCAAGGTCACGCAACTGACACCCGGGTCAAGCCAGGATATCGACTTCCAGAACGATACTTCCGGATTTCTCGATGCCGTCAAGCTGACGGGCGCCACCGTCACACCCGGGACCGACCGCGAGGCAGAAACGGCTCTGGAGCAAAGCAGCCGTTTCGAAAGCGTGACCAGCGGCGCGCTGAACATCAATGGCATCAATTTCAATATAGACGTCAGCCAGGATTCGTTGACCGATATCGTCAACCAGATCAACGATGCCGATCTCGGTATCACCGCCAGCCTGTCGCAGGATGGCCAGCGTTTCAGTCTGAACGCCGACGAAGAAGGCATTGCGATTCGGCTGGACGACCAGGGCACACAGTTTTTCGATGCCCTGGGTATCGCAGAAAAAACCTACCTGGGCGCAGCCAGCAGCGGTCTCTCGCGTTACCGCACCTACCGCATCGCCGACCAGGTGACGGAAACCGTTGACTTGCTCAACGAGATTTTCGACCCGGACGAGAACGAGGACAGTACCGCCCTGAACAGCCTGCGAGACAGCATCGTCGCAACGCTACGCAGCAGCACGCCGGACGGTGATTCGGGTATCGGTCTGCTGTTCAGCCTGGATTCGCCGGTCGGGCGCCGATTTGGCATCGTCGACCGGCATGAACTGACCCGCAGCCTGCGCCATGACCTGAGCAACCCGAGAGGATTCCTCGGCGGCATGATCGCCGGCCTGCGTGGCGCCATGGCGGCCTACGGCGCCAATTACGGTGACGCGGGAATCGCCAGCGGCACCATGCTCAACACGCAGGCCTAGGCGGTTTCGAAGGCCGCCGGCACCTCTGCACAATCAGCGGCCGTTCCTTCGACAGCTGTAACCCGGCTGGCCGGGGGTCCGTGCCACAACCATTCTTCCATTGTGGCGAGCGCGGGCTCGTCGCCACACGCCAGCACCTCAACCCGCCCGTCAGGCAGGTTTCGCGCATATCCGGTAATTCCGATTTTCACCGCGCGCCTTGCGGTGCTGGCCCTGAAAAACACGCCCTGGACCTTACCGCTGACGAAATAGCGACGACAGGTTTTATTCATCGGGAGGGGGGCGCACAGCCTCCAGGGCTTCGAAAGCCTTGAGCTTGGCGGCGACCGCCGCTCTTCGGGCTTCGCGAAATTTCTTGTTCTGCAGGAATTTCTCGGCTGACCGCAGCAGGCGCTGGGCCGACGCAACCTCGCCCTCTTCGGCTGCCCCGGCCTCGACCGCCGCGGCAATGGCCTGGCGGGCGTTACTCATTTCCTGCACCGGTGGCGAAACACAGGCGGCAAGCGAGAGCATTGCGACGATCAAGAGGAGTCTAGCCAAGATCAAAACGAGCCTAAGGGTTGGTTTTTACTTGCGAAATTGAACCTAGCAAGCAGGCTGGCGCCGCGTCAAGCGCGGGACTGGAAAAACCTGTCCGGCACCGCAACAATAGCGGGATGAATGTCAGGATCTACCACAACCCACGCTGCTCCAAATCCCGCGCCACGCTCGCGCTGCTGCAGGACCGTGGCATCGAACCGGAAGTCGTGCTGTACCTGGAGACCCCGCCGGACGAGGCCACCCTTCGCGGCCTGCTTCAGCAACTGGGTCTGGGTCCACGGGAACTCATGCGCAAGGGCGAACAGGAATATCGCGACAACAACCTGGACGATGCGAGCCTGGATGACGACGCGTTAATCAGCGCCATGGCCCAACACCCCAGGCTGATCGAGCGGCCCATCGTCGTCGCTTCCGGGAAAGCGCGGATCGGCCGCCCGCCGGAGTCGGTCCTCGAGATTCTCTAGCATCGCGGGGACTGCCGTCGGGTGGCGGGTGCAGCGCGTTCGCCATGGAGCGAAACCAGCAGCCTCGAGCTACCGGTTTCCGGCGGCGTCCTCGTGAATAGCCCAGCTCAGGACGAACGCTCCAGGACCTGCTTGACGAAAGGAACGGTGATTCGCCGCTGCGCGCGCAGCGAGGCGTCGTCGAGCCGATCCAGTACCGCAAACAGAGAACTCAGGTCGCGCGGGTAGCGGTACAGCAGGTAACGCCCGGTTTCATCCGGCAACTCAAACCCCCTGTCGCTGGCGCGCACCCGCAACGCGGCCAGTCTCTCGTCGTCAGACAAAGACACCAGGCGGTATACCGGGCCCTGGCTGAGCCGCGACGCGAGGTCGGCCAGCCCGAAGCCGATATCTCTTGGCGGCGCGCCGGCCGACACCAGCATGACACCGCCAGCATCCCGCAGCGCGTTGAACAACTCGAACAATGCGTTTTCCCAGGATGCGTTTCCTGCCAGGGCATCGACGTCGTCAACGGCGACCAGGTCATAACCGTCCCACGCCTGCAGATCGCCCGGCGATAACCGCTCGATTTCGCTACCCGACAGGAATGCTGCCGTCCCGCCCGCATCGTCACACTGCCGGCAGGCTGCCACGAGCAGGTGGCTCTTGCCGGTTGCCGGCGCACCCCACAGCCAGAGGACCGGGTCATGGCGCTCTGTGGAATGCAGCACAAGCGCATCGACCGCGGCATCGTTGGCGCCGCGAACGTAGTTGGCAAAGTCCGCCTGGTCAGGCAGGCGAACGTCGAGCGAGAGCTGATCCATCAGGCGTCGCCGGTCGGCCGTGATCCGTCGTTTTCCGGCGCATCCGCACCCTCTGCAACCTCCGGCACCGGGGTCGCGGCAACCGGTTCATAAAGCCGGTCGAAGAAATAGTGGTTGTAGGCAAACCGGACAAGTACGGACACGATCGCAGCGGCCGGCAGGGCCAGCAAGACGCCAAAGAAACCGAACAACTGTCCACCCGCCATCACCGCGAAAATAACCAGGACCGGGTGCAGACCGATGCGATCCCCGACCAGCCGGGGCGTCAGCAGCATGCCCTCGATCAGCTGAGCCACGACGAACACGACGACCACGCCGGCCAGCGCCACGATGCTCTGGGCCTGCGCCACCGCGGCCAGCCCGGCCAGCACGAGGCCGATGATCAGGCCAAGATAAGGTACGAAACTGACGATGCCGGATACGACGCCGATCGCCAGCGCAAAATCGATTCCGACCGCCCAAAGCCCCAGCGAATAGATGAATGCGAGCGCCAGCATCACCAGCACCTGGCCACGCAAAAAACCGCCCAGCGCGAGATCGGCCTCGCGGGCCACGGCAATGACCTTCGCCTTGCTGCGGGTGGGCAACAGCTCGCCGATTGCCGCAATCATGCGATCCCAGTCGCGCAACAGGTAGAAGGACAACACCGGGATCAGGAACAGGTTAATGATCAGCCCGACGAGTTGGGCACCGGAACGTGTCACCCGCGCGGCGGCTTCGCCGACCCAGTTGGCGGCTGATGAGCCATATTCGGCGATAAATGGCGCCATCCCGATCTCGCCTTCTTTGAACTCGATCCCGGTCCAGTCGATGACATGCGGCAGCACCCGGCTCTCGACCCACCGCACATAGTCCGGCAGGCGCTCGAATAACGCGCTGGCCTGCGTGTGCACCAGCGGCGCTACCAGCACGACCAGCAGGCTGATAACCACGAACAGGAAAATGAAAAATACCACTACGGACAAAGTCCGCGACAAACGCAATCTTTCGAAGAAATCGATAAAAGGATCGCCGATATAAGCGATCAGAAATGCCGCGACGAATGGTGTCAATATCGGCGCCAGCAGATACACCACCCAGCCGATGGCAAAGATGACCAGCAGGTTGATCAGTTTGTCTTCTGCAATCATGCCCGCCTCCCGGCATTCACAGCACGCAGACTCCATCCGCGCACGTAATCCAGCCCGCTCACGACCGCGGTGACAAACACCACGCTGCCGAGTAACGAGACAACAGTTTCACCGGGAAAACCAAACGAGGCGCCGGCCAGGACGGCTGCCACGAATACCAGCTGCAACAGTGTATTGAGCTTGCTGACCGGTGTGGCCCCGCCGTGGAACGGGCCGATTAAAACACGATAGCTCAACGCGCCGGTGACTATCACCACGTCGCGCACCACCAGGATCACCGCCAGCCAGCCAGGCACGAGACCGGCCAGGGCCAGCCAGATAACGACAAACACCATCAGCAGCTTGTCGGCCAACGGATCGAGCAACGCACCCAGCTCGGATCGCCAGTCGAAGGTGCGCGCGAGGAAACCATCCAGGCCGTCGGTAAAACCGGCTGTCAGGAACAACAACAGCGCGAGGTCATAGCGACCGTGACTGATGGCCAGCAGCAGTGGTGGCACCAGGAGGATGCGAAACACACACAGGGCGTTGGGCAGCTGTTCGGCCTTCACGGCGTATAGCGATATTGCTGTTCCACGCCGAGGGCTACGCCCTGCACCTCGTCTGGCGCCAGCGGCTGGAGAAAGTTGTTGAGCCCGATGATTCGTGACAACCGTGCCGGATCGCCCTGCAGCCTGAGTTCGAACACCACCGTATCGCCGGCAACCCGTGAGATTCCCACCCGTTCGACCAGCGCCAGCTTCTCGAGATAGGCGCTGACCTTTGCGTAATCCTCGAGGCTGCCCAGGCCGGTCACGGCGACCGCCGTGCTGTCACCGGTTGCGAGGCCACGGACCGCGAATCGCGACCCCAGCCGGTCGGCGACCCGGTGAATTCCTGCGCTCAGTCCTCCACGCCATTCCTCACGGAGATCGCCCATTTCCAGCGTCCAGCGTACGGACAGCCGGGAACCGCCGCCGCGACTGGCCCGCCCTACCAGCACCGCAGGGGTCCCGTAACGCGCCGACGCCGTATCGATCTTGTCGGTAAAACCGCCCCACAGGTCGCTAAACGACATCACGGCGCGGTCGGTGCTGTCGAACAGCGGCCAGACCAGCGGCAGCCCGCGACTCTCGGCCACCCGCTCGATCGAGCGTCTCAGGTCGGTCTCCTCCGCGGCGGTAATGAGGCCCCGGCTGCCGCTGCCCCAGTCGACCGCCAGCCAGGTCAGTATTTCGGGTCGATCCCGGCCCCAGACGGGCAGGCCTGCCGCCCGCACGGCCCGCTCCACGGCAGCACCGTCGAAAGCCGCCCACAGGGTGTCTTCGGCGGTATACCGGTATTGCTGCAGCAGGACCGGCGCCAGGTCGAGAAGGTCCAGCGCCTCGCTGCTGCCGGCAGCTGTCCGGTCACCGGTCACCTTGACCAGCACCGCCGCCAGGCAATCGCGATACGCCAGCTCGCGGTTTTCCTCGGAGCGGTCGACGACAGGCACCTCGGCCGAATACAGGCCGGCCACCGGAACCGCCGGAACACCCTGGCTCCAGACCAGGCACAGAGCCAGGGCAATTAGTCGCATCCGCATCAAATCAACTGCTCGCGTTGGTTTAAACTAGGCCGCCTAGTTTAACAGCAGCCACCCGAATGACAGCCCGAAAACCAGGACTCAGTTACCGCGATGCCGGGGTCGACATCGAGGCCGGCAACCGGCTGGTCGACCGCATCCGCGACAGCGTTGCCCGGACCCGCCGGCCAGAAGTGCTCGGTGGGCTGGGTGGCTTTGGCGGCCTTTTCCAGCTCGATACAGCGCGTTACCGGCAGCCGGTCCTGGTGGGGGCAACCGATGGCGTCGGTACCAAGCTCAAGCTGGCGCTGCTGCTCGACCGACACGACGGTATCGGGATCGACCTGGTTGCCATGTGTGTCAACGACATCATCGTACAGGGCGCAGAACCCCTGTTTTTTCTCGACTACTACGCAACCGGCCATCTCGACGTCGAGGCGGCAGCAGACGTCATTGCCGGCATCGCGGCCGGCTGCGAGCAGGCCGGTGCCGCCCTGATCGGTGGTGAGACGGCGGAGCTGCCGGGCATGTATCACGACGGCGATTACGACCTGGCGGGTTTCTGTGTCGGCATCGTTGACCGGGACCGGCTGATCGACGGTTCGACCATTCGCGAGGGCGACACGCTCATTGCGCTTGCCTCCTCGGGGCCGCACTCCAACGGCTATTCGCTTATCCGCAAAGTGCTGGAACGCAACGATTCCGACCTGTCAATGCCGGTCGGCGGGCGCTCGCTCGGTGACCGGCTGATCGAGCCGACCCGGATCTACGTTCGCAGCCTGCTTGCCCTGCGGGAGGAAGTGGAGGTGCGCGGCATCGCGCACATTACCGGCGGCGGCCTGACCGAAAACCTGCCGCGTATCCTGCCCGAAGGCCTGCGTGCTGAAGTCGACCGTCAGACCTGGGACATCCCGCCACTATTTTCGTGGCTGCAGGAGACCGGCGCGATCGAGCCGGCGGAGATGCTGCGCACCTTCAACTGTGGCGTCGGCATGGTGCTCGTCGTCGCTGCCGACCAGGCCTCGAAGACCATCGGCCTGCTCGAAGATCTTGGCGAAAAAGCCTGGCCGCTGGGCCGGCTGGTAAGCGGGCAGACTGGCGTGGATTTCCGGTGAGCACCGCGCCCGCGCTACCGGTGGCGGTGCTCGTTTCGGGGTCGGGCACCAACCTGCAGTCACTCATCGATAGCGCCGAGAGTCGCGGGTTCGAAATACGCGGTGTGTTTAGCGACCAGGAGAAGGCGTTTGGTCTCGAGCGCGCGAGACGCGCCGGAATCGACACGTATTTTATCGACCCGGCGGATTACGAAGATCGCGAGGCCTTTGACGAAGCGCTCGCAGAAGCCGTGGACGGCTGCAGCCCGGAACTGGTTTTGCTGGCTGGCTTCATGCGTATTCTCGGACCGCCTTTCGTGCGCCGGTTCGAGGACCGGACGCTGAATATCCACCCTTCACTCCTGCCGAAATACCGGGGTCTTCATACTCACCGCCGCGCGATTGCCGCTGGCGAGACTCTGCACGGCTGCAGCATTCATTTCGTGAACGACGAACTGGATGGTGGTCCGCTGGTGGCGCAGGCGCAGGCAGGCATCGAGCCCGGCGATGACGAAAAAGCGCTTTCAGCGCGCGTTCAGGCGCGTGAGCATAGGCTGTATCCGCTGGTTGCCGGCTGGTGTGCCGCCGGCCGCCTGCGTTGTCGCGAGGGAATTGCGTGGCTGGATGACGAACCATTGCGGGAACCCGTGGTCTTTGGGCTTGACGAGGAGATTGAATGAGACGCCTGCTGCTACTGCCAGTGCTGTTGCTCGTACCGGGCCTGGGCTCGGCGTCCGTCATTGAGCCGTTCACAGCCGTGTACGACGTGAAATTCTCCGGTCTTTCGGGCGAAACAGTGACGAGCCTCAGCAAGACGGACGGAGACCGCTGGGTTTTCGAGAACCGGACCCGGGCACTCGGCATTGCACGGCTGGCGCGACCGCGTGACGCCGTCGACCGCAGCACCTTTTCGTACTCAGACGGCCAACCGAAACCCTATTCCTTCGAGTCCGAGGACGGAACCCGCAGGAACAAGCGTGGCAGCACTATCAACTTCGACTGGGACAGCGGCAACGCAGCAGCATCCTACCGTGACGAGTCGCGCACCATCGAAATCGAGGACGGTGTCCTGGACCGGCAGCTCATGCAGGTTGCGATGATGCAGGACCTGGCGCGCGGCGTGACCGAAGCCAGCTACACCGTCATCGATCGCCACGACAAGAAGCAATACGACATCAACGTGCTCGGCCGTGAGACGATCGAGGTGCCGGCGGGCACCTTTGAAGCGCTTCGAATCGAGCGGCGCAGGCCGGGTTCGAGCCGATCCACCGTGATGTGGTGCGCGCCGGAGCTCAGCTATCTGACGGTCAGGATGGAGCAGCTCAAGGAGGACAAGACCATCGCTATCCTGGAGTTGACAGAAATCGAGCGCTGAGCGCTCAGGATCGCGGCAACGTGACGCCGGTCTGTCCCTGGTATTTTCCCGCCCGATCCTGGTATGACACCGCGCAGTCTTCGTCCGACTCCATGAAAATCATTTGCGCGACGCCCTCGTTGGCATAAATCTTTGCGGGTAACGGCGTGGTGTTGGAGAACTCCAGCGTCACATGCCCTTCCCACTCGGGTTCCAGCGGCGTCACGTTTACGATGATCCCGCACCGGGCGTAGGTACTCTTGCCGAGGCAGATCGTCAGCACCTTTCTCGGAATACGAAAGTATTCGATGGTCCGGGCAAGCGCGAAGGAATTGGGCGGTATTATGCAGGTATCTCCGGTCATATCGACGAAGCTCTTTTCGTCGAAGTTCTTCGGATCGACAATCGCCGTATTGATATTGGTAAATATCTTGAAATCCGGAGCGCAGCGGACATCGTAGCCATAGCTGGACACCCCGTAGGAAATCACCCTGCCCTGGTCCTGGTCGCGCACCTGGGCCGACTCGAAGGGTTCGATCATGCCGTGCTCACGCGCCATGCGTTCAATCCACCGGTCTGACTTGATCGTCATTACTCAGTCCTCTACCACGATTGTCGGGAACAGCTGGCTGTAGTCGCGTGCCAGACCGGCAAGACGCGCAGTCGCGCGCCTCGAAATATCGAAATAAGCCTGCGCCAGCGCCCCTTCCGGGTCTGCCGCGACAGTTGGCTGGCCATTGTCGGCCTGCTCGCGAATTCGTATATCCAGCGGCAACGCACCCAGGAAAGGCACCTCGTATTCCTTTGCCATTCGCTCACCGCCGCCAGCGCCGAATACCGGTTCTTCGTGTCCGCACTGCGAGCACACGTGAGTCGACATGTTTTCGACTACCCCCAGTACGTTGACGTTGACCTTTTCGAACATGCGCAGGCCTTTTTGCGCGTCGAGCAGCGCAATGTCCTGAGGTGTGGTGACAATAATGGCACCGCTCACGGGTACGCGCTGGGACAACGTCAGCTGGATGTCGCCGGTTCCCGGCGGCATATCCACCACGAGATAGTCGAGCTCACCCCAGTTGGTGTCGCTAATCAGCTGGCTCAGCGCCTGCGTTACCATCGGGCCGCGCCAGACCATGGGCTGATCTTCGTCGATGAGGTAGCCAATCGACATGCTGACGATTCCGTGCGCCTCGAGGGGTTCGAGGCTCTTGCCGTCCCGGCTCGCCGGTTTGGCTCCCCGCCGGCCCAGCATCCGTGGCTGGGAGGGGCCGTAAATATCAGCATCCAGCAGCCCGGTACGCGCGCCATCCGCAGCAAGGGCCAACGCGAGATTCACCGCGGTGGTCGATTTTCCGACGCCACCTTTGGCCGAAGCGACCGCTATGACGTTACTGATACCCGGCAACGGCTTGAGTTGCCCTTGCACGGCGTGGCTGCGAATGCTGGTCGACACGCCGATTTCCGCCCGGGTGATGCCGGGCACGCTCAGCAGCCGTTCCCGCAGCGCCTTCTCCATGGCCGCATGATGCCGCCCAGCCGCAAAGCCCAGCACTACACTGACCCGAGCGCACTCGCCATCGAGTTCGAGTGACTCGACAACCCCCGCACTGACGGGATCAGATCCCAGGTAGGGATCGGTATACTCTTTCAGCGCCGCTTCTGCGGCATCTCGTGTTGCGCTCATGGATTCCTCGATCGGCTGCGGGAGCATTTCAGACTCATGACTCGCCATTGTCAATCATGCTGCACCTACAAGCCGCCGGTGGCCCGCTTCCGGACCGTGAAATGTGACCCGTCGCTATATCGAACAGAGACTTGCGGTAACATGTAGAATGCGGGGTCGCTGAAAGCCCGGCGCATCGCCCGGCATCAGTCACAGAAGAATGGAGCAAGCTGGAATTCCGTCTGAATGAAGTTCCTTCGCAGCCTCAAGGCCGAGAAACTTGTCGAGAAACTCATCGCGGTTCGCCACCATGACGAATCGCAGGACGTGTCCGCGATTTCCGGCAAGATCATCGGCCTGGGACCGGCCGCTGTACCTCACGTTATCGATGCGCTGGGAAATGCCGATCGCACCCAGACGCTGACGTTCATTGAAATACTTTCTGAGCTGCTCGACGAAAAGACCCTGCCGGAATACGTCAAGGGACTGAAAAGCGAAAACCAGCGTATCGTCTCCGGCGTGGCCTGGGCGCTGACCAGCCGGAACACCTATGACCCGAACAGTCTCGTCGACCTGCTCGAAGAGGAAGAGGTGCCGACCGCAACGCTGATGCAGGTCCTCAGTGCCCACAAGGACAAGCTGGACACCCGCAAACTGTTGCGTCATGCGTACGAGCTGGCGGCCAACGAAAAAGAGGCGGTCATGAAGCTCGTCGGCGAAATGGCCAACGACGAGCTGGTCCCGGAGCTGATCAGCCGGCTGACCGGCAAAGATGCAATGGTCCGGGTGCACATCATTCATATTCTCGCCCGCTTCCGCCGGGAGGATGTGCAGCGGGCGCTGCAGCAGCAGCTGACCGATCGCAGCAAGCTGGTACGACAGGCAGCGCTGTCGGCGCTGTCGCGGATGGCCGAGGGGCTGGACGTCCGCCTGTTGGGCAAGCTACTCGAAGATCCGGAAATCGAGGTTCAGAACAAGGCGGTCGACGTCCTCGTCAAGGTACGCCACCCGGACACCGTCAAGCACCTCATCGGTGCGCTGAAAAGCGAAAATGAATATTCCCGCCGCTCTGCGGTCGAGGTGCTCAACGAGGTCGGCGACGCCGACTCGATCAAGTTCCTGCTGGATGCCCTCAAAGACGGTGACTGGTGGGTGCGCTCGCGGGCGACAGATGCGCTGGCGAAGATCGGCGGCCCGCGAGTCGTCGATTCGGTCCTGCAGCTAATCAAGGATCCGGACGAAGCTACGCGGCGGTCCGCGATCGAGATTCTCAACGCGACCAAGGACGAAAGGGCCACCAGCTTCCTGATGGAGGCCACTACCGACGAGGACTGGTGGGTGCGGGAACGCGCCGCCGATGCGCTGGCCGAGATTGGCGACACCCGTGCCGTACCGGCGCTGGTCGCAATGCTGGATGGGGAAAAGAAGTCGATCCCGGTAGCGCTGCGAGCGCTTGCCGTACTCGGCGACCACCAGGTACTCGACAGGATCTCCCAACTGCTGCAGCAGCCGGAAACCGAGATTCGTATCGAGGCAGTGCGGGCGCTGGCACGGCTGGCCGACGACCGTCATGCCGAAACGGTCATGGAGCAGGTCCATGCCCTGACTGCCGACCCGGATACGCAGGTTGCACAGGCGGCAGAGCGGGCACGGGCCGACCTCGACGAGCGCTTTTCGGCCACCGCGGTTGCCCAGAATCTCAAGGCCGCGCAGATGGTCGAACCCGCCCACACAATGCTGATTGACGCCGAAAAGGCAATCGAGGCGGCCAAGGCAGTTCCGCCCAGCCTCGATCTGAACAACCTCGAGGTTGGCCATATCATCGAGAATCGCTACCAGTTCATCCAGCAGATCGGCAAAGGCGCCTTTGGCACGGTCATCCTGGTCGAGGATACGGTGGTATCTGAGCGGCTCGTGCTTAAATTCCTCAACAAGGCGATTGCCGACGACGAGGAGATGCTGCAGCGTTTCGTCCACGAACTGCGGTTCTCCCGCAAGATCACCCACAAAAATGTGATCCGTATCTACGATTTTGTGAACCTGTCCGGGCTATATGCGATATCCATGGAGTACTTTCCCTCGCATGCCCTGAGCGCCGAGATGGCGCCGCGCAAACCTCTCGACCTGGCAAGGGCGCTGAAGATCACCGCCGACATCGCCAACGGGATGTCCGCAGCCCACAACGTGGGAATCGTGCATCGCGATCTCAAGCCGGCTAACGTCCTGGTCAACGAGGAGCGGATCGTCAAAGTGGTGGACTTTGGCGTTGCGGCAGCACACGGCGGCGGCGACAGCGGCCTGACCAAGACCGGTTATGTCATTGGTTCGCCCAAGTACATGGCACCCGAGCAGATTCTCGGCAAGAAAGTCGATCAGCGTGCCGATATCTACAGCCTGGGCGTCATTCTCTATGAGCTGCTGACCGGTTCGCCGCCCTACACTGACGGCGATCATATGGCGGTGATGTACCAGCACGTGCAGGGTAAGGCGAAGCCCGTAAAAGAAGCCAATCCGAAGCTGCCCGCTGATGTCGCAAAGGTAGCCGGGCGCACGATGGCGGTCGACAAGCTCGAGCGTCAGCAGTCGATGGATGAGCTGCGCGAAGAGCTCGAGGCACTTGTGGAGAAACACAGTGGCGCGAATTGATGCGTTCCTGAAGCTGGGTCTTGCGCAGGGTTGCTCCGACGTTCACCTCGCAGTGGGCGTGCCACCGATGCTGCGCATGAGCGGCGACCTGATGCCGATCAAGTTTCGCGATCTCTCCGGCACAGAGCTGGAGAGCTACGTCAACGAAATCCTGACCCAGAACCAGCAGAAAAAGTTCGCCACCGGTCGCGATCTCGACTTTTCCTACGTCACTGAAGACGGCACCCGTTTCCGGGTCAATCTCTACCGCAAGGCGACCGGCGTTGGCGCCACCTTCCGCTTTATCCCGACCGAGATTCCCAACCTGGAAAAGCTCGGCCTGCCGCCGGTTATTCGCCAGCTCACCGATTTCCACCAGGGCATGATCCTGGTGACCGGCGCAACCGGCACCGGCAAGTCAACGACGCTGGCGTCGATGCTCGACCACATTAACTGCAACAAGGCGATGAACATCATCAGCCTGGAAGACCCGATCGAGTTCGTGCACCCGAGCAAAAAGTCGCAGGTGATCCAGCGGGAGCTGGGCACCCACATCACCAGCTTTGCCGACGGCCTGCGGGCCGCCCTGCGCGAGGACCCCGACGTCATCCTGGTCGGCGAAATGCGCGATGCGGAAACGATCTCGATGGCAATGACGGCTGCGGAAACCGGCCACCTGGTGCTGGGCACCCTGCACACCACCGGCGCAGTGAAAAGTATTGACCGCATCATCGATGCACTGCCCAGCGACCTGCGGGAACAGACCAAGAGTTTCCTGTCGACCAACCTCAATGCCGTGGTTTCGCAGGTGCTCTGCAAGACCGCCGACATGCGCGGGCGCAAGGCGGTGCTGGAAATCATGATCATGACGCGGGCAATCGGTAAACTGATCTCGACCGAGCAGACCCACCAGATTCCCTCGCAGCTGCAGACAGGCCGGCATCTCGGCATGCAGCAGCTCGACCAGGCGCTGCTGGAAGCCGTGCAGAGCAAGCAGGTCGACCCCAACGATGCCTATACTTATGCCAACGACAAGACACCTTTCCGCAAGTTTGTGACCGACACCGACCTGGCACCCGGAATGAGCGTGGACCAGGGCACGGTGGCGAGCTGATCATGGGCGCCACCATCAAGGACATGCTGGCTACAACCCTCGAACGGGACGCCTCCGATCTCCACTACATGGCCGGCGATCCGCCGCGAATTCGCCAGTATGGCGAGCTGCTGCCACTGAGCGACCAGCGGCTGGACCCGGAAAAGGTCGCGCAGTCGCTCGATACACTCATGACGGCAAAAGCGCGCAAGGAGCTCGAAGAGCACGAAGGCGCAGACTTTGCCTATGACCTGCCCGGCAAGGGCCGGTTCCGGGTCAACGTGATGCGTCACCTGCACGGGCTGGGTGCTGTTTTCCGGGCAATACCGGAAACCGCGTTGTCGCTGGACGAACTGAAGATGCCGCGTGTGGCCCGCGATCTCTGCAAGCATCCCCAGGGGCTGATCCTGGTAACCGGAAAAACCGGCTCGGGTAAGTCGACAACGCTGGCGGCAATGCTGGATTACATCAACACCGAGAAGAAGGGTCATATCATCACGATCGAGGACCCGATCGAGTTCACTCACCAGCGCAAGCAATGCCTGATCAGCCAGCGGGAAGTCGGGGTGCATACACCCAGCTTTGCTGCGGCGCTCCACTCGGCCCTTCGCGAAGACCCTGACGTCGTCCTGGTCGGCGAAATGCGTGACCTCGAGACCATGAGTATCGCGGTAACGGCTGCCGAAACCGGCATCCTGGTCATGGGAACCCTGCACACCAACGGTGCTCCGCCCACGATCGACCGGATCGTCAATACCTTCCCAGCCGACAAGCAGGCCCACATTCGCTCGATGATTTCGACCTCGCTGCGTGGCGTGATTTCCCAGCAGCTGATCCGGCGCAAGGATGGCAAGGGCCGGGTCGCGGCGCTGGAAATCCTGGTTAATAATTCCGCGGTCGCCAACCTCATTCGCCAGGGCAAGCTCGACCAGCTGGAAACGACCATGCAGTCCGGCGCCCAGACCGGGATGCAGACGATGGACACTGCGCTCAAGCGGCTGGTCCAGCAGCGTCTGATCAGCGGCGAGACGGCCTACGAGAAGGCCTTCAACAAGCAGAACTTCAAAGACTACGCCCCGGCCGCCACGGCCTGACCCCCGCCAGCATCCGGCACCGCGTCGTGGCATAATCGCTGCGCCGCATCATGCGGCTTTTCTGTAGATTGAAATGACTGCAAAACGCCGCATCCTGGTTACGACCGCCCTGCCCTATGCCAACGGACCGTTGCACCTCGGTCACATGGTCGAGCACATCCAGTGCGACATCTGGGTGCGCTTCCAGCGGATGCGTGGGCACGAGTGCCTGTTCGTCTGTGCCGAGGATGCCCACGGCACGCCGATCATGCTGGCCGCCCGTGACCAGGGCATTACGCCGGAGGAACTCATCAGCCGGGTCGCCGACGAGCACCGGAAGGATTTCGATGACTTCGGCATCAGCTTCGATAACTACCACTCCACGCATTCTGAAGAAAACCGGGTGCTGATGGAGGGCATCTACGCAGAACTCGACCGCAAGGGCCACATCGAGCGGCGCAAGATCGTGCAGGCGTACGACGAGAAGGAGCAGATGTTCCTGCCGGATCGCTATGTCCGTGGCACCTGCCCCAATCCCGACTGCGGTGCGGTGGACCAGTACGGTGACAGCTGCGAGGTCTGCGGTGCAACCTACAGTCCTGCAGAGATGAAAGATGCGATATCCGTGGTATCCGGCACGAAGCCGGTGGAGCGTGAATCCGAGCACCTGTTTTTCCGGCTGGGCCATTTCGAAACCTTGTTGCGCGACTGGACGAAGCGGCTGCAGGAAAGCGTCAGGCGCAAGCTGGACGAGTGGTTCGACAGCGGCCTGCAGGACTGGGATATCTCCCGCGATGCGCCTTATTTCGGATTCCAGGTGCCCGGCCAGCCCGATCATTATTTCTATGTCTGGCTCGATGCACCGGTCGGTTACATGGCCAGTTTTCGCAACTACTGTGACCGTACCGGGGCGGATTTCGACGCCTACTGGGCAGCGGACAGCGAGGCGGAGCTCTACCACTTCATCGGCAAGGACATCGTCTATTTTCATTGCCTGTTCTGGCCAGCGGTGCTGCACGGCGCCGGCTACCGGACACCGACATCGGTCAACGTGCACGGCTTTCTGACCGTCAACGGCCAGAAAATGTCAAAGCGCCGGCGCACTTTTATCACCGCGCGGCAGTATCTCGAGAAGCTGTCGCCGGAGTACCTGCGCTACTACTACGCCGCCAAGCTCGGCCCCGGCGTCGACGACATCGACCTCAGCTTCGAGGACTTCGTTCAGCGCGTGAACGCTGACGTCGTCGGCAAGCTGGTGAATATTGCCAGCCGTTGTGCTGGTTTCATTAGCCGCAACTTCGACGGCCGTCTTGCCGATTCGTTACCCGAGCCGGGACTCTACGACCGCTTTGCCGCGGCCGGCGAGACGATCGCGGCGCTGTACGAAAGCCGCGAGTATTCCCGGGCCATGCGCGACATCATGGCGCTGGCCGACGAGGCCAATCGCTATATCGACGAGCACAAGCCCTGGCAGGCCATTCGGGAGGCGGGTCGCGAGGCCGAGGTTCATGCCGTCTGCACCCAGGGCCTGAACCTGTACCGCGCGCTGGCCATTTACCTCAAGCCTGTGCTGCCCGAGGTTGCCGCGGCCAGCGAGGCCCTGTTTGGCGGCCGGTCCTGGGCATGGGCCGACGCCGGCCAGCCCCTGCTCGGTGCGCCGGTGGAGAAATTCAGGCCGATCATCCGCCGGATCGAAATGAAGCAGGTCGAGTCACTGGTGCCGGATAGCGAAAAGGACAGTACAGTTAAAGAGAAAAAGGACGAAGGCAAGGACAACACCATTGATATCGACCAGTTTCTGGCAACCGAGCTCAAGGTGGCGCGAATCGACAAAGCGGAGTTCGTCGACGGCGCCGACAAGTTGTTGCGCCTGGAGCTCGACCTGGGTGGAGAAACCCGCACCGTCTTTGCCGGCATCCGGTCTGCCTACGACCCGGCAACCCTGGTCGGCCGCCTCACCGTGGTTGTTGCCAACCTGGCGCCGCGCAAGATGCGCTTCGGCACATCGGAAGGCATGGTTCTCGCGGCCGGACCGGGCGGCAAGGACATTTTCCTGGTCAGCCCGGATAATGGTGCAAGCCCCGGCATGCGCGTGCGATGAGTGAACTGCTGCTGATCCTGGTCGGCACCGTCCTGATCAACAACATCGTATTGACGAAATTTCTTGGCCTGTGCCCGCTTGTCGGGGTGTCGGGAAAAGTGGAAACAGCGGTTGGAATGGCGCTGGCCACGACCTTCGTGCTGACCCTCTCGGCGGCCCTGGCCTACCTGGTCGAAAACTACCTGCTGCAGCCCTGGGGCCTGGTGTACCTGCGGCTGGTCATGTTCCTGCTGGTCATAGCGACCGTCGCCGGTTTCGCACAGATCATGGTGCGCCGGATCAATCCGCTGCTGCACCAGCTGCTCGGGATCTTCCTGCCGCTGGTTGCCAGCAACTGCGCCATTCTCGGCGTCACCCTGCTCAACCTGCAGGAAAGCCGCAGTTTTGTGGCGTCGGTGGTCTACGGCTTTTCCGCCGCACTGGGTTTCTCGCTGGTGCTGGTCCTGTTTGCCGCTATACGCGAAAGAGTGGCGGTGGCCGATGTGCCGCTGCCGTTTCGCGGCGCGGCGATTGCGATGATCACGGCCGCGATGATGGCGCTGGCCTTCATGGGCTTTACCGGCCTGGTACAGGAATGACATGACCGGAGCACTCGTCTTGCTGACCGGTTCGGCCCTGGTCATCGGCCTGGCGATGGTTGCGGGTCTGCGGGTGCTCGGCCGAAAGGACACCCCGATAGTAGATGCCATCGACGATCTGCTGCCACAGACCCAGTGCGGCCAGTGCGGCTACCCCGGATGCCGGCCTTATGCCGACGCCATCGGCGGCGGCGAAGCGGAGATCAACCAGTGCCCACCCGGCGGCGAAACGGTGATCCGGGAACTGGCGCAGCTGCTGGGCACCGAGCCCCGGCCGCTGGACGAAACACACGGCGTCGATAAGCCCAGAGAGATTGCGTTGATCGACGAAACGCTATGCATCGGCTGCAAGAAATGTATCCTCGCCTGTCCGGTCGACGCCATTCTCGGCGCGCCGAAACTCATGCACACTGTGATCGCGAGCGAGTGCACCGGCTGCGATCTCTGCGCACCTGTCTGTCCGGTTGACTGTATCGAGATGGTGCCGGCGGTTACCGGCATCCGTGCCTGGCAACTGACGAGGCCTGCCCGCGAACCCGTGGCAAGACTTGCCTGATGAGCGCAACGACGGAATCGCCGCGCGACCCGCTCGATATCGATCCGATCGACGACGAGCTGACGCCAACCCGCCGGCCGTCCGGTTTTTATGGCGGTATCGTCCTGCCAACTGATAAGCACGATCTCGCGACCGAACCCCTGATCGATGTTCCGCTGCCCGATGAACTCGCCCTCCCGCTGACGCAGCACGCCGGCAGCCCGTCGCTGCCGCTGGTCAAGCCCGGCGACCGGGTGTTGCGTGGCCAGCGAATTGCTGCAGCCGAGGGTTTCGTCAGCGCGACCCTGCACGCCTCGACGTCCGGTCGTGTCCGCGCAATCGAAGACCGTCCGGTACCGCACCCTTCCGGTCTTGCCGGCCCCTGCATCGTGATCGAAGCCGACGGTGAGGATCGCTGGTGCGACCCCGACCCGGTCGTTGGCGACTACCACACCGAAGACCCTGTCCGGGTACGCCAGCGGGTGCGCGATGCCGGCATCGTCGGGCTTGGCGGCGCGGGCTTTCCCACGTCTACCAAGCTGACGGCGAGGGCCGACTTCCACCTGCATACGCTGATTCTCAACGGCGCTGAATGCGATCCCGAGATCAGCTGCGACGAAACGCTGATGCGGACCCGGCCCGATGACATCATCGCTGGTGCCCGCATTGCCCTGCATGTGCTGCAGGTTAATCGCTGTGTCATCGGCATCGAGGAAGACAAGCCGCAGTGCGAGGAAGCGCTGCGGGCCGCGGTAGAGCGATTCGACGATGACCGGTTCGAGGTCGTCAGGGTTCCCGCCATTTACCCGGAGGGTTCGGAGCGGCAGCTGATCCAGGCGCTCAGCGGCCAGGAGGTGCCGGCTAACGGCCTGCCGCTCGATATCGGTTTTGTCTGTATCAACGTCGCCACCGCCGCCGCCATCGAAACCGCAGTCACCGACGGCCGGCCGCTGACGGAACGTACCGTAACGGTTACCGGCGACGGTATAGCAAACAAAGCCAACGTCATCGCCCGCATCGGGACACCGGTAGCGGCGGTCGTCGATGCCTGTGGTGGCTATCGTGACGGCGTCAGCCGGCTGGTCGTCGGCGGCGCCATGATGGGTTTCCCAAATTCATACTAGGACCTGAAAACGAATTAAAAAATATATATGGTGAAATAGCTCGGTAATCCGGATAGATGATGCTTTTAGTTGCGGCCAGGCGGATATCCAA
>JAHEKH010000013.1:0-24537 GCA_024638445.1 Gammaproteobacteria bacterium | reverse complement strand
ATGAAATTCCGGTGATCAAGTCATGCAACTCCATCCTGGCCATGCTGCCGGACAACGCGCGCTCCGCTGCAGATATCCGCCCCTGCATTCGCTGCGGCGAATGCGCCCGCGTGTGCCCGTCGAAGCTCCTGCCGCAGCAGCTTTACTGGTTTGCAGGTTCTCACGATCACGACAACCTGCTGCGGCACAACCTTTTCGATTGCATCGAGTGCGGCTGCTGTGACTACGTTTGCCCGAGCAACATCAGGCTGGCGCAGCATTTCCGGTTTGCCAAGGCCGAGATTGCCGTACGCGATGCCGACCGGGCCCGCGCCCGCCTGGCCCGCGAGCGTTACGAGAGCCGCCGGCTTCGGCTGGCGACCGAGCAGGAGCGCCGCGCCGAGCGATTGGCGGAGAAAAAACGCCAGGCGGCGGCAGCCGCAGATATCCACGCGCGCCGCAAAGTGATCGACGAAGTCATGCAACGCGTCGAAGCACGCGAAAGCAGCGAATCCGACAGCCCGGCATCATGAAGTTCGAGGTCGAACCCGCACCGCACATCATCGGTTCGCGCCCGGTTCCGGCTGTGATGCGCGACGTCCTGCTGGCGATGATTCCGGCCGTTGCGGTCTACACCTGGTTCTTCGGCGCCGGCCTGGTGGTCAACCTGGTCATTGCCTGCGTCGTCGCACTTGCCGCCGAAGCGGCGCTGCTGAAGATCAGGGGCCGCAATATCGCCCTGTATCTTGGCGACTACAGTGCGGTCGTCACCGCGGTCCTGCTGGCCTTCGCCCTGCCCGCCCTGACGCCGTGGTATGTCACGGCAATCGGCACGGTTTTCGCGATTGTCTTCGCCAAGCACCTCTATGGCGGGCTGGGCTTCAACCCCTTCAACCCGGCCATGGCCGGGTACGTACTTCTGCTCGTAGCGTTTCCAACGCCCCTGGCTGACCTCTGGGTCGCCCCGCGTGGCATGGGCGAATCGCTGGGCCTGGGCGGCACGCTGGGCGCCATATTCGGGGGCAGTCCGCCAGCCGGGCTCGACTGGGACGCGATTACCTCGGCAACCCCGCTGGACCGCGTGCAGTCCGAGTTGACGCGGGCGATGACGATGAGCGAAATCGCCGCGGACCCCATGATGGACAGCGCGGTAGTCGGCGCCTGGCTGTGGATCAACCTGGCCGTCGCGGCGGGCGGAGTCTACATGCTCGCGCGTGGCGTGATTCGCTGGCATATCCCGGTGGCGGTGCTGGCCGGTCTCGGGCTGATGGCCACGCTTTTCTATTTTGTCGACGCCGACCGCTATCCCTCACCGTTTTTTCACCTGACCAGCGGCGCCGCGATGCTGGGTGCGTTTTTTATTGCCACTGACCCGGTCTCGGCGGCCACCAGCATCCGGGGACGGCTGATTTACGGGCTCGGTATCGGCGTACTCGTTTACTTCATTCGCACCTTTGGCGCCTATCCGGATGGCGTGGCCTTTGCGGTCCTTTTGATGAACGCAGCGGTTCCGGCCATCGATTACTTCACTATCCCGACGCCCTACGGAGGCCGCGATGACTAGCCGGCAACTCATCTCGGTAGCCGGCCTGGCAGCGCTGGCACTGGTTGCCGCGGCCAGCCTGACGCTGGCGTGGCGCAGCACCGCCGATGATATTGCAATCAACGAACGCAACTTCCGGCTACGCGCGCTCAACGAGATCGTGCCGCCGGCACGTTACGACAACGACCTGTTCGACGATACGACGACGGCACTGGATCCCGAACTGCTGGGGACCGGGGAACCGGTCACCGTCTACCGCGCCCGTCGCGACGGCCAGCCGGTCGCCGTAATTTTTCGCGTAGTGGCACCGCGGGGCTACAGCGGCGCCATCGAACTCCTGGTCGGAATCAATTTTGACGGCTCCGTTGCCGGTGTCCGGGTCAGCGAGCATCGTGAAACAGCGGGACTGGGTGATCAAATCGAAGGCGGGGAATCCGACTGGATATTCGGTTTCACCGGTCGCTCGCTGGCTAACCCACCCGAACCGGGCTGGGCGGTACAAAAAGACGGCGGCGTGTTCGACCAGTTTACCGGTGCCACGATTACACCGCGTGCCGTTGTCAAGGCGGTACGCAACGCTTTGCTATACTTTTCAGCCAATCGCGACGAGCTGTTCGCGCAGGATTCTCCCGCGGCATCATGACGCCCTATTCCGACATAGCGAGCAACGCCCTGTGGCGTAACAACGCCGGTTTCGTCCAGCTGCTGGGGCTCTGTCCCCTGCTGGCGGTCACAACGACGCTGGTTGATGGACTCGGCCTGGGGATTGCGACAACGGTGGTTTTGCTGCTGTCGAATGTCATTGCTTCGCTGCTGCGGCCGCTGCTGCGGCCGGAAACCCGGATCGCTATTTTTCTCGTCGTCATTGCCTCCCTCGTTACCGTCGTGGATCTCTACATGCGCGCGCGGTTTTTTGACCTGCACCGGTCGCTGGGAATATTTGTGCCTCTGATTGCCACCAACTGCGCCATCCTGGCGCGCGCGGAAGTGTTCGCCTCGAAGCACGACCCGCTGCGTGCTGCTGCGGACGGCCTGCTGACCGGCATCGGCTTCGCGGCGGCACTGATTGCCGTTGGTGCGATTCGGGAAGTTGCAGGCCAGGGCACCCTGTTCGCTGGAGCCGACCGGCTTTTCGGCAGCGCCGCCGGGTCACTGGGACTGCGGGTGTTTGATGGCGGCTTCCTGGTGGCTGCACTGCCGGCCGGTGCCTTTCTCACCGTCGGGCTGTTGATCGCACTACAGAATGCCCTCGGCGCACGAAAGGCACCCATCACGGTCGCCGGACCGGCTGAAAGTTGAACCGGAAAAAACGCACCGAGATTTTCAGCCGTCTGCGGGCCGCCAATCCCGATCCAACCACGGAGCTGGAATACGACACGCCGTTCGAGTTGCTCGTGGCCGTCATACTGTCGGCGCAGGCAACGGACGTGAGCGTGAACAAGGCAACCCGCCGGCTTTTCGGTGTGGCTGATACCCCACAGTCAATTCTCGACCTGGGGGTCGACGGTCTCAAGCGCTATATCAAGACCATTGGTTTATACAATTCCAAGGCGAAGAACGTCATAGCAACCTGCCGGATCCTGCTGGAAGAACACGACGGTGAGGTGCCCGAGGACCGCAAGGCACTCGAGGCGCTGCCTGGCGTCGGCCGGAAAACCGCGAACGTCGTGCTGAATACCGCCTTCGGTCATCCTACGATTGCGGTGGATACCCACATCTTCCGGGTATCGAACCGCACCGGTATAGCGCCAGGCAAGACGCCACTGGAGGTGGAAAGGCGACTGCTGCGACTCGTGCCCGAAGAATTTCGCTACAACTGCCACCACTGGCTGATCCTGCACGGCCGCTACGTCTGCAAGGCCCGGAAACCGGATTGTCCTGACTGCCCGATTGCCGACCTGTGCGAATATCGGCGGAAGACCACCTGATGCTCTACGGCGACCGCGATGCGATGCGCAAGGTTTTCGTTGCAGCCTTCGGGAAGGCGAGCCGAAACGAACCGATGTCGCCAATGGAGGAAGTGATTGCAGCAGTAATTGCCGAACACCCGGAATACCACGAGATACTCCGCACAGGGCGTATCGAAGAGGACTACACGGTCGAACGCGGCAAGACCAATCCCTTTCTGCACATGGGTATGCATATCGCAATTCGCGAGCAGGTCAGCATTGACCGTCCGCCCGGTATCGCCGCCGCCTGGCGGGCGCTGTGCCTGCGTGAAGGCGACCCCCACCGCGCGGAGCACCTGATGCTCGATTGCCTGGCGGAGACGCTGGTCGAGGCGCAACGCGAGGGGACGGCACCGGACGAGGTCGCTTATCTCGACGCGGTACGCCGGCTGGCTGGCTTGTAATAGAATCCTGCCATGGCCGGTCTGCTAGGGCAGACGGTTTCTGGCCGTCCAACTGGAGCCAAGATGGAAGAACGAAACTACCCGGTCAGGGGCGCCGGACTGGGTCTGAGACGCACGATGCTCACGCCACTGCGTGAGGAGCCGCCCGAACAGGTCGATTTCCTCGAGGTAGCGCCGGAAAACTGGATCGGCGTCGGCGGCGCACTCGGGCGAAAATTCCGCTATTTCACTGAACGTTTCCCCTTCCTTAGCCACGGCCTGTCGCTGTCGCTGGGGGGGCCGGCAGCGCTCGACGAGGAGTTTATTCTCCGGCTGAAGGGGTTCCTGGACGATCACCAGATACGGGGATACAGCGAGCATCTGAGTTACTGCACGGATGATGGCCACCTCTACGACCTCATGCCGATCCCGTTTACCGGGGATGCGGTCGACTACGTGGCGGATCGCATTCGCCGCACCCAGGAGATCCTGGAACGGCGAATTGCGGTCGAGAACGTGTCATATTACGCGGCGCCGGGACAGGAGCTGGACGAGATTGATTTCCTGTGCGGTGTACTCGAGCAGGCCGACTGCGACCTGTTACTCGACGTCAACAACATTTACGTCAACAGCATCAACCATGACTACGATGCGGAGGCGTTCCTCAAGGCGCTGCCCGGCGACCGGATCATGTATGTCCACGTTGCCGGGCACTACGTGGAGGCGGAGGACCTGCGGGTCGATACCCACGGTTCGGATGTGTGCGACCCGGTGTGGGAACTGCTGGACACCGCCTATGAGACTTTTGGTGTCATCCCGACGCTGCTGGAACGTGACTTCAACATCCCGCCGCTGCCCGAGCTGCTGCGCGAGGTCGATGTGATTCGGGCGCTGCAGGAGCGGCCACGCAAGACGGGTGATGATGCCCCGGACATCGAGGTGGAGACGAGCCATGCCGGATAAGCCCGGGTTCCAGGCGCTGCAGTACGAGTTCGCGGCACACATTCGCGACCCTGAGCACGCGCCGCCGCCGCAGGGCATTGAAGACCGGCGCCTGGCGATCTACCGGGAGCTGTTCTACAACAACGTGCAGAGCCTGTTGGCCGGCACTTTTCCCATTCTCCGCAAGGTGCTGTCCGACGCCCAGTGGCATCGTCTATTACGCGACTATTTCAAGAATCATCAATCACATACACCACTTTTCCTGGAAATGCCTCAGGAGTTCATCCGCTATCTCCAGGAAGAGCACGAGCTCGCCGAGGACGAGCCGGCGTTCATGCTGGAGCTCGCACACTATGAATGGTCGGAGCTGGCGATCGCCATCCTCGAAGACGAGCCGGACACCGGGCGAATCGATCCCCGCGGGGACCTGGTCGATGGCGTGCCCGTTATTTCGCCGGTCTGCTGGTCCCTGGCCTATTCCTACCCGGTTCACCGGATCGGTCCCGATTTTCAGCCGGACGAACCCGAGGGCGACGCGACATTTCTCGTCGTGTACCGCAACCAGGAAGACGAAATTGGTTTCCTCGAGATCAATGCCGTCACTGCACGGCTCATCGAACTGATCGAGCGCGAGGAAGGCCGGACCGGCCGCGAGCTGCTGGAACAGGTCGCCGCTGAAATCGGTCACACCGACAGCAATGCCGTCGTCGAGGCCGGGCGCGACATCCTCGAACGCCTGCATCGACACGACGTAGTGCTGGGAACGCTGAAGCAATAAGCAGGGCTGGGGGGCCAGATCATGTCAATCGTATCGACCGTCGCTGAACTGAGTGACAGCGCATTGGGCTGGACAAAGAAGATCGACTGGCTCGGTCCGCTGGCGTTGCGGCTTTACCTGGTCCCGGTATTCTGGGTCGCAGGCATGAACAAAGTAAGCGGCTTTGACAACATCGTGAGCTGGTTCGGGAATAGCCTCGGCCTGCCGCTGCCCTGGCTGATGGCTTTCCTGGCCACCGCCGCCGAAGTGGGTGGCGCCGTGCTGCTGCTGGCCGGACTGGCAACCCGCTGGATCGCTGTGCCGCTGATGGTCACGATGATCGTGGCCATGGCCACCGTACACTGGGAGCACGGCTGGCAGGCCGTGCACGATCCCGGCAGCCCGTTCGCAAGCAAGTACACCCTGGGGATCGAAGCTGGCGATGCGGCGGAGGCAGCGCAACGCCTGAGCCGGGCAAAGGACATCCTGCGCGACAACGGTAACTACGACTGGTTGACGGAAAAAGGCAACTTTATCGTTTCGAACAGCGGCGTCGAGTGGGCGGTTACCTATTTCGTGATGCTGCTCGCCCTGTTTTTCACGGGAGCCGGACGCGTCAGTATCGACCACCTGCTCACGCGCCGGTTGCGCGAATAGCTGCAGTTTTAGCCCTGTTTGCCGATAAAATGCCGGGGCACTAACCGGCGGGAGCGCCATCATGCAGTCAATGGATTTCCTGATGACAGTCCTGCAGGTAATGGCAGGTCTGTTTGTATTTGCCGTCGGCCTGGGACTTGCCGCGGTGGTAGTGCTGTACATCATCGACCGGACCCAGAAAAAGCACGCCATCCGACGGAATTTTCCCGTTATTGGCCGGTTCCGTTACTGGTTCGAACATCTCGGCGAATTTTTCCGCCAGTATTTCTTTGCCCTGGACCGGGAAGAGATGCCTTTCAACCGCGCGGAACGCTCATGGGTCTACCGGGCGGCGAAGAACGTCGACAATACCGTGGCTTTTGGCTCCACACGCGATATGAAGCCGGTGGGCAGCATTATCTTTGTCAACTGCCCTTACCCGACGCTCGACTCCGACGCGGTTGCGCCCACAAGCCGGGTTATCGGGCCCTACTGCAACGAACCTTATAACGCGCCGTCGTTTTTCAATATTTCGGCCATGAGCTACGGCGCGTTATCGACACCGGCGGTACAGGCGTTATCGAACGGAGCGGCCAAAGCGAATATCTGGCTCAACACCGGCGAGGGTGGGCTGGCGCCGGTGCATCTCGAAGGCGGCTGTGACGTGGTTTTCCAGATCGGTACGGCGAAATATGGCGTACGCGACGACAGCGGAAACCTGTCCGACGACAAGCTGCGTAAGGTGGCCGCGCACGAGCAGGTGCGGATGTTCGAGATCAAGCTCAGCCAGGGTGCCAAGCCCGGCAAGGGCGGGATCCTGCCCGGTGGGAAGGTCAATGCGGAAATTGCCGCTATTCGCGGAATCCCTGAAGGCAAGGACTCCATCAGTCCGAACCGCCATGTCGAGGTCGACAGCACAGAGGACCTGCTGGACCTCGTCGACAGGGTCCGGCGCGTGACCGGTAAGCCGACAGGGTTCAAGGCGGTCATCGGCGCCTACGGCTGGCTGGAATCGCTGTGCGAGGAAATCAAGCGCCGGGGCGTGGAAAGCGCGCCCGACTTTATTACGGTAGATAGCGCCGACGGCGGCACCGGCGCGGCGCCGATGAGCCTGATCGATTTCATGGGGTTGCCGATACGCGAGAGCCTGCCGATGGTCGTCGATATCGTGAACCGTCACGGTCTCGATGAGCGGATACCGATTATCGCCAGCGGCAAGCTCGTTACTCCAGCGCAGGTCGCCTGGGCCCTGTGCGCCGGTGCCGATTTTGTCGTCTCGGCTCGTGGCTTCATGTTTGCGCTGGGTTGCATCCAGGCGATGCAGTGTAATAAGAACACCTGCCCAACCGGTATCACCACTCACGACCGGCGACTGCAGCAGGGGCTGGACCCGGAAGACAAGGCCGTACGGGTAGCCCAGTATGCAAAGAACATGATGTACGAAGTTGGCGTCATCGGACATTCCTGCGGCGTCAGTGAGCCACGCCGGCTGCGGCGCATGCACTGCCGTATCGTCGGCGAGGATGGAAAGTCCGTGCCGCTCGACGAGATTTACCCCGACATTCAACCCGATTCATCGATCCATGCAGCATGAACGCCGGCCCTAACCCGTATAATCGCGGGTGATGAGGGCTGGGTGAGATGGTGAACACAGGCGCTGGGGACACGCCGTCGAACGACGGGACCAGGGGATGGCTGAGCAGGTTGTTCGCCGGCGGCGGCCATCCGCTTGACGATATCCACTATACCGACCGGCGGCTACGCCCCTGGCAGGCGGTCGAGCCGGGCAGCGAATTCGATATGCAGCCGGTCTTTGACCGGATCGTTGCCCAATCGCTGGGACCGCTGTGCGCGGGACTCTCGCTGGTCTTCCTGGTCCTGGCAATCATCGGCTTCATGGAAGGGCGCCAGGGGTGGCTCGCTGCCGTCGAAATCACCGACGTCGTTTCGGCATTCCTGTACCTTGGGATATTCCTCTTGCTGCGCAACGGCAGGTTTCCGATCGACAGGATCAACTTCCTGGGATTCGCGATCGGTTCACTCGCCCTCGCCAACGTACTGATCGCCTATTATTTCCTTGACGAAGCGATACACCTGATTTACCTGCCGATCATCATGATCGGTTACGGCACGTTCATGTTGTCGTTGCGCTGGCTGGCGGCCTCTCTCGCGCTGGTAGTCGGTGCGGGCATCCTGGTCGTCTGGCCCACGCTGACGCCAGAGCTGTTTCTCAACTACCTGTCAATCATGCTGCCGGCCACCCTGCTTTCGCTGATCATGGTCATTATTCGCCGGTGGAGCGCCATTGCGACCCAGACCGCCCTGATCGAACTGCGTGCCGAAGCCGCCGAAAGGCGCCGTATCGAGACCCGGCTGAACCAGGCTCAACGACTGGAAAGCATCGGTACCCTGGTCAGCGGAGTAGCCCATGATTTCAACAACCTGCTTACGGCGGTGATTGGCTACTCCGACCTCGTTCTCAGCCAGCTCGAGAAGAGCTCGCCGATTCGTGAAGAGCTGCTCGAGATCCGAAAATCCGGCGAAATGGCGGCTAATCTCACGTCGCAACTGCTGGCATTCAGCCGCCAGCAGGTTCTCAACCCCCGCACCCTCGATGTGAATGAAGTGGTGCGCAATGCACGCGGCCTGATCCGGCCCGGGATCAAGGAGAACATCGACCTGAGGCTGGACCTGGATCCGGAGGCCGGGTTCATCAAGGTCGACGAAAGCCAGATGGGCCAGGTTTTGCTGAACCTCGCCGCGAACGCTGCCGATGCCATGCCGGACGGCGGCTCGCTTACGATCCAGACACGGGCATTGCACGTCGGGCAGGCCGGACCGGATGAGCCATCGGGTGATTGTGTGGAGCTGACCGTAACCGATACCGGAACGGGTATGAGCGCGGAAGTTACCGAGCACATCTTTGAACCCTTCTTTACGACCAAGCCACCCGGCCGTGGGACCGGCCTGGGGCTGGCGACCGTCTACGGCATCGTCAAGCAGAGCAACGCCTCGATAGCGGTGGCTACCGAACCCGGCCAGGGCACCCGGTTCACCATCCGTTTCCCCCGCTGCGAAGAGCCCGCGACAGGTGTCGAATCACAGTCCGAAGACCCGGCGGCAGCCGGTGATTCCACGGTACTGCTTGTCGACGACGACTCACAGGTGCGCAGCGTTGTTGCCGACACCCTGCGCAGCAGTGGCTACCGTGTGCATGACGCCGCCAATGCCAACGAGGCGTTGCAGCTTGCCGGCCGCATTCAGTTTGATCTGCTGTTGTCCGATGTCGTAATGCCGGGAATGACCGGCATAGCCCTGGCCAACCAGCTGCGCGAGCTCGGGCACAGTCCGGCAGTTCTCCTCATGTCGGGTTACGCGGCAGAAGAAGCGCTCGAAGATCCGGAGACGTTCAGCCAGGCAGGCTTTATTGCCAAGCCTTTCCGAAACCGGGCCCTGGTCGAAGCGGTTGAACGCACCATCAAGGTTCACCGGCAGCGCTCGGCCCGGGTCGACGCCTTTCACCAGTAACTCGGTGACACAGGTCACATTCCGCCACCCTCCCTCGCCGCATAATCGCGGCCATGCCCGGCAAAACCACGATGCAACCGACTCACTGGCTGGTACTCGCCGCTGGAATCGTCGTGCTCGTTACCGCCGAACTGCGGCTGCAGCTGTCGCACAGCTTACCGCCTGCGACACCGGCGGGAATCCAGATCCTCGATGTCTCCTCCGGGCGGCTCAACCTCGTGGACCGGGCGGGAAGACTACACAGCTGGTCATTGCCGGATGGTGAAGACTACCGGGTGATTGCCGGCACTGAGCAGCCACGCCTGACACCCGGCACGGGCAGGGTCCTGGTGTCGCAAACCTCGGCAACCCAGGTAATCGAACTGGCCGGCGGACGCGTGCTCGCCGAGATTCCTCATCGTTACGGCCTGCAGCTGCACGCAGTCGATGCAGAGCGCCCGTGGCTGCTGGCCACTACAGCCGATTCACAAATCAGTTTGCTGGACTGGGGTGCGGGCGACACAGTCGAAGACCTCAGTCTGCCCTATGCAAAACCCCGCCCGCGGCTGCGGGTATATCCCGGCCCCGGGCAGGCCTTGATTTACGACCGAACTACCCGGCGCCTGTTCCGCTATGCGTTTGGCCATGGCTGGCTGCAGGAGCTCGGCGCGCCTGCCCTGGTCGGCCAGCCTGCCTGGTCGACCGATGGCTTACTCGTTGCGGCGCAGACCAGCGAGGGCGTGTGGACTCACCGGAGAGACGAAACCATCGAGATTCACCGGGTCGGCGAAACTCTGCGTCTCATCGCTGTCGACGGCGAAACCGTGGTCCTTGCCGACGACCATGAAGCCCTGCTCATCGACACCCGCAGTGGTGTCCGAAGCCGAATGGACTTTGCGCAGCTACAGCAATCACCGCCACCGCGGCGTAACCTGGGCGAGAGCCGCCTGCGCTGCGATCCATTTTCGTCGGCTGGCCTTCTGGTCCTGAACTGTGGCAGTCACGATCGTTTCCGGACGACGGTAACCCGCCTCGAAGACGGTGCGACCCGCTTTATAAAACCACGTCGCCGTCACGACCTGACCGCTGTCTCCGCAGCGGCCGCCAGTCCCGACGGCACTGTCTTCATCGGCTATGGCAACCAGGTCGACATCGTGGCGCACGACCGCTCACAGCGGCGGGCGCTGCGAAACCCGGCGCTTAAGACGACCGAGAAACACGGGGTTGCCGGCTGGGCCTACCGTATTGGCGTTGTGCTGTTTGCCTTGTTGATGGTCATCTCGATATCTGACCGAAAGCCGGACGACGAGGTAGAAGAAATGACGTTGCTCGCCAGGTTCGGTGCGCCCAGAGCCTTCCTGTTGCTTGCACTGCCGCTGGCGCTCGCCGGCATATCTCTGGCCTGGGCCTGGCTGGCAGGCAACCCAACGCCTCCAGGCATACTTGCACCTGCAGTGCTGGCCGGGCTATTGGCGATTTTGCTGTTGGGCGGTCTGGCAAAGCTGGTAACCGCGGTCGATACAGTCGTAGCCGCGGTGACTCGCCGGGCCACCGTTGACGGCGTCGTCACTGGCGACGTAATCGTGACCAGCACGCTGACGGCAGTTGCAGTGCTGTTATTGCTGCCCCTGGTCGGCTAGCCCGAACAGGTATTCCATCGGGTCATCGAGCCTGGCGCGCCAGGCCGCCTCATTGTGGTCGGCCCCGGGATAACGCCGAACGACGAAATCGCGCTCTTCGACCAGTCCCTGCGACCGCAGCCAGCGTCGAACCGCGCGATGGGTCGGACCATAGCTGGCATCGAGGCCCTTGCCGCCGTAGTCGAACCAATAGCGGGTCTGCGGGGGCACCGTGCGCCCTGACTTGATATCCCGCAGGATATACGGCGTCGCATCGGGCCTGCCCGTCTTTTCGCCGCGCCAGTTCGCCGCCATCTTCGCGGAGAATGGAAAATGGCTGGACAGGCAGCCACAGGCACCGAAAACCCGCGAATGCTCACTCACCAGGTAAAAAGAAAGCAGCCCGCCCATTGACGAACCCATGGCGAAAGTATTACCCGGTCCATCGAGAGTGCGAAACTCTCGGTCAACACGTGGCTTGATCTCTGCGATCAGGAAACGCGCGTATGACGGGGCATCGTGCCAGGGTGAGTAATCCGTGACCCGGCTGGCGCTGCTCCAGGCAGCAACCACGATCGGTGGCCGTATCCTGCCGGCCTCCGCCAATCGGGTAATCGACTCATCGACACCCCAGTCGATACCGGTGTTGGCAATTCGCGGGTCAAACAGGTTTTGCCCGTCGGTCATGTACAGCACCGGGTAACGCTGCGTTCCCGATTCGTAGCCGTCGGGTAGCCACACGGTTACATGGCGGGGATACTCGAGGAATTCGGATTCGACGTCTGGCCAGTAGACCAGTGACCCGTGAATCCCGGATTCCCGCCAGTCAGCCAGATAGTCGAGCGGGTCTTTCCGGAACCCGGTCAGGGCATGCGCCTGGCGACGATCGCCGCGTACCTCGAGTCGAAAGTTGTCCATCTCGGTGCCCGACTCGCTCAGCGCGGTGCGGTCCCAGCTGCCCAGCGTGAACTTGTACTCCAGCGTCGTTCCGGCCGGAACGGACACGCTGGCCCGTCGCTGTATGCCATCGCCCTCCAGCGCCAGACCGTCGGGTTTCCACGGACCCAGTTCGACCAGGCTCGCCGCGAGATAGACGGTCGGGGTTTCCTCCGGCACGGTCACGTCCAGCGTCACGGTGCAACAGTTCTCGCTGTCGCCACGGGGCTCGCAACCGCCGAGGGCAAGCAGGATCAGAACTGCAAGCGCGCGCAGCATGACGGCGGCTACTTTTTCTTTTTCTTCGGCGCGTACAGATCGACGATCGTTCCGGAGAACATCTCTGCTGCCATCATCACGGATTCCGACAGGGTGGGATGGGGATGCACGGTCAGGCCGATGTCCTCCGCGTCACATCCCATCTCGATGGCCAGTGCACACTCGGAGATGAGATCACCGGCGTGCGGACCGACGATACCGGCACCGATGACCCGCCCGGAGTCTTCGTCGAACAACAGCTTGGTCATACCCTCTTCGCGCCCCATGCCCAGCGAGCGGCCGCTCGCGGCCCAGGGAAAGGCTCCTTTGCCGTAGGCGATGCCCTTCTCCTTCGCCTCAATTTCAGTCACGCCGACCCAGGCAATCTCAGGATCGGTGTAGGCAACCGAAGGAATGACCCGCGCATCGAAAGCCGCCTTGTGACCGGCGGCTACCTCGGCGGCAACCTGCCCCTGGTGGCTGCCCTTGTGCGCCAGCATGGGCTGGCCGACGATGTCGCCGACCGCAAAAATGTGCGGAACATTGGTCCGCATTGCCTTGTCGACCGATATGAAGCCACGCTCGTCAACCGCGACGCCGGCGGCTTCGGCGTTGATCAGGCCACCGTTGGGCCGCCGCCCGATCGAAACGAGAACCCGGTCAAACACCGCCTTCTCCGGCGCATCCTTGCCGTCGAAACTCACCTCAATCCCGGCATCGGTCGCGCTCATACCCGTTACACCTGTACTGAGCCAGATGTTGTCGTAGTGCGGCTCGACGCGTTTTCGCAACGGGCGAACGAGATCCTGGTCGCATTCGGGAATGAGCTTGTCGGTCAACTCGACAATACTGATCCGAACGCCCAGTGCCGCGTAAACGGTCGCCATTTCCAGCCCGATGATGCCGCCACCGACGACCAGCATGGACTCGGGACTCCCGTCCAGCTCCAGCGCGGACGTCGAGTCCAGGATGCGCTCGTCGTCCGGCTGAAACGGCAGGCGTGCCGGCTCCGAACCGGCCGCAATGACGCACTGCTCGAACTCCAGCACTTTAGTCCCGTCGGCCGTTTCAATTTCCAGGTGGTGAGGCGATACAAAACGGGCGTCTCCCTGGATGACCTCCACCTTGCGCTTGCGCGCCAGTCCCGCCAGGCCACCCGTCAGCCGGCCGACGACGCTGTCTTTCCACTCGCGCAGCCGGTTGACGTCAATTTCCGGCTTGCCAAACTCGATGCCGTGGTCGGCCATCCCGGCGGCCTCGTCAATTACCTTTGCCGCGTGCAGGTAGGCCTTGGACGGAATACAGCCCACATTGAGACAGACGCCACCGAGTGTCGGCCAGCGATCGACGAGCGTGACCTGCATCCCGAGATCGGCGGCACGGAACGCAGCGGCATAACCCCCTACTCCGGCACCCAGCGCAACGAGCTGGGTACGCAGGTCGACCGGTCCGTCATAACCACTTGCCGCAATCGGAGCGGTAGCAGGTGTCGGCACATCAGCCGACTCCGGTGGGGAATCTGCGGACGGCATGGCGGGCTGTTCCTGTGTCTTCTCGACTTCATCCGAGGTTTCGAGCAGGCAAATGAGCGTGTCCTCGGATGCCTTGTCGCCGACCGCAATGCTGAGCTCACGTACCGTTCCTGAATAAGGTGAGGGTACGTCCATCGCCGCCTTGTCGGTCTCCAGCGTGATGAGCGGATCTTCGACACTGACCGAATCGCCCGCGGCAACGTGAACCTCGATAACATCGACATTGGTGAAGTCACCAATATCGGGAACCCTGACCGAAACCGTAGTACTCATTTGAGGCTTTCGGGAATCAGCGATTCGGCGTCGGCGAGGACCTGGCCGAGAAACGTCGTGAAACGAGCAGCCGCCGCGCCATCGATAACCCGGTGGTCGTACGAGAGCGACAGCGGAACCATGAGTCGCGGCTGAAATTCGCCATCACGCCAGACCGGCTGCATGCGGGAACGCGAAATTCCGAGAATGGCCACCTCGGGCGCGTTGATAATCGGCGTAAACGCAGTGCCGCCAATTCCGCCAAGGCTGGAAATCGTGAAACACCCGCCCTGCATCGCCGAACCGGGCAGCTTGCCTTCACGGGCCTGAGCTGCCATCTCGCCAAGCTCCCTGGCAATCTCAAGCACACCCTTGCTGTTCGCGTCGCGAATGACCGGCACCACCAGCCCGTTTGGTGTGTCTGCGGCGAAACCGATATGAAAATATTTCTTGTAGACCAGGTGCTCGCCGTCGGGGTCGAGCGAGGTATTGAATGCAGGAAACTCTTCCAGCGCCCTGACGCAGGCCTTGACGAAGAAAGCCAGTGGCGTGAGCCGGGCGCCCTGCTCCATCGCCGCCGCCTTGAGTTCCTTGCGCCGGGCTTCCAGGTCCGTGATATCCGCTTCATCGTGCTGCGTAACATGCGGCAGGTTGACCCAGCTGGCGTGCAACCTTGGCCCGGAAATTTTCTGAATGCGGGTGAGCTTGCGGGTCTCGATTTCGCCAAACTTCGCGAAATCGACGACCGGCACCTCGGGCAGCGCGGGACCCGAAGCCGCTCCCGGCAGTGCGCCACTCATCACCGCTTTGACGAAGGCGGTAACGTCGTCGCGGGTTACCCGGCCCTTGCGGCCGCTGCCGCTGACCCGACCGAGATCGACGCCGAGTTCACGCGCAAAACGTCTGACCGAGGGCCCGGCATGGGCTGCCGCGAAACCGGATTCGTCGATGGGGGGCAAACCGACCTGCGGCGCTTTGGGCGCTGGCTGCCGGACCACTTCCGGTGGTGCCGTCGAAGGCGCACTGGCTGATTTCGACGGCGGCGCCGGTTCCTCCGCGGCGGCTGACGGCTCCGCGTTCATCGTCAGGATCCGGTCACCCATCGACACCTTGTCGCCGACCGCTACGTGCATTTCTGTCACGGTGCCGGCCGCCGGCGCGGGCACGTCCATCGCCGCCTTGTCGGTTTCCAGCGTGATCAGAGGAGTCTCGGCATCGAGCCGGGCGCCGGCCGCTACATGCACCTCGATGATTTCCACGTCGGTGAAATCGCCAATGTCCGGAACCTCGACGACCCGCTCGACAGGCCCGGCTTCGGTCTTGCCCGCATCCGCCGCTGCCGCGGAGCCCTCAGCCGCGTTATCGGCTTCTCCTGCGGCTTCGGCGAGGACAATGACATCGCCCTCGGAGACCTTGTCGCCAACGCTGACGCGGACTTCGCTGATCGTGCCGCCAAATGGCGCCGGCACATCCATGGTCGCCTTCTCGGTTTCCAGCGTAATCAGCGAGTCTTCGGCTTCGACCGTGTCACCGGCGCTAACCAGGACTTCGATGATTTCGACACCCTCGAAGTCGCCGATATCGGGAACCTTTATCTCGCGAGAGGCCACTAGAGGCCCACCGGGTTGGGGCTGTCGGGATCGACGCCATACTTACGCATCGCTTTCTTGACCGCGCTCATCTCGATCTGCCCGGCATCCGCCAGCGACCGCAGCGCCGTCACCAGGATGTGATTGCGATCCACTTCGAAGTGACTGCGTAATGCCTCGCGACCGTCACTGCGCCCATAGCCGTCTGTTCCCAGGGTGACATAGTTGCCGGGCACCCAGGGCCGAATCTGGTCGGCAACGAGCTTCATGTAGTCCGTTGCCGCAACGAACGGCCCCTCGACACCATCGAGGCAGACTTCCGCCCAGCAGCGGCGCGGCGAGTCGCCCGGGTGCAGCCGGTTCCAGCGCTCGGCCGACAGTCCCTCGCGCCGCAGCCGGTTGAAGCTGGTTACGCTCCACACGTCTGCGGGCACATCGAAATGCGCCTCGAGGAGTTCGGCGGCCGCGATCACCTCGCGGAGAATCGTCCCGGCACCCAGCAGCTGCACGCGAACGCGGCCGCGGCCGCCCTCGCGCAGCTTGTACATCCCGCGCAGGATGCCCTCCTCGGCTCCCTCGGGCATGGCCGGGTGGGTGTAGTTCTCGTTCATGCAGGTGATGTAGTAGTAGATATTTTCCTGCTGCTCGAACATACGCAGCAGGCCATCGCGCACAATGACCGCCAGCTCGTAGGCGTAGGTCGGATCGTAGGCCACGCAGTTGGGAATGGTCGATGCCGCCAGCAGGCTGTGGCCGTCCTGGTGCTGCAGCCCCTCGCCGGCAAGCGTAGTCCGTCCGGCCGTGCCGCCGATCAGGAATCCGCGCGCCTGCATGTCGCCGGCCGCCCAGGCGAAATCGCCGATACGCTGGAATCCGAACATCGAGTAGAAAATATAAAACGGGATCATCCCCACGCCATGGTTGGCATAGGAAGTGCCGGCAGCAATCCAGGAGCAGAAAGCGCCCGCTTCGTTAATGCCTTCCTGCAGGATCTGGCCTTTCTTGTCCTCGCGGTAATACATCAGCTGGTCGGCATCGGCCGGTGTATAGAGCTGGCCCTTGGACGAGTAGATGCCAATCTGGCGAAACAGGCCTTCCATCCCGAAGGTGCGTGCCTCGTCGGGCACGATCGGCACGAGGTGCTTGCCGATTTCCTTGTCGCGGAGTAACGACGTGATGATCCTCACCAGCGCCATTGTGGTCGAGATTTCACGCGTGCCGCTGCTTTTCAGCTGGGTCTCGAATGCGCTCAGCGGCGGTGCTTTCAGCACCGGTGACTTCGAGATACGAATGGGCAGCGGGCCGCTCAGCGACTCGCGGCGCTCTTTCAGGTAATGCGCTTCATTGCTGTTTTCGGGCAGGTGACAAAACGGCACGTTCTCCAACTGCTCGTCCGGAACCGGAATATCGAAACGATCCCGGAATCCACGCAGGGCATCGAGGTCGAGCTTCTTCGCCTGGTGGGCGGTCATCTGCCCTTCGCCGGCCTTGCCCATACCGAACCCCTTTACGGTCTTCGCCAGGATGACCGTGGGACCCTCGGTGTTACGAACAGCGGCATCGTAAGCGGTATAGACCTTGTGAGCATCATGACCACCACGGTTGAGACGCCAGATTTCGTCGTCGCTCATTCCCGACACCATCTCGGCCAGTTCGGGATACTTGCCAAAAAAGTGTTCGCGTACAAACGCCCCGTCCCTGGACTTGAAGGCCTGGTATTCACCGTCGACGGCTTCTTCCATCCGTCGCTGCAGGATGCCCTGCGAATCCCGCTGCAGCAGCGGGTCCCAGCGGGAGCCCCACAGCACCTTGAGCACATTCCAGCCGGCGCCGCGGAAAATGGCCTCCAGTTCCTGGATGATCTTGCCGTTGCCACGCACCGGCCCATCGAGCCGCTGCAGGTTGCAGTTGATCACGAAGATCAGGTTGTTCAGGTTTTCGCGCACCGGGACGTCGATTGCGCCGAGCGATTCCGGTTCATCCATTTCGCCGTCGCCGAGGAAGCACCAGACACGGCGATCAGAAGGCTCGACGAGACCACGATGCTCCATGTAGCGGGTGAAGCGCGCCTGCATGATCGCCATCATCGGCCCGAGTCCCATCGACACGGTCGGGAACTGCCAGTAGTCGGGCATCAGCCAGGGGTGCGGGTAGGACGACAATCCGCCGCCACCGACTTCGCGCCGAAACCCCCGCAACTGCTCCTCGCTCAGCCGGCCCTCCAGGAACGAACGTGCGTAGATACCCGGCGAGGAATGACCCTGGATAAACAGCATGTCTCCGCGGTGGGTGCCCTCGGCGCCACGCCAGAAATGATTGAAGCCCACTTCGTAAAGTGTCGACGCCGACGCATAGCTGGCGATGTGCCCGCCATACTCCGAACTCTCGCGGTTCGCCTGGACCACCATCGCCATCGCATTCCAGCGGATATACGCGGCGATGCGTTTTTCGAGCGCTTCGTTGCCCGGATAAACGGGCTGCTGCTCGGCCGGAATGGTGTTGAGATAGGCCGTGTTGGCACCGTACGGCATGTCTGCCCCGGCCCGGCGCATGTGGTCCATGACCTGGTCAACAAGGAACCGTGCCCGGTCAGCCCCCTGCGTTCGCATGACCGATTCAATGGATTCGATCCACTCGTGAGTTTCCAGTGGATCCTGGTCATTGGTGGAATGCGACGACATAGTTCTCCCTGCAGTCCGTTTTAGCCGGTCTGGAAGCGTGAATTCACCAGGTCGTCCTGCTACGATGCCACCGGGCTCGCCGCAGGACTCGTCCGGTCCGCCAGGCAGCAATAATCCGACCTTTAGGCATAACCGGTCAAGAAAGGGCACGATGACAGACCTCCTACCTGGCAAGCTGCGGCTGTCGATTTCTCGCAGCACCGCCCGCCTGACACGAGAAAAGCTGGGCCAACTCGACCACGTGGCTATTTTTGCGCCGGAATCGCTGCGTCCTGCCGGCTGGAAAAAGCTCCCGGCCGGAGAGGCGCTGTTGCGCCTGCAGAGACGGATAGGCAACAAGCAATCCATGCCGGCAGCGGCAACGCGACTGGCAAATCGTGCTCAAACCGGCATCAGCGTCGTTTTGGTACCCGCTGACGCAACGCCCTTCAAGCGCCTGGAGCTGGCGCGAAAACACGTCGCGTGGACCCTGGGGTCTAATCCATCCCGGCTGGGCATCCTGGTGGCCGGCTTCGATGGTGCCGACGCCGATGCAATGGCCGGCGCGGCCGCCGCGGCTGCGCTGGCTGCAGGATCCCCGCTGCCCAGCCACAAGAGCAAACCCACACCGGCGCGACGACTGCGCACGATCCGGCTGTTCGGCGACGGCGAGGCCGACCTGCAGAGGCTGCGCGCTGAAAACGAGGGCAACCACCTGGCACGCTGGCTGACGAGCCTGCCGCCCAACCAGCTCGATGCCGCCGCCTATCGCGGCGCGATCGAGGAGCTGGCGGCAGAAAACGCCTGGGAGTTTGCGTTCCTCGACCTAAAGGCGCTGAAGCGTCACAAGGCGGGCGCCTTTCTCGCCGTGGCGCAGGCCGGCGACAAAAACGCCGGTATAGCCCACCTGCGTTACCGGCCGGCCGAAACGAACCGGCCTGATCTCGCGCTCGTTGGTAAAGGCATCTGTTTCGACACCGGCGGTGCCAACCTTAAGGCGGCACGTCATATGCAGAACATGCATGACGACATGCAGGGCAGCGCGGTTGCCCTCGGCGTTCTGCTCGCTCTCACGCGAACCGGGCACCCGGGAAATGTCGACTGCTGGCTGGCGATCAGCGAAAACCTCGTGAGCCGCGATGCCTACAAGCCGATGGATGTCGTTACCGCCGGCGATGGCACCACGATCCAGGTGATTCACACGGATGCGGAAGGCCGGATGGTCCTTGCAGACACGCTGGCGATGGCGGCGAAGAAGCGGCCTGCGGCGATGATTGACTTTGCCACCCTGACAGGCGCCTGTGTAGGCGCGCTGACAACCCGCTACAGCGGTGCCTTCAGTAATGTCTCGCGGCTCAATCCGCTGCTGATCGACGCCGGTGCCGCCAGCGGCGAACGCGTCTGGCCATTCCCGATGGACGACGATTACGACACCTTGTTATCCAGCGATATCGCTGACATCAAGCAATGCACCATCGACGGTACCGGCGATCATATCCTCGCCGCGAGGTTTCTCAGCCGTTTCGCAGGTACGGTGCCCTGGATCCACATCGATCTGTCGGCGGGACGATACAGCGGGGGGCTCGGTCATATTGCAACCGACGTTACCGGGTTTGGCGTACGCTTCAGTCTGAACCTGCTGGAAGAACAGGCGCTGCTGGATAACCTGGCGTGACGCCCGCCGTAGACCTCACGCTGCCGGACGACTGGCACCTGCACCTGCGTGACGGCGCGCGTATGCAGGCCGTGCTGCCACACACCGCGCAGCGGTTCGGCCGCGCCATCGTGATGCCAAACCTGGCGCCCCCGGTCCGCGACACGGCCGCCGCGCTGGCCTACCGCGACCGCATCCTCGCGGCACTGCCCGAAGGAAGCGACTTCAATCCGCTAATGACGCTCTACCTGACCGATGCCACCAGCCAGGATGACATCGACCGCGCGGCTGACAGCACTCACGTTGTTGCCTGCAAGCTCTACCCCGCCGGCGCTACGACCAACTCCGATGCCGGCGTCACGGACATCCGCAAGATCAGCCGGGTGCTGGAACGCATGACTCGCCGGGACCTGCCGTTGCTGGTACACGGCGAGGTAACCGATCCGCGTATCGATGTCTTCGACCGCGAAGCCGTGTTTATCGACCGGATCCTGCTGCCCCTGCGTGAGCAGCTGCCTGACCTGCGCATCGTCTTCGAACACATTACGAGCTCGGAAGCCGTGCGTTTCGTCAGCGAGCAGGACAGCCACGTGGCCGCAACGATCACGCCGCAGCACCTCATGCTGACACGCAACGACCTGCTCGCCGGCGGACTGCGACCGCACAACTACTGCATCCCGGTGCTCAAGTCGCGCAACGACCGCAAACTGCTGATCGAGGCTGCAACCGGTGGCGATTCGCGGTTCTTTCTCGGTACCGACAGCGCGCCGCATGCACGCAGCGAGAAAGAGTCTGCCTGCGGCTGCGCGGGAGTCTATTCGGCCCATGCGGCGATTGAGCTGTACGCGGAGGTCTTTCATGCCGCCGGCGCCCTCGACCGGCTGGAGGCATTCGCGTCGTTTCATGGTCCCGATTTTTACCGGCTGCCGCGCAACACGCTAAAGATCAGGCTGATACGGGAAGACTGGACCGTGCCGGCCAGCTATGATTTCGGTGTCGACACGCTGGTTCCCTTCCGCGCGGGCAGCCAGCTGAAATGGCAGATCGAAGATGCCTGAAGACACGCAGCCAATCGCAGGCCGTTTTCGCGGTTTCCTGCCAATCGTCGTTGACGTCGAGACCGGTGGCTTCAATGCAGTAACGGATGCGTTACTGGAAATAGCCGCCGTTACGTTGAAGATCAACGACGGCGGCGACATCGAGCCGTCCGAGGTGTTTCGCTTTCACGTGAAGCCGTTCGAGGGATCCAACATCGAACCCGCCTCGGTGGAGATCATCGGTTTCGATCCCAATCACCCGCTGCGCCCCGCGATCGACGAACGCGACGCGCTGACCCGGGTTTTTCGCGAAGTCAGGCGTGAGCTGCGCGCGACGGAGTGTAACCGCGCCATACTCGTCGGGCACAATGCGTTCTTCGATCTGAACTTCCTCAACGCGGCGGTCGAACGCTGCGGGATCAAGCGCAACCCGTTTCATCCGTTCAGCAGCTTTGACACCGCCACGCTGGCCGGCGTGGCGCTGGGGCAGACGGTGCTGGCGCGCGCGCTGGCGGCGGCGGGACTGGATTTCGACGCCAACGAGGCGCATTCGGCCAAGTACGACGCGTTCAAGACCGCTGAATTGTTCTGCGCGATCGTGAACCGCTTCAAACCCGTCTACGAAAACTGGATCCGGCACCAGCCGTAATCGGGATCGCGCCTATGGGCCGCTCCCGCGACATTGATCCCAACTGCGACCCTGCGAGGAGCGGCTTCCAGCCGCGACAGCGGGCACGCAATCGGAATCGCGCCTGGAAAGCGCTCGTGCGATCCGTTACCTGCCGCCGCGTTGCTAGGCGGCAGCCTCAATCACCTGCTTGAGTTCGCCGGTGTTGTACATCTCGATGGTGATGTCACAGCCGCCGATCAGTTCGCCCTTGACGTACAGCTGCGGATACGTGGGCCAGCTCGAGTAGGACTTGAGCGCCTCACGCATTTCCGGGTCTTCGAGAATATTGATGTGCTGGAAGTCCGCTCCCAGCGCCCGCAGTGCGGCCACTGACTGGGCCGAAAACCCGCACATCGGGAAATCCGGTGTCCCCTTCATAAACAGGACAACAGGATTGTCCGCCAGGGTAGTCTTGATACGATCGATAATTACCTGATCCATAATTCAGCCGCCAGTCGGCACGACCTCCAGTTTGTTGATGACTTCTCTGACCCCACCGGTCTCCGCGGCCAGCTGACCGGCCTGCTCGCGACCCTCGGCGGTGCCCACTCTGCCCTCCAGCGTGACAACGCCATCACGGGTAACGACATAGACCCGGCGAACGTCGACCAGTTCACTGCGAGACAGCTGGCCACGCACGGTCGCGGTTATCCTGCCGTCGTCACCGGCGGCCGTGCCGCCAGACGGATAGCTTGCGCTGCCGCCCACCGCCAGGGCGGTGCAACCCGTCGCCAGCGCCAGGACAGCAGCCACGATGATGAACCTCGATATCACGTGCAGGGCCCTCGGAAAACAGCCGCAAAGTATACCACCGGGCCGGACGGCAACCTGCCGTTTAACCGATAATCACCGGGCGACCGTATAATCCCGCGTCATGGATGAACTGAATACCGCGATTCGCGAGAACGTACGCGCCGCCCTCTCCGAAGACCTCGGGCATGGCGACCTGACCGCTCGCCTCATTGCTCCGGATACGCCGGCCCAGGCCCGGGTCATTGCCCGCGAGCCGGCGGTAATCAGTGGCTCCGCCTGGTTCGAGGAAACCTTCCGCCAGGTCGACGACCGGGTTTCCATCGCCTGGGAGCGCGCTGACGGCGAACGGACCGAGGGCGCCGGTGAGACGCTGTGCGAGATCGAGGGCGATGCCCGCTCCATCCTCACCGCCGAACGGACAGCGCTCAATTTCCTGCAGCTGCTGTCGGGAACGGCAACGCTCGCCGCGCGCTATGCCGAGGCCGTAGACGGCACCGGCGCCAGGGTCCTGGATACGCGCAAGACCATACCGGGACTGCGGGTGGCGCAGAAATATGCGGTTCGCTGCGGCGGCTGCAACAACCACCGCATGGGGTTGTATGACGCCATCCTGATCAAGGAAAACCACATCCGCAGCAGCGGTGGAATCGCAGAAGCCATTGGCGCGGCCCGCTCACAGGGCGCCCAGGTGCCGATAGAAGTCGAAATAGAATCGCTGGACCAGCTCATTGTAGCGCTGGACGCCAACCCCGATGTCGTAATGCTCGACAACTTCAGCAACGCGGACATGCGTCGGGCGGTCGGAATAAACCGGGGCCATGCCCACACGGTCCGGCTCGAAGCCTCCGGCAATGTCAGCCTCGAGACCATCCGGGAGATCGCAGCGACCGGGGTCGATTACATATCGGTGGGCGGTCTCACCAAGAACGTACGCGCGATCGACCTGTCAATGCTGTTCCGTTGCTGAGATGACGCTGCGCGCACTGCTCCTGTTCCTGGTTTCCGCGCCGGCGCTGGCGGGTCCGCCCAATATCGTGATTTTCATGGCCGACGACCTGGGCTGGAATGATGTCGGCTATCACGGATCGGAAATTCACACGCCGAATATCGACCGCCTCGCCAGCCGGAGCCTGCGGCTCGAATCGTTTTACGTGTTTCCCTGGTGCGCGGCCACCCGGGCGGCCTTTGAATCGGGCATCAATCCGGCCCGCCTGGGCATGCGTTCGTTACAGCATAATTTTGGCGACGCCGCGCTGCCGCCGGGTCTGCGGACACTTCCGGCGATACTGCAGGACGCCGGCTATTTCACTGCGTTAGCCGGGAAATGGCACCTCGGGAGAACGCTTGACACCGGGCCGCTGCAGTACGGCTATCAGCGGGCGTTCGGATTTCTGCACGGGCAACTCGACCACGAAACGCACGAAGATCATCATGGTGTGGCGAGTCTTTTCCGGAACGATGCGTTTATCGAAGCCGACGGCCACATGACGGACCTGATTGCCGCTGAGGCACTACAGGTCATCGCCAGGTCCGTCTCACGCAACACCGCGGACAGGACTGAGACGCCGGAACCTGGCACACCCGGTCCGTTATTTCTCAACATTACTTTCAGCGCACCGCACTACCCGCTACAGGCGCCGGCGCGTTACCTGGAACTGAACGCCCACATCGCTCACCCCGACCGGAGACTCTACGCGGCAATGGTGTCCCACATGGACGAGGCTGTCGGCCAGGTGGTCGATGCGCTCGATGCCGGCGGCATGCTCGACGACACGCTCATCCTGCTGCTCAGTGACAATGGCGGCGACCCGAAATGGCTGAACCGGATGGGCTACTACGATGGCCGTCACGGGCCCTACGAGGTCATGGCGGACAACCGCC
>JAHEKH010000079.1 GCA_024638445.1 Gammaproteobacteria bacterium | reverse complement strand
CCTGGCGGTCCGGGCGGGCCTTCGGGTCCGGGCACGCCGTCTGCGCCGGGCGGTCCCGGCGGGCCTTCGGGTCCGGGCAAGCCGTCTGCGCCTGGCGGTCCGGGCGGGCCTTCGGGTCCGGGCACGCCGTCTGCGCCGGGCGGTCCCGGCGGGCCTTCGGGTCCGGGCAAGCCGTCTGCGCCGGGCGGTCCCGGCGGGCCTTCGGGTCCGGGCAAGCCGTCTGCGCCTGGCGGTCCGGGCGGGCCTTCGGGTCCGGGCAAGCCGTCTGCGCCTGGCGGTCCGGGCGGGCCTTCGGGTCCGGGCAAGCCGTCTGCGCCGGGCGGTCCGGGCGGACCTTCGGGTCCGGGTGGACCGTCAGCACCCGTAGGGCCCTGGGGTCCGACGGCACCGATTGCGACGTCCAGCGAGGCCCGCTGGTTCGCAGCCGGCCCAATGGCCACGGTCAATTCATAGCTGCCGGTCTCCAGGTTCGCCGGAAGATCCGCGACGATCAGACTCGCGTTCGTGAAGGTCAGGTTCAGTTGACCCACTGTGCCGAGGTAGGCAAACGGCCCGCCGCCGAGGTTGAAGCCATTGCCGATGATGATCAGCCGGTTGATGTCCTGGTCGACCCAGACTTCGTTTATGTCCAGCCCGGTGCCGCGGTCGGCAACCTGTGCCATGACGCCACCGGTAAATGGTATGCAGAGCAGAATGAACTGCAGCAGTGCGGCTGGCCGCATTAATGATTTCCTCATTACAAACCCCCCTGTCGCCATCGATGCACCCGCATCGATGGCGTTTGAAACGAGCTCGCGGACACTCCCTATCGATAAAGCGGGTGGTTGTCAGATCGAACAAGCACCCGACGCGAGTTGTCTTTATTGCGCTTTTAAATTGATGACGATGAATGCGCTGGTTACGCTTTCATGCAACACGTACTAATAAACATAGTTGAATAGAATGGTCTTGCCAGCGCGAATTGGGTGCATTCAGATGCTGCAGCGCGGTTGTGCCATGTATCTAAGTCGCTGCAATGCATCAGCATCCAAAAATCCAGTTGCTGGCGTGGTTTGCTCAGGTCCGTTCCGCCCGAGGCTGGACTAATAAACAGGTGCGAGGCATGGTCGAACCCGGAAGTTGTGTAAGGAGCGAGACGATGATCCGGTGGCTGGCTTTGCTCGCTGTTTTTCTGACTTCGTCGACATTTGCCCTGGACGAGGCGGAACTGGCGGAGTTCCTGGAAGCAGAGCGGATCGAAATGAAAATGCCCGGCCTGCGGGCGGCAGTGCGCTATGCCGGCGGCCGGCTGGTGCGTGCCGCGGTGGGATTGGGAAATGTCGAGGCCGGCACCCCACTCGATAACGACGTCGGAATGCCGGGCGGTAGCACCGGCAAGACCTTCGTGGCCGCGTTGACGATGCAGCTGGTCGAGGATGGCCACCTGGCACTGGACGATCCCGTATCCAAGTGGCTCGGTGAACACGACTGGTACCGTCGCCTGCCGAATGCCGACACGATGCAGGTGGGCCATCTCCTGTCGCATTCGTCAGGGTTAGGTGACTATCCGGGAACGCCGCGTTTCCTGCTGTCGATGACCGGCCGGGTTTTGCGTCATGGCAGCGCCAGCTACACACCGGAAGAGCTGATCCGTTTCGGTAAACGGCGCAAGGCTTATTTTCCGGCCGGCGAGGGCTATCGCTATTCGGATGTCGGCTACCTGGTGCTCGGCCGGGTCATCGAGGCGGCGACGGGAGACACCTATTACGATTTGCTGCAGGAACGAATACTCGATCCGTTGAACCTCGACCAGGCCCGGCCCCAGGATCAGTCCGTTTTGACGGGCATCGTACCCGGCTATACCGGTGGCGCCAGCACTCTCAGGAAAGACGGGCGCATGAAGCTCGACCCCAGCTCTGAGTGGACCGGCGGCGGGCTGGTCACCACCCCGACCATGCTGGTCGAGTTCTACGCGGCGCTCGCGGAAGGCCGTGTGGTGAGTGAGGCCTCATTGGAAAAAATGCTGAACGCAGGCTGGCGGGAGCCGGAGTCTTCAGGCTTTTACTACGGTTTCGGGATGTTCGTGGCCGACGACCGCAGCTGGTTCAGTCACGGGGGACTGTGGTCCGGATACCGCACACATGTCGCTCACGTTCTGGACAGCGGTACGACCCTGGCGGTGCAAACTAACCGCGACGGCCGGGTCGACCTGGTGGGCTTGATTCGCCGCCTCGACGAGGTGGCCCACCGCCGCTGAAGCACCGGTTTACTGTTTCCAGAATCTTATGACAAGTCTGCGTCGGTGACAGTGTGGCCTCGGTCACACCCGAAACAGGCAGAGTCCGGGGATACTTTTCGCATTCAACCCACTTGGGAGAGTGGAATGCGTTTTTCGCGGTCCGGACTGACTTGCCAGGCTCTGATTATCCTGGGTTTTGTTTTAACGCTGGCGGCCCCCATGGCGCAGGCTGCCAAGGTCAAGCTCAAAAAATTGCCGGACTCCCTGGACCGGCATGGGCTGGTCGTGTTGCAGCTGGGGCCAACTCAATGGAACAACGCGACCGTGGCTCTTTCGCCTGGCAAGAACAGCAGCGCCCATGATGGGTTCTTCATCGAGAAACTCAAACCCGGCAAATACACGCTGGATAGCGTAACTCGCGTAACCGGCGGCGGCTCCAGTTCTTTCATGGGAACCACGGTAACCACCACTAACTACGCCCGTCTGCCAATCCAGCGTGAATTCACGGTCGAAGCGGGCAAGATCACCCATCTCGGACTGTTGTACCTGGTGCATCAGCCCGGCAAAACGAACGAAGATGGCGCGCAGGTTTTCATTCTGCCTTTCAGCAACCCGGGCCCTGAGCAGGGTTACCTGCAGAAGTACTACCCGGACCTTTTTGCCACGCTGTCACCGGACGATGTCATCGTGCCGGATCATGAATCTGTGAACGACAAGCTGAAAGACATTCGCAAGATTGTCTACGGGCTGTATGCCGATGATGGTTTCAAGCTTCGGGCAAAGGGACTGGATTCGAATAATCTCAATCTTCCGGTGCTGTTTTCAGAGTCCGGCTGGGCCTTTGGCGACCTCGGAATCGTGGCGCGACCGGACAAAAACAGGGTGACGATACTGAAAAATGACAGCGTCGACCGGCTCGGTCATGTCGGAACCCTCGGTGACGCGGAATGGTTCTTCAGCCAGGCAGGTGGCGTGTTTCATACCGGCGGCAACCGGTTAGTGGAAGCGCAGTCGATACCCGACGGCTTTCTGGCCAGCAACGGCTTCATGCTGGGTCCGGATTCCATGGTGCTGGTGGATAATCAGTTCAACTTTCTCCTCACCCGTGACAACGGTCAAAGCTGGTCACACACGACTGATTACAGCGTCGGCAAAAAAAGAGTGGTCAGAGTGTCGCATTCGGTAACCGGCGGCCGGGCTTACGTCATCGGGCACGACTACAAGTTGTTGTCGAAAAAGGGGCGCGTTGTCGTCATCGACCGGGCCACCGGGCAAATGGAGCCTTTCGAGGCGCCGCCGAAGATACTCAAGAAGATGGTTGCGGCATTCGAGACCGATGCCGGCCTTATCGTCCAGACCGAAGGTAATACAACGGCGCTGCACTTCCGTCGCAAAGGCGAACAGGAATGGGTCAAAAACGAGATCATGAATTTCTTTGGCTGCGAAGTGTCGGTCCCGTCACCCGGCGGAGAGCGAATTGACGCGATCTGTGGGTTCGGCCGCCTGCACCTGGTCAGCCATGATTTCGGTCAGACCTGGTATTCGGCTCAGCCCGCCCTGTCGTCGAACTGAGCGAGCGGCATAACCGGGGGTTATGCCGGGATAACGAATAACTCGTTCACAGCGCGCCGGGCCGGGCCTATCTTCGAGACTCCAGTCATTTCCGGAGAGGCCCGTGGCCACTGCCGCCCAGGACGTTGCCGCCCTGTTGAGCGCTGAAAAAATGGCGCAGCTCGAAGCCCAGGCGGCGGACCTGAGTCCCGGGCAGCTGCTGTGGGCGAGCGGCTACCTGGCCGGCGTCGCGGCGGCTGCCAGCCCGGAAGTTTCCGCTGAGACGCCCGCCATCCCGTTGCCGCAGGACGACGCGGCCGCATCGCTGACCGTATTGTTCGCCAGCGAGACCGGTAATGCCCGCCGTGTCGCCGAGCAGCTCGCCGATTCGGCCCGCGCCCGCGGGGCCGCCGTGAAAGTCGAGGATATCGCCCGCTACAAGCCACGCCAGCTGAAGCGCGAAAGCCGCGTAGCACTGGTCGCAGCGACCCATGGGCTGGGCGATCCGCCGGACGGTACCGAGTCATTCTTTGAATACTGGCTGGGTGACTCGGCGCCGAAGCTGGATAACCTGGAGTTCTCCGTACTGGCACTGGGTGATTCCAGCTACGAGGATTTCTGCCAGGTCGGGCGTGATATCGATGCGCGGCTGGAGGCGCTGGGTGCGACCCGCATCGGCGACCGGGTCGACTGCGATCTCGATTTTGAAACCGACGCCGGCACCTGGTCCGAGGCACTGGTGGCCTGGCTCGAGCCGGCGCCCCAGGCGGCCAGGGCCGCCGTGCCGCTGATTCGCGCGGTACCTTCGGGCTACAGCCGCAGCGCGCCGTTTCCGGCGGAAGTGCTGACCAACCAGAAAATTACGGCCCGCGAGTCGGGCAAGGATGTGCGGCACTTCGAGCTGTCTCTGGAAGATTCCGGCCTTTCCTATCTGCCCGGCGATTCGCTGGGCGTCATTCCCGAGAACCCCTCGCAACTCGTGAAGGAACTGCTGCAGCAGACCGGTTATGCCGCAGACACGGTGGTGAAGGTTGGCGGCGAGGAAACCCCGCTGGCCGATGCACTCGGCCGGAAACTGGAAATTACCGTGGCATCGGGGGCTTTCGTGAAAGCTTTTGCGGCGGTCAGCGATTTCGAGCTGCCCGTGAATGGGGCGGACCTGCGTGCCTGGCTGTCCCGCCGCCAGGTTATCGATATCGTCGCCGGGCGGCATCTGCCCGCCGACCCACAAGCCTTCGTCGACTGCCTGCGCGGGCTGACACCCCGCCTGTATTCCATCGCCTCCAGCCCCGATGCCAACCCGGACGAAGTCCACCTCACCGTGCGCAGGGTCGATTACGAGGCTCATGGTCGCCGGCACTGGGGCGCGGCTTCAAACTATCTCGCCGCTCGCGGCACGGTGCCGGTGTTCGTCGAGGAGAACGATCGTTTCCGTTTGCCGGCCGATCCCGATGCGGCCATCGTGATGATCGGTCCGGGGACCGGTGTAGCGCCGTTCCGCGCATTCATCGAGCATCGCGCCTGGCACGGCGCACCGGGCAGGAACTGGCTGGTCTTCGGTGACCGCAACCAGCACGCGGACTTTCTCTACCAGCAGGAATGGCTGCGCTACCGGGAGCAGGGCGTGCTCGACCGGCTCGACGTGGCGTTCTCACGTGACCAGGCAGAAAAAATCTACGTGCAGGACCGGCTGGTCGAGCAGGGCAGGGAACTGTACGACTGGCTGGAATCGGGTGCGCATGTCTACGTCTGCGGTGATGCCGAGGGTATGGCGCCGGCGGTTCACGCCGCGCTGGCCGAGGTGATACAGACGCATCGTGCGGTCAATGCCGATGAGGCGGGGCAGTACCTGCGGGAACTGAAGGACGCTGGCCGGTACCAGCGGGACGTTTATTGACGATGAGTGCGAGCGACACCAAAGCACTGACGCCTGTCGAGCACATCAAGGCCGCCAGCAACTATCTCCGCGGAACTATTGCCGAGGGCCTGGCCGATGGCGTCACCGGTGCGATTGCCGAAGATGACACCCAGTTGACCAAGTTCCACGGCATCTACCAGCAGGACGATCGCGACGTGCGCGCGGAAAGACAGCGGCAGAAGCTGGAGCCGGCCTTTAGCTTCATGATCCGCGTGCGGGTGCCCGGCGGCGTCTGCACACCGGCACAGTGGCTGGCAATGGACGAACTGGCGCGCAGCCATGGCGGCGAGCAGATGCGCCTGACCACCCGCCAGGCATTCCAGTTTCACGGCATTATCAAGCGGGAACTGAAAACAACGATGCAGGGCATTAACGCCAGCCTGCTCGATACGCTGGCTGCCTGCGGGGACGTTAACCGCAACGTCATGTGCACACCACTCGCGGAGACTTCGGCAGTCCATGCCGCGGCGTTGCGCTGGGCGCAGCGCTTGTCCGATCACCTGACACCGCAAACCCGGGCCTACCACGAGATCTGGCTGGACGGGAAAAAACAGTCACAGCCGGATCACGAGCCGCTCTACGGCAAGACCTACCTGCCACGGAAATTCAAGCTGGCCATGGCGATCCCGCCGCTGAACGATGTGGATGTCTTCGCCCATGACCTGGGGTTCATCGCCATCGAGCGCTCCGGAAAGCTGGTCGGTTTCAACGTGACGGCCGGTGGCGGCATGGGTGCGACCCACAACGACCGGGCCACCTACCCGCGGCTGGCCGACGTGATCGGCTATTGCACCCCGAGCCAGGTGATTGCCGTCGCCAAAGCAGTGGTCGCGACACAGCGCGAGCATGGCGACCGCACGGAGCGCAAGCACGCCCGGCTGAAGTACACGATTGACGATCGCGGCATCGACTGGTTCCGCGAAGAGGTCGAGCGGCGCGCCGGTGTCCGGCTGCTGCCGCCGGCGAAATATGCCTTTACCGCCAACAGCGACCGCTACGGCTGGATGGCTGGCACCGACGGACGCTGGCATCTCGGGCTGTTCGTGCCCGGTGGCCGCCTGGTCGACCGCGAGGGTCAGCGCTGGCTCAGCGGGCTGGCGGAAATCGCGCGGGTTCACACCGGCGACTTTCGTATCACGCCGAACCAGAACGTCATCATCGGTGCGGTCGAGGCCTCGCAACGCGATGCCATCGACGCCCTGGTGCGCGAGCACGGGCTCGACTTGTGGCAGTCGCTCAAACCGTACGAACTCAACGCCATGGCCTGCGTGGCCTTTCCGACCTGCGGGCTGGCGATGGCCGAGGCGGAGCGTTACCTGCCCGAGCTGATGGATAAGGTCGGTGCGCTGCTGCGCCGCCACGAACTCAGCGGGGAGGATATTACGATCCGCATGACCGGCTGCCCCAACGGTTGTGCCCGGCCCTACCTTGCCGACATCGGGCTGGTGGGAAAGGCGCCCGGCCGCTACAACCTGTTCCTCGGTGGCGGCGAGGCGGGGCAACGCCTCAACAATCTTCACAGTGAGAGTCTGGACGAGACGGCGATTCTCGATAAACTGGACGGCTGGTTCGGTGCCTATGCGGCAGGCCGGGCCGCCGGAGAGAGTTTCAGTAACTGGACACGACGAGAGGAAATAGTGGATGACTGATGCGGTCAGGGCATTACCGCCGTGCGCACGAGATATCGGTGACTCGCGGTCTGCCGCGCTTGAGTCCTGCAATGCGCTGCTCGCGCGCAAGACACCGGCGGAGCGGGTGGCCTGGGCACTGGCGCATTTGCCGGACCGTCACGTATTGAGCAGCAGCTTTGGCGCACAGTCTGCCGTGTCTTTGCACCTGTTGACCCGGCAGCAGCCGGGTATCCCGGTCGTGTTCATCGACACCGGCTATCATTTTCCCGAAACCTACAGTTTCGTCGATGAACTCACCGAGCGGCTGTCGCTGAACCTGCAGATCTATCGCAACCCGATGAGCCCGGCCTGGCAGGAGGCGCGCTACGGTCAGCGCTGGCTGCAGGGCGTTGAGGGTCTCGATGCCTATCATCACGACAACAAGGTCGAACCGATGCAACGCGCGCTGCGCGAACTCGGTGCCGGGACCTGGTTCGCCGGCCTGCGTCGCGACCAGTCGGCAACCCGACGAAATGCCCGCTTCATCACCTGGTCCGACAACTACTGGAAGGTGCACGCCATTGCCGACTGGAGCGATCGCGACGTGCACCAGTACCTGCGTGAGCACGAGCTGCCGTATCACCCGCTATGGGAGCAGGGCTACGTCTCGATCGGGGATATGCAGACTACGCGGTCACTGGCTGAAGTTACTGATCTCGACGAGACCCGTTTCTTCGGGCTCAAGCGCGAGTGCGGCCTGCACGATCGCGAGCTGGGCGACACCGACGCCGCCTGAGGCTAGTGACTGCCGCGCAGCGGCAGACGGATCTCCTCGAACAGCTGGTCGACTTCCGCCTGGTCGGGCAGGTTCGCCGCTTCGGTGACCAGGTCGCCGTGCAGGTGCGGCGCAAAGTCGGAAATGAACTTGATCATGTACCGGCGCAGGACCGCATCGCGCCGGAAGCCGATCCAGGTGGTGCAGCGGGGGAACAGGCCCTCGGCACCGATACAGAGCAGGTCTTCGCCGTCGTTGCTGCGGTCGTAGGCCATGCTGGCGATGACGCCGATTCCCAGCTCCATGCGCACGTAGGTCTTGATGACGTCGGCATCGCGCGCCGTGAACACCACGTTGGGGTCGAGTCCGTGTTCCTCGAACGCCTTGAGAAAAGACGATTCCCCGGTCAGCGAGAACACGTAGGTGATCAGCGGATACTCGGCCAGCTGTTCCAGTTTCAGCTTGCCGTCGAGTTCGGCCAGGGGGTGACCGTGCGGCGTCAGCACGATCCGGTCCCAGTCATAGCAGGGCAGCAGCACCAGCTCCGGGAACAGTTCCCGTGACCCGGTGGCAATGACCAGGTCGATGTGACCGCCGGCGACGAGTTCGGCGATCTGTTCCGACGTCCCCTGGTGCAGCTCCAGGTTGACGTTGGGAAACTGGCTGCGGAAATCGCGCACGATCTCGGGCAACACATAGCGTGCCTGCGTGTGGGTCGTGGCTATCGACAGCGTGCCGGTCTGCTCACCCACCAGGTCGCCGGCCAGTGAGCGGATGTTGTCGGTTTCGCGCAGGATGCGCCGCGCCCGGGTGATCACCTCGTTGCCTGCCGGAGTAATCCCGGCCAGCGAGCGGCCCTTGCGCGTAAACAGCTGCAGACCCAGCTCTTCCTCGAGCAGCTTGAGCTGCTTGCTGATGCCCGGCTGGCTCGTATAGAGACGCTCTGCCGCCGCGGTGATGTTGAGGCCGGCGTCGACGATACCCACCAGGTAACGGAGCTGTTGCAGGGTCATAGGATATCCCGGGAGGAGCGGCAGGGGCTGGCGGGTGCCCTGGAACGAAGCTGATCGTCGTCCGAGCGTAGCCCAGATACCGAGGGTGAACAACCCGCCGGACGGGCTTATGCCGTCGCGTGATAAGTGCAGAAGGACATATTATTTTTCACCGGCGCAGGTGCCGGCTATCGTCGACTGACACTGTCAACGAGTCGATACCCTGGCCCTGTTACCGATCTTTGCCGAACTGAACGACCAGCCCTGCCTCGTGGTGGGCGGGGGCGAAGTGGCGTGGCGGAAAACCACGCAGCTGGTCGAGGCCGGCGCCCGGGTTGTCGTCAACGCATTACAGGTCGATGACCGTTTGCGACAGCTGGCTGAGGTCGGCTGCGTGCGTTTCGTCGAAGAGATATTCGACGAAACGCTGGTGGCCGAAGCCGTGCTGGTTATTGCCGCGACGTCTGATCCCCAGACCAATGCGGCCGTTTCGGCCGCTGCCCGCCGGCACCGGGTCTTGTGTAACGCCGTTGATGACCTGCAGAACTGCAGCTTCATCCTGCCGGCGACCGTGCAGCGTGGCGATGTCACGGTAGCGGTATCCACCGCGGGGTCTGCGCCGGTGCTCGCCCGTCGCATCAAGGCACAAATCGAGGAGATGTTGCCCGTGCGGATCGGCGCGCTCGCAGCTTTTGCGCACCGCTGGCGTCCGCAGGTGAAGAAGGCGCTCGGCACGATCCGGCAGCGCCGCCGTCTGTGGGAGGATGTATTCGACGGCGAGATTGCCGGTCATGTCCTGGCCGGGCGCGAAGCCGACGCCCATCGCCGCATGACTGAAAGACTGGCGCGACCGGACGATGCGGCGCGTGGCCAGGCCTGGCTGGTGGGAGCCGGACCCGGCGATGCCGGCCTGATGACGTTGCGTGGAAAAGAACTGCTGGCCCGCGCCGACGTCGTGCTTTACGACCGGTTGGTTGCTAAAGACATCCTGCGGTTCGCACGGCGGGAGGCTGAACTGGTTTTTGTCGGCAAGCGGCCCGGTGAATCCTGGACCCAGGAACGGATTAACTCGCTGCTGGTCGAGTCGGTGCGGGCGGGCAAGCGCGTTTGCCGGCTCAAGGGCGGCGACCCGTTCGTCTTCGGTCGCGGCGGGGAAGAAGTCGAGGCACTCAGCAAAGCCGGACTCGATTACGAGATCGTGCCCGGCGTCACCGCGGCGTTGGCCTGTGCGGCCTATGCGGGGATTCCGCTGACGCACCGTTCGGCCGCCCACGCCGTCTGGCTGGGTACCGGTCATGCCGCGGTCGACGGTGCGGAGCCCGACTGGGCGGCACTGGCCCGGGGCGGCGACACGCTCGCGCTGTACATGAGCGTCAGGCGCCTGCCGCAGATTGCGGCGCGGCTGCAGGCCAATGGTCGTGCTGCGTCGACTCTCTGCGCGATCGTCGAAAATGGCACAACGCCGCAACAACGTGTGCTGCGCGCCACGCTCGGCAGCATTGCCGACAATGCGGCCCGTTACGCGATCGAATCGCCCGCCGTTCTGTTCGTCGGCGACGCCGTGGGCCTGGCACCACAGCAACCCTGGTTTGCCCCGGAGCGGCTCATCGACGCCAACGCCCTCGACGCGGACCCATCTTCACTGCAGACCGCCATCCAGCTCTGAAACAGCGTTGCGCTACGCCTCTTCTTCGCAAGCGCAATCGTAGAAGCGGCTCGAGCCGCGATCCCCGGGGCTTGTTGCGGGATTGCGCGAGAGATCTGCCGGCACTTTTCTTTGGTTCCGGGGGAACTTAGTCACCAAAGAAAAGCACCGACAACTCTCTCGCTGAGGTCTTCGCAAGCGCATTCGTAGAAGCAGCTCGAGCCGCGACCTTCGGGGTCTGTTGCGGGATTGCGCGAGAGAGCTGCCGGAGATTTTCAGCTGGTCAGGGGCGGGTTTGACCCGTGCCTTCGACGAGGTACTTGTAGCTGGTCAGCTGCTCGGCGCCGACCGGTCCGCGGGCGTGGATGCGCCCGGTGGCGATACCGATTTCGGCGCCCATGCCGAACTCGCCACCGTCGGCGAACTGGGTCGAGGCATTGTGCAGCAGGATGGCGCTGTCGAGCTCGGCCTGGAAGCGCTGCACCGCTACCGGGTCGCTGGCCACGATCGACTCGGTGTGTCCCGAACCGTGGCTGGCGATGTGATCGATGGCTTCGGCGACGTCTTCGACGGTTTTCACCGCCAGGATGGCGTCGAGATACTCGGTATCCCAGTCGGACGCCTGCGCCGGTTTGACCCGCGAATCGAACCCGCACAGCGTGGCGTCGCCCCGCAGCTCGCAGCCAGCATCGAGCAGTGCATCGGCAATGCCCGGCCAGTGCGTCGCCAGGCATTCGCGATCGATCAACAGCGTTTCGGCGGCACCGCAGATGCCAGTGCGTCGCATTTTCGCATTCAGGGCAATATCGCGCGCCATCGCGGGATCCGCCGAGGCGTGCACATAAACATGACACAGTCCCTCGAGATGACCGATCACCGGAACCCGGGCATCGGCCTGCACCCGTGCAATCAGGTTCTTGCCGCCACGGGGGACGATGACATCGACAAATTCCTGCATGCTGGACAGCAGGACGCCAACCGCATCGCGGCTGGTCGTCGGCACCATCTGCACGATGGTGGCCGGCAGATCGGCGGCTTCCAGCCCGGCGGTCATGCAGGCATGAATCGCACTGCTGGAGTGAAAGCTTTCCGAACCGCCGCGCAGGATTACCGCGTTGCCGGATTTCAGGCACAGCGCCGCAGCATCGGCGGTCACGTTGGGCCGGCTCTCGTAAATGATGCCGATCACGCCGAGCGGTACCCGCACGCGGCGTATGACCAGGCCGTTGGGTCGCGACCACTCGGCCATCACGCTGCCGACCGGATCAGGTAATCGCTCGATCTCCCCGATGCTCCCGGCGATGCCAGCAACGCGATCCGCATCCAGCATCAGCCGGTCCAGCATGGCGCCGGACAAACCCTTGTTGCGTGCCGCAGCGAGGTCCCGTTCGTTGGCGGCGAGTATCGTGTCGCAGGATGCACGGATGCTGTCGGCGGCAGCCGACAGCGCACGATTCTTTTGCCCGGTGCCGGCGCGGGCCAGCGCGGTGGCGGCGGTGCGGGCCTGTCGGCCCAGCGCAAGCATCGTTTCGCCGATATCGATTTGGGGTTGCGGGTTGTTCATCGGGTCTGGTCGTCCAGTACGAGGTTGTCGCGGTGAATGACTTCGTCGCGCACACTGTAACCGAGGATGCGCGCGGTTTCCTCGCTGCGCCGGCCCCTGATCTTCCGGACTTCCTCGCTGGAATAGGCTACCAGTCCGCGACCGAGGTCACGGCCGTCGGGGCCACGCACGAACACGGCATCGCCGCGTTCGAACTGGCCCTCGACACCGGTAACACCCACCGGCAGCAGGCTGCGGCCACCGGCCAGCGAGCGGCGGGCGCCGGCATCGATCACCAGGGCGCCGCGGGGCTTGAGGGTGCCGGCAATCCAGCGCTTGCGGGCAATCTGTGGCGTGGTCGACGGAATGAACCAGGTGCAGGGTGCGCCGTCCTCGATCGCGGTCAGCGGCCTTTCCCGGTGACCGTTCGCAATCACCGTCGCACAGCCTGCCGGCATGCAGATCCGGGCGGCGGCAAGCTTGGTGATCATGCCGCCAGTGCCGTACTCGGTGCTGCTGGATCCCGCGATGGCTTCGAGTTCCGGACCAATCTCTTGTACGACGCCGATCAACTGCGCACCGGCATCGACCGCAGGGTCGGATTCGTAAAGGCCGTCCACATCGGATAACAGCACCAGGCAGTCGGCGCTGCACATTGCCGCGACAAGGGCCGCATCGCGGTCGGCTACGACGCGGACTTCACGATCGTCGACATGCAGCGCCGAGAAGCCATCACCGATGACAAGATCGCCAGCAAATGCGGCTGGACGCCCTTCCACGGCAAGACCGTCACCGGCTGGCCGGTGATGACGGTCATTCGTGGCCGCCAGGTGATGGTCGACGGCGAGATCGCCGGGCCTGCTCAGGGGGATGTGGTGCGGTTCTGGGAAGGCGTTTGATCTTCGCGCCGGCACATGCCGCGTTGATGGTGGCCGACGCCGCCGTCTAAAGCGTGTCGCATAAAATGCTCCCCGCTTTAGCTTCCTTTTGGCTCACGGCTATTCCCTCGCTTCGCTCGGGGCCTCCGCCATGCACGCGTTAGCGTGCGTTGCACGCTGTGGGC
>JAHEKH010000012.1 GCA_024638445.1 Gammaproteobacteria bacterium | reverse complement strand
GGTCACCTCGTGCAGATTGACCGGCGCCACTTCCGGCAACGTGCGTGGCCCGAGCAGGTTGTCCAGCAATCTTTGCAGGCGATCCGCCTCACCAATAATGACGCTGGTGTATTCGCGCAATTCATCGCTGGGCAGTTCCCGCTCCAAAAGCTGCGCTGCGCCACGTATACCACCGAGCGGATTGCGGATCTCGTGCGCAAGACCACGCACGACATTGCGCGCGACCTCGTTCTGGCTCAGCAGCTGCTCGTCGCGGCTCAACCGACGTGTGCGATCGACCGGATTGATTTCCAGCAACACCGACTGCGGTCCTTCGCCCTGGTCCGTCAGCAGCGTCGCCGTACAGTCGACACAAACGCTGGTCGAGGCGGTGATGGCGAGTTGCAGCTCGCGGTCGGTGACCGTGGCTTCGCTGTCGCGGGCGCGGCGGGCGAGATTCTCCAGCTTGCGTGCGTCCAACACCATGTCGGCCAATGGCGCGCCGATGTGGCTGCGGGCGGTTTTCTGCCCGACGGCAGCGATATCTCGGCATTTTCCAACCGGCTGTGCCGCGCGCATGCGAACTGCTATGAGAATTTGCCGACGTTTGCGGTCGTCGTGCTGCTGGCGCTGGTGATGGGCCGCAATGGCGTCACGGATCCGCTGGCGCTGTGGTTCCTGGCGGCGCGGATAGGACAATCTTCGGTGCACCTGTTATCGACGGCGCATGCGGCGGTGCTGGTACGGTTTACGCTGTTCCTGGTGCAGTGGGTGATCCTGGCTTTCTGGATCCTGCGGTTGCTGGGCGCCCTTTAGGCGCAGCGGAAGCCGGGCCGGGGCCCGGCGTCTAGGTGACTTCGGCAGGCTCGGAGCGGATCGCGTCGTATTCGACGGTATTGCGGTGCTGTTGCGCGGCGTCCAGTGCGCGGGCGCCGGCTGCCAGCAGGTCATGGGGCTTGTACAGCTTGTCGGGCTGCATGGTCGCGATGCCGACGCTGACCGTCATGCGGTCAGCGACCTCGGATTCAGCGTGTGGAATACAAAGCTGATAGACGACCTGCCGCATGCGCTCGGCGAAACGCATGGCATCGCGAACTTCGGTCGCGGGCAGGATGATCCCAAAGCTCTGATCGTCGTAGCGGGCGACGACATCCGGTGCCCGCTTGAAGGTCCGGCTGATCGCGGTGGCTACTTTCTTTAGCGCCTCATCGGCACGATCCCGGCCGTAGGTCCGGCGATAGCTGCTGAAGAAGTCGAGTTCGGCCATGATCAGCGAGACCGGCCGCTGGGCGCGGATGTTGCGCTTGATTTCGATATCGAGCGTCTCGTCGAACTGCCTGCGGTTGGCTATGCCGGTCAGTTCATCGACGCGCGCCAGCGAGAGCAGGCGATCGTTGGCAGCTTTCAGCGAGTCGCGTACGTCGTTGAGCTTCTGGTAGGACATCTCGAGGTCGGCGGTCCGGTCCCGCACTCGCAGCTCGAGTTCCTCGTGCGCTTCCTTGAGTATCATCTCGGTTTTCTGGTGGCGGGACAGTTCCCGCTCCATTTCGGAATAACGCTTTTCCATCTGGTCATGATTGCGGCGTACCCCCAGGAGGGCCAGGAAGGTCACGACGCTGACCAGCGCCAGCAAGATGCTGACGGTGGCCCAGGAGCGGGCGTTACCGGTCGAGGTCAGCAGGCCGATGAGGTCCTGGGCACCTGCGGTGACCGGGGCCATGAGGGTGACAGCAGCGAGAGCACGGAGTCGCATGGGCAGTTCTGTTTGGCGCTTATGGAAACAGCGACAGACTAGCCCAAAGGCGCCGGGCGGACAGAGACGTGGTTCAAGGTTTCGCCCACTTGCGCCCCACGGCCCGGTCGTTGATAGTGGCTCCGTGATGGCCTCCCCGGACGACAAAAAGCTGACGGAGCGGCTGACCCGGCTCAGCGCGGGCGCACTCTCGGGCCGCCAGATCGGCATCGAGAAGGAGAGCCTGCGTGTCACTCCGGCCGGCCAGCTGGCACAGACCCCGCACCCGGCGGGTCTCGGCTCTGCGCTGACCCATCCCTGGATTACCACCGACTACTCCGAGGCGCTGGTCGAGCTGGTCACACCGCCGGTGCGCCAGACCTGGGGCGTGATCCAGTGCCTGGTCGACCTGCACCAGTTTGTCTATGAGCAGATCGGCGACGAAATGCTGTGGGCGACCAGCATGCCGTGCTCGGTCAGTCGCGACGAGGACATCCCGATTGCCCGCTACGGGTCCTCGAACGTGGGCATGATGAAAACCGTTTACCGGCGGGGCCTGGGCTACCGCTATGGCCGCCTGATGCAGGCAATAGCGGGGGTGCACTTCAATTTCTCCCTGGGCAACCGGTTCTGGGCCGAGCTGGCGGCTGCAGAGGGTTTCCACGCCGATGACCCCGCCGCGATATCCGCAGCCTACCTCGGGTTGCTGCGAAATTTCCGCCGATTCGGCTGGCTGACGCTCTACCTGTTTGGCGCCTCGCCGGCCGCCTGCCGCAGCTTCCTGCGGGGTGAACCGTCCGGCCTGGAGGAGTACGAATCAACGCTGTTTGGCCAGTATGCGACGACTCTGCGCATGAGCGACGTCGGCTACAAGAACAAGGTTCAGTCGGCGCTGAAGATCCCCGTAAATGAGCTGGAGGAGTATGTCGAGGGCCTGGTCCATGCCACCGGCACGCTGCATCCGGACTACGAAAAAATCGGGGTTGTGGTCGACGGCGAGTACCGTCAGCTCAACGCCAATATCCTGCAGATCGAAAACGAGTACTACAGCCTGATACGGCCCAAGCGTGTGGCCTGGAGCGGAGAAAAGCCATCGCACGCCCTGCTGCGGGGTGGCATCGAATACGTGGAAGTTCGTGCGCTCGACGTCAGCCCCTTCGATCCGGTGGGCGTCAACCAGGATCAGCTGAAATTTGTCGAGATGCTGCTGGTTTATTGCGTGCTGCGGGAAAGCCCGCCGATCGGCGACGAGGAACAGGAGCGGATCGACAGGAACCAGCTCGAAGTGGCCCGGCGTGGCCGTGAGCCCGGGTTGCAGCTGCTGGACGGCAACCGTGAGCGGTCGTTGAACGAGTGGGCTCGCGAGATCTTTGACCGCATGCGGCCCATCGCCGAGGCCCTGGACGAGGGTGACGAGTGGCGCCCGTATTCCACGGCGCTGGAACGGCAGGAGCAGGCCGTCGCCGATCCGGAGCTGACCCCCTCTGCCCGGGTGTTGCGCGACATGCGCGACAACGGCGAATCGTTTTTCGAGTTTGCCATGCGCATGTCGCAAGGCCATCGCGAGTATTTCTCTTCACTTGTCCCCAACGCCGGGCCCCACGCCCGTTTCGAGGAAAAAGCCCGTGAATCCCTCGATCGTCAGCGACAGATCGAGGCGAGCGATACGCTGTCGTTTGACGAGTTCCTGCGGCGATACTTTTCACAATAATCCGGCTCGACATAACCTGCCGGCGCTGCACTTGAGAAACTGATCACGGCGTCGAGCTTTGTGCGGTGACACACTTCGGCTTCCCTACGACGAATGTTGCTGCATGAAACGAGTAATTGTTGCCGAGGACGAGCCGTACCTGGCGCGGATGCTTCGCCTTGCACTGGTCCGTTCCGGCTACCGGGTCAGGACCGCGAGCGATGGTGCGGAAGCATGGTCACTGCTTAACCGCGAGTCTCCGGACGTGCTGGTGACTGCCGCCACCTTGTCAGGCCTGAGTGGCGTCGAGCTGTGCCAGCGTGCCCGCCGTGAGCTTCCCGACCGGGACCTGCCCATCGTGCTGATGACCGGGCGTGCCGACGGCAACGCCCGCAGCGCAACCGCCCGAATGGACCGGGTTGTCGTGCTGGACAAGCCCGTCAGTATTCGCAGCCTGCTGTCGGCGCTCGACGAGTTTTTTGCGAAAGACTCCATGGCCGATACGCTTGTCGGCGAGGAGCGAATCCGCTGAGCGCCGAATTCCGCGATTTCGATCTCGAACGCTACGGTCGGCTGATGCGCCGCCTGTTGCCGGACGCTATCGGTATTTCGGTTTGCGATGCAGCCGGTATCAGGCGCTGGAGCAGCGACTGTTCGGATCTCAATGAATGTATTCGGGCGGTAGCGAAAGTCAACGAGTCGGTCGCGGACTGGGCCGGCGGTGACGACCCGGTGCAGGTCGAACTCGGTAACGATACGCTGGCATGTACCTGGCGAATCGACTTCGAGGACCCCGCGGCGGGCTCGCTGGTGGTGCTGGTGCCGGCACCGACGTCGCCAGATCTCGAAGAAAGCCTGAGCCTGGTCGCAGATTGTGTTGCCGGGGAATCCGGTTTTCTCTCCGAGCTCGATGCCATGGCGGCAGAACTCAGCGAGCGATACGAAGAGCTCAACCTCATTTACATCACCGAAGACAACGTCAAGTACTTCGATGAAGGTCAGGATGCGCTGCGCAAGCTGGTACAGAATACTGCGCGCTTCCTGGACACCGGTATGGTCGCGCTGGTCAAGAGCGATCGCGAGGTGATCACCTCTCAGGGCAACAATACCCATCCGCTGGCTGACTCGGAGGGGCTGCTGCAGGCAGCGGCGACCGAGCTCTATGACCGGGTCGTTTTCATGAAGGACACGGTGGTTCTGAACGATCCCGCTGCGGACCAGGGCCTGCCGCGGCTGCCCGAGCTGCAGTGCAAGCTCATGGCGGATCCGATTTTCGACGAGAACGGCAGCGTGATCGGAATCCTGGTTATTGCCAATCGCGACGACAGCGCGGACTTCCGGGCCAGTGACGCCAAGCTGCTCCGGGTGATGTCACGTAAGGCCGCCAGGATTATCCAGGTCAATTACGATTCCCTGACCGGCATGATGACGCGTCACGGGTTCGAGTATCACCTCGAAACCGCGCTGTATATCGTGCGCTACAAGCGCATCGAGCATTGCGTGATGCACGTCAACCTCGACCGCGTACATCTCGTCAACGACAGCTGCAGTCATCATGCAGGTGATGAGTTCATCCGCCGGGTAGCCGGCCAGATTCGCGACCAGCTGCGGCCCGGCGACATCGTCGCCCGGACCGGTGGTGACCAGTTCGGCGTCCTGATGGCCGACTGCACACTCGAGCAGGGCCGCGAGCTGGCGGAGCTCATTCGTGAGTCAATCGGCAAGAACGGTTTCACCTGGGACAAGCGCCGCTTCGACGTCAGCGTCAGTATCGGCGTTGCGGCGATGGCACCGGAGTCAGAAAGCATCGTCAGCGTGCTCGGTGCGGCGGAAGTTGCCTGTAACCTCGCCAAGCAGAATGGCCGCAACCGCGTCGAGGTTTACGAGCGCGACAGCCAGATGCTGATGCGCCGGCGGGCGCAGGCGGAGTGGGTCGGTCACCTGCACAATGCCCTGCGTGAGGACCGCTTCCTGCTCTACAGCCAGTGCATTGCCCCGCTGCAGGACCCCGACGCCGTGCCGCACCAGGAAATACTGCTGCGCCTGCGAGGCGAGCACGGGCAGATTCTCGGGCCGAGTGAATTCGTCCCCGCCGCGGAACGCTACAACCTGATGCCGGCGATCGATCGCTGGGTCGTTCGTAATACGCTCAAGATGCTGGCCACCAACTTGCCCCGACGGGTGCGTGCGGGCAACGTCTGGGCGATCAATCTTTCCGGTCAGTCGATTGGTGACGGTGCGTTTCTCGACTTTGTTACCCGCGAGGTCGCCCAGGCCGATGTTCCGCCCGAGAGCATTTGCTTCGAGATTACCGAGACCGCGGCGGTGGCGGAGCTGGAAAAGGCGCGCCGCTTCGTCGAAGCGCTCAAGGAGCACGGCTTCCGGTTCGCCCTCGACGATTTCGGAACCGGGCTGAGCTCCTTTGCCTACCTGAAAACTCTGCCGGTCGACTACCTGAAGATCGATGGAGCGTTCGTGCGGGAGATTGCCAATGACCCCGTGTCGGAATCGATGGTTGCGGCAATCAGGCAGATCGGGCACGTAATGGGCCTGGAGACTATTGCCGAGTTTGTCGAAAACGAGGACATCCGCCAGTGCCTTTGCACGCTCGGCGTCAGCTTCGGACAGGGATACGGCATCGAGCGGCCGCGGCCCCTGCTGGAACTGATGGCCGAGCTCACCCCCCAGCTGATGGTGGCCGGGCTCTAGGTCAAAGACCCGTTTTCTGCGGGCAAACAAAAACCCCGCCGGGGGGCGGGGCAGTAATTTCTTATTGTTATCGGATTGTTGTTGCCGCTATTGTTTTGTTGTGTCGCGAAAGGTCCTTGCTGTGTTCTTTTTATCCTTGAATCCAACCTCAGCAACGATTTGGACGATACGCGGGAGAGTTAAAGCAAGAACCCTGCCAACACGGGAAAGTTCATTTAAATCAACAATCTGGGTTTTTTCTGCTGCGCCCCGGCCCACCCGGATGTAAGAAAACCCGACACCGGCGACGCAATTCCGGTTTTGTGGCCTGCCTCACAGCAGCGGCCGGGCCGGCCCGGCAATCTTGCTGCCATGACCGCAAAATTCTACGCCTGCTTCATACTCCAGAACGGTACGTCCAACGGCTGCCGGGAACTGGGAGGTGTCGTCGAGGTCCACCAGTCCATGCACGGGATGAACCTCGACGATGTTGCGGAACTGCTCGCTGAAGACCTCGACGTGGCGGCGGAAGACGTTCGCGTTTATCATTTCTCGCGTCTTCACTGATCAGCGATAGCCCGACCGGCCAGAGGCCGGCGAGGGTATTCCCCTACAGCCCGATAATCCCCGATTCGCTATCATCGGCCGCTGGCTGCGGCTGGCGGTCACTCATTATTAATTCTATGAAGATGCGTTTTTGTTTTGTTTCGCTGCTGCTTGCAGCCAGCGCCGGGGCCTCGGAGGCCCCGGATCGCCTGGAAGAAGTGCAGGTAACAGCGGGGCGTGTCGAGCAGACGACCAGCGACGTAGCGCCTGGTGTTTCCGTGGTCGATACCGGTGACCTCGACCGGCAGGCGCCACTCGTCGTCACGGACCTGTTGCGCGGCATACCGGGTGCATTCGTCCAGCAAACCACGCCGGGCCAGGGTATTCCGATCGTCCGGGGTCTGAAGGGTTCGGAAGTCCTGCACCTGGTCGATGGAATGCGACTGAATAACGCCCTGTTCCGTAACGCACCAAACCAGTACCTGGCGCTGGTCGACTCGAAGATCCTGCAGCGGCTCGAGGTCGTGCGCGGTCCGTCGCCTTCGTTGTATGGTGCCGATGCGATGGGCGGTGTCGTGCAGCTCGTCAGCCGCCTGCCCGAGCTGGGCGTCGCGCCGGCCTTCGGCGGCCAGCTTTCTTTCGATTACGGATCGGCGGAAGAATCGGCGCTCGCGCACCTGTCGGTGGACCGCAGCGGACAGCGCAGCGCCTGGATGGTGTCGGGAACCTACCAGGATGTCGGCGACCGCCGCGCCGGTGATGGCACCCGGCTTACGGACTCGGCCTATACCGCCCGCGCGGGACGTGCAGCGCTGCGGCTGCTGCCTCGCGACAATCACGAGCTGCTGTTCGATATCCAGTACCTGCGTCAGCCCGGCACCCCGCGGCATGACGAACTGGTTGCCGGCTTTGGCCAGGACGAACCGGCGTCGGCCGTTTTCAGTTTCGAGCCCAACGAGCGGTTGTTTGCCCATGCGCGCTATCGCTGGAGCGGGGCAGGCCAGTGGGCCGATGAACTCGAGCTCCATGCAGGGTTTCAGTCAGTCCGGGACGACCGGCGCACCCGCGACACCGGCAGCAATTCACTGCGCCGCGAGCGCAACGAGAGTGAGCTGGCCGGTTTCAGCCTGCAGCTGACCAAGGCCGCGGGTCTGCACAATCTCGCCTACGGTGCCGAGGCCTATTTCGACGACGTCGCCAGCTCCCGTACCGCCACGGATATCTCGACCGGCAGCAGCGCAGCAGTACGGAGCAGGTTTCCGGACGGGTCGACCATGGACAGCCAGGCGTTCTACTTTCATGACCAGTTTGTTGCGGGCGACCGGCTGACGCTGGATGCGGGCATGCGCTATTCCAGCGTCCAGGTCGATTTGCCGGCAGCAGACCGGCCGATCGGTGCAAAGGTCGATGTCGACGACTTCACCGGCAACATCGGCGCCATTCTCGATATCAGCCCGGCGCTCAAACTGGTCACGAACCTCGGGCGTGGTTTTCGTGCCCCAAATATTTTCGACCTGGGCACGCTCGGACCCCGGCCCGGCAGCCGCTTCAACATCGCCAATCCGGACCTGCAGCCGGAAGAGGTGATCACGCTGGACGCCGGTTTCAAGTTTGCCGGCAGACGTTTCATCGGCGAAGCGCTGGTCTGGCGGGCGGATTATCGCGACAAGATTACCTCGGTGCTGACCGGGGATATCGATGAGTCAGGCCGCGATATCGTGCAGTCGCAGAATGCCGGCAGCGTCGACCTGTGGGGCGTCGAGGCCGGTGGACGGCTGGTGTCGGCCGACGGGCACCTGGAGTTCAGCGGCGTGGTCAATTACACCCGCGGCGACGAAAACACCGGCGGACTGGAGCAGCCCGCCGACCGCATACCGCCGCTTAACGGCAGGCTGGCGCTGTTGTACCAGGGCGCCGGTGACTGGTGGACCGAGGGCTTGCTGCGCTTTGCTGCCGGTCAGGACCGGCTCAGCGACCGCGACGAAGGCGACCCGCGAATCGATCCGAACGGTACCCCGGGCTGGGTGGTCGCCGGCATCTCGGCCGGCTGGCGGCTGAACGACGGGCTGAGCGTGTCCCTGCGGCTCGATAACCTGTTGGATCATCGCTACCGCGAGCACGGTTCGGGCATCGACGCACCGGGCCGCAACCTCGGGCTGGGTTTCGAGGCGAGTTTTTAGGCTGCCGGGGAAGCTCCCGGCTCTTTTCTCTGGGCGTGCAACCGTGTTTCTTCTATGATGCGGCGATCCCATTGCCGCAGGATGGATTCATTGCCAAACCCAGCCTTCCGACTTCTCGCCTTCTCTTTCGTGTCGATCCTGCTCGCCGGCTGTGGCGAGCCTGCGCCGGAACCGGCTGCGCCTGCGGTCGAATCCCCCCCGACCGAAGCGGCTGAGCCGCCGGCGGCACGTACTGCCCCCGATCCCGGCAGCACCGGCGACTACGTGCTCAGCAACTTCAAGTGGGATGGCCCGATGCGCGCGGGCGAATCGGTGACTGTTCGCAATCCTTATGGCGGTATCCGTTGCCGTCGCACCGGAACGGATGAACTCGTCGTTTCTGCCCAGATCCAGTCTTTTACTGACGGCCCGGCGCCGGTAATCGACGTCGTCGAAGCGCAGGGCGGCTATGTGGTCAGGATCGACCATGAACACAGCGGCCGGGCTGAATTCGGTGGCGATTACGACAGCGGGTTCGCCGGCCGCGTCGATGTCACGGTGCTGCTGCCGTCGCGCACCCGTGCTGTCCTGTCCACCGAGAACGACACACTGAGGGTGAAGGGCTTCAACGGCTCGGTTTCGGCCACGACCCGGGGTGGCGACATCAGCTATCGCGCAAAAGGGGATTTCGAGCTGACCACCGATTCCGGAAACGTGGAGGCTTTCATCGACGACTACCGGCCGAAAAAGTCCGGAGAAATCAATACCGGGACGGGCAACGTGGTGGTCGTACTCGATCCGGAAGACGCTACGGTGAGCGTGCGTGCGGAATCCTCGGGCAAGCTGGTCTTCGAGCGCGGCGAGGACGTCAGGGCGGGACAGAATCGCGGCAAAGAGCGACTGACGGTGCGTATGGGTGGCGGCGAACGCGAGCTGAAGGTCTCCAGCGAAAGCGGCAATATCACTATAAAAGCAGAGTAAATTCGTTGCCGGCATTGTCGCGATGCAGGCGCCGGATTAATGTTAAGTGGTCGTTGCGGCCGGCAACTGTCTATAATCGTAAAGCGATAATAAGAACGCATTAAAACGCGAGCGGCGAAAAGCCGCCGTACCGTTTCAATCTCCTTGAACCGTTGAGGAACAAGACTATGAGTACATCGATCTTCGGTGCGCGTGCGCGCACTGCGAAGCTGGTGGGAGTTATCAGGGCCGTCGCCACGTCCAGCGCTTGTGCGCTGCTGGTGCTCGGTGGGGGAACCTCCATAGCCAAAGAAAGCGGCGGCAAGGTGCCGCTGTCCATGGATGCGTCAGCCAAGCAGGCGCCCAGGGTTTACCGGGGTGCCGAGGCCACCGAGGCCTTTGAAGCCGTGAAGATCGATGTCGATCTGCGCACGTTGCCCGTTGCCAAGTGGTGGCAGCCCGGCGAAGCCATTAAAGAAGTGCCGAAGCGCAGCAAGATTGAGCCACGCAAGCTGGATCCGGATGCCCAGGCGGCCGCACGCGCCCGCGCAGCCAAGACCGATCCGCTGCTCTCCGCCCAGGACCAGGTCAAGGGCCAGGAAAGCTCCCGCGTATTTGGCTCGACGATCCTCAACTACAACGGCCAGGGTTTCAGCGGCGTTAACCCGCCTGATACCGTTGGCGATGTCGGTACGCAGTACTACATCCAGATGATCAACCTGAGCGGTGGTGCCAGCTACGTGGTGTATGACAAGACCGATGGCTCGATCGTCGCCGGTCCCACGTCGCTCGAAACGCTGTGGCCCGGTGGCGGCAACTGCGCTGCCGGCCTGGGCGACCCGATCGCGCTGCACGATTCGCTGGCCAACCGCTGGATGCTCAGCGAGTTTTCCAGCAGCGGCAACCGCATGTGCATCTACGTCTCGCAGACCGATAACCCGGTGACCGGCGGCTGGTATGCCTACGAAATCGCCGCACCGAGTTTCCCGGATTATCCGAAATACGCGGTCTGGCCCGATGCCTATTACATCAGCAGCAACGAGACCTCGTCGGCGGCCTACGCCATCGATCGCGTTGCGATGCTGAACGGCGACCCTGCCACGGTTCAGCGTTTCACCGCGCCGGACCTCGGCGCCTTCGGCTTCCAGGCCCTGCAGCCGGCCGATGTCGACGGACCCGCGGCCCCGCCGTTCGGTTCGCCGGGTATCTTCATGCGTCACAACGATGACGAGGCGCACAACCCGGGCTCCGCCAACCCGGCGGAAGACTACCTGGAAATCTGGGAATTCGACGTCGATTTTGCGACGCCGGCGAACAGCACCTTCACCGGCCCGTTCCAGATTCCAATTTCGAACATCGATTCCGAGCTTTGTGGCTTCTTCTCGTTCAGCTGCTTCGACCAGCCGGGGGGCGGCAGCGATCTCGACCCGCTGCGTGAAGTCATCATGTGGCGCCTCGTCTACCGCAATTTCGGCAGCCACGAGACCCTGGTGGGTAACCTGGTCACTGATGTCGACGGCACCGACCGCGGCGGCATCCGCTGGTTCGAGTTGCGCAAGACCGGTGCCGGCAACTGGACACTGTTCCAGGAGGGCACCTACTCGCCCGACACCGACAGCCGCTTCATGGGCAGCATCGCGATGGACGGCGCGAGCAACATCGCCATCGCCTACAACGTATCCAGCACGACCCAGTTCCCGTCGCTGCGTTATGCCGGCCGCCTGGCCGGTGACGCCGCAGGTACCATGCCTAACGGCGAGCACAGCATCGTCGAAGGCACTGCGTCCAACGGCTCGAACCGCTACGGCGACTACAGCTCGCTGAACCTCGACCCGGTCGACGACTGCACTTTCTGGTTTACCGGTGAATGGAACAGCAGTTCTTCCTGGTCGACCCGTATTGCCAACTTCCGTTTCGATGCCTGTGGTGAGCCGGGCTTTACGCTGTCGGCCAACCCATCGAATCCGCAGGTCTGTGCACCGGGTCCGGTGGAGCCAATTACCATTAATGTCGGTTCGATTTCGGAATTCGCGGGTGATGTCACCCTTTCGGTTGATGCACCGGCGGGTATTACCGCCAGCGCGATTACGCCGAATCCGGCGACTGCCCCGGGCAGCGCCTCGGTAACGCTGACGACGACCGCTGCCGCAAGTGCCGGCAACAACTTTGTCACGATCAGCGGCACGGCCAGTGGCGCCGACCCGCGTGAGACGGTCGTCACCGTGGGCGTGACCACCGATGTGCCGACTGCACCGGCCCTGCTCGCGCCGCTCGACGGTGCCGCCGACCAGGCAACCTCGCCGACGCTGAGCTGGAGCGATACCGGTGCCGACACCTACTTTGTCGAAGTATCCGACGACCCGGGCTTCGGCACGATCGTCGATTCGGCAACCGTGACCGGTACCACTTTCAATCCCATAGGCTTGTCGACGGAGAGCACCTACTACTGGCGTGTGACCGGCAGCAATATCTGCGGCGATGGCGACACCTCGGCCACGTCAAGCTTCAGCACCGGGCTGACGATCTGCTCGACGGTTCCGCTGGTGCTGCCGGACGGCGACTCTGCCGGTATCTCCCAGGATCTGTTCGTCGGTGACGCCGGAACGATCCTGGACCTCGACGTCTCGATTCTGGCCGATCATACCTATGTGGGTGACCTGCTGTTCCGTCTCGAAAACGTCGATTCGGGTATCAGCGTCGTGCTGATGAATCGTCCGGGTGAGCCTGCAACGTTCTTCGGCTGCTCGGCTGACGACGTCAATGCCACCTTCGATGACTCGGGTGACTACATCGTCGAAACCGCCTGCGTGGCGCCGGGCCCGGGTCCGGAAGCCATTGCCGGTCGACCGATTCCGGACCAGGCACTGTCCGCCTTTAACGGGCTGGACCTGGCCGGCACCTGGCGCCTGTTCGCGTCGGACAATGCCGGTGCGGACCTGGGTCAGGTCAACGAATGGTGCCTGTTGCCGGTCCTGGCAGGCGGCGCCGACAGCGATAATGACGGCGTGCCGGATGACAGCGACAACTGCATCGCGGTCTCCAACTCGGGTCAGTACGACTCGAACGGCGATAACATCGGTAATGCCTGTGACGGCGATGTTGCCGGTCCCGGCGGCGGTCCTGAAGACTGCATCGTGAACTTCGCCGACCTGTTCGTTCTGGAGTCCGCGTTCTTCACCTCGGCGGGTGATCCGAACTTCGACGCCGACGTGGACTTCAACGGCGACAACAACGTCAACTTCCTCGACCTTCAGCGGATGGAGTCCTTCTTCTTCCTGCCGCCGGGTCCGAGCGCCAACGGCTGTAACTAGGCCCACGGCGTGTAACCACCGGAGACCCCGCCTCGTGCGGGGTCTCTTTTTTGTGCCGCAGTGCCGCTAAGTTACCGGGCCGGCGTGATATTCTCCGCCGCGTGACAGTCACTGAAACCGAAAAACCGGCGGCCGGCAGCGCCGCGGGCACGCCCGGTCCCCTGCGCCTGGATGGTCCGACCCGCGTCGCGGTTGTCGGTGCGGGCTACATCGCCGATTTCCATCTCGAAGCGCTGGCCGAGACTCGGGGCGTCGAACTCCACGCCGTGTGTGATATCAGCCGGGCGCGCGCCGAGCAGGCCGCGCAACGCTTTTCCGTGGGCCATGCGGTGGCCGATCCGGCGGAGCTGGCCGGTCTGGGGGTACAGGTGGCCCACCTCGCGGTGCCACCGGACCTGCACGTCAGCCTGACCCGGCAACTGCTCGAATCCGGTGTAGGCGTATTCGCGGAGAAGCCGATTGCGCTGTCCAGCGACGATGCCCGTTCACTTGCCGAGCTGGCGGAGTCACGCCGGCTTCCGCTGGCGGTCAATCACAACTATGTCTTTCGTCCGGTCATCCGCCGGCTGCTCGAACGTGTCGACAGCGGCGAGATCGGCCGGGTCGAGCACGTCGAAGCCGTGCTCAACGTGCCGCTGCGCCAGCTCGATGCGGGCGACTATTCTCACTGGATGTTTCGTGCGCCGCGCAACATTGTTTTCGAACAGGCGGTGCACCCGCTCAGTATTGTCGAACGACTGCTCGGCGCCGTCGTGAGCGCGAGAACCAGCCAGCTGGCGAGCCGCGAGCTGCACCCGGGACAGGTCTTCCACGAGCGCTGGGCGACTTCGTTTGTCGCGCAACGCGGCACCGCGGCGCTCTACATGGCTTTCGGTCAGCCCTTTACCCGCAATACGATCCAGGTGATCGGCAGCGACGGCTTTATCGAGGCCGATCTCGGTCACGACCTGTTGTCGGGCGAACGCAAGACGATGTGGCTGGATTTCTGGAACAGCTACCTGGCCGGGGCCCGGCGCGGGCGTGAGCTGCGCGGCGACGCCCGTCGTAATCTCACCGGCTGGCTGGCCTCGACGCTGGGACTGCGCGCCCGCAGCGATCCTTTCTACCTCAGCATGCGTGATTCGATTGCCGCCTTTCACCGCGCGCTGCGCGACGGCGGGCAGTTGCCCAACGACGCGCGCACCGCGCTGTCGGTTACCCAGTGGGCGGATGCCGTGGCAGGCGATACGACCGCCAGTCCGGCGCCGGAAAAACCGATCCCGGAACCGGGCGACGCCCGGCCCGGTGAGGTGGTGGTGCTCGGTGGCACCGGATTTATCGGCCGCCGGGTCGTCGCGCGGCTGCTGGAGCGCGATGTACCGGTGACCTGCGTCGTGCGTCGCCTGCACAGCCTGCCGCCGGTGATCACCGAGGCGGCCCGGTCAGGCCGTTTACGGGTCATCAGGGCAAGTCTCGGCGATGCGGCCGGGATGGAGCAGGCGCTGCGCGGGGCACAGCGCTGTGTGCACCTGGCAACCGGCAACGGGGCAACCTGGGAAGAAGTCGAGGCGGTCATGGTGCGGGGTTCGGCGCAGGTGGCCGAGCAGTGTGCCGCTGCCGGCATCGAGCGGCTGGTCTACGTTTCGTCGATCGCCGCGCTTTACACCGGTACCGACGGCCAGCCCGGCGCAATCGGTGACAGCTGGGATACGGATCCGGAGCCGGAACAAAGACCGCTTTATTCACGTGGCAAGGCTGCGGCTGAAAAGGCGTTGCGGGAAACTGCCGGGCGCCTGGGTCTCGCGCTCGTCGTGGCGCGGCCCGGTGTCGTGGTGGGTGAGGGCACGCCGATGCAACACTCGGGGCTCGGTCTGTGGGCGCGCGACAATCATTGCGTCGGCTGGGGGCGCGGCGATCATCCGCTGCCGCTCGTACTGGCCGACGACGTTGCCGATGCGCTGGTAGCCGCCACCCTGGCGGACGGAGGCGGCGTAGACGGTGAAGCGCTGAACCTGTGTGCCAGCACCGGACTGACGGCCGCCGACGTCGTCGCCGAGCTGGCCCGGGCGACCGGCCGCCCGCTGCACTTTCATCCGCGCCCGCTGTGGCTGAGCCAGTCGATGGAAATTGGCAAGTGGATCGTCAAGCGGGTCGGCGGACGCAAGGCGGAGTTCCCGTCTTATCGTGACCTGAAGTCGCGGGCACTGGCTACACCGTTTTCCAGCAAGCTCGCCCGTGAGAGGCTCGGGTGGCAACCGGTCGAGGACCGCAGCGCCTTTCTCGACGCCGCGGTGAGGGTTTACGACCCGGGCCGGCGGTGAGCTGGCACTACCTGCACGTTTTCTCGACGTTCTGCGCTGCCGGACCGCAGGTTCGGGCAGTGAGCCTGATGCGCGGCATGGGCCCGGCTATCCGTCACTCGGTCGTGGCGCTGGACGGGCGCACCGGGGCGGCGGCGCTGGCCGCCGACGTGCAGCTCGAGATCGTTGACCGGCCTGCGGCACCCGGCGGCGTGCGGGGCATGCGCAGCCTGCTGCGGTCGTCCCGCCCCGATCTCCTGCTCAGCTATAACTGGGGCGCCATCGAGGCGCCGGCCGCCGCGGCCAGCCTGCGGTTTGGCCGGGTGGTACACCACGAAGACGGCTTCAATGCCGATGAGGCCGGTCGCCTGAAGCTGCGCCGCAACTGGACCCGGCGGCTGGTATTGCGAAACACCGAGGTAATTGTGCCGAGCCGGAATCTCGAGACGATCGCGTGGGAACGCTGGCACCTCGAGCGGCTGCATTTCATTCCCAACGGGATCGATGCTTCGCGATTCGACCGCGATCCGGATGCCGGGCAGTCGTTTCGGGAATCGCTCGGCATCGGTGCTGAAGATATCGTGATCGGTGCGGTCGGTCACCTGCGCCCGGTCAAGAATTACCGGCGCCTGGTTCGTGCAGTTGCGAAGCTGGGGTCGCCGGACGTGCACCTGCTCATCGCCGGCGAGGGGGCCGAACGCGAGGCGCTGCAGGCAGCTGCGGCCGACCATGGCGTTTCGCTGCACCTGCCGGGTCACCTGGAAGACCTGCGGGCGGTGTACTCGGCATTTGATGTATTTGCTATTTCGAGCGATTCCGAGCAACAGCCGGTGGCGCTGCTGGAAGCCATGGCGGCGGGACTGCCGGTGTGTGCAACGGATGTCGGTGACGTTGGTCTGACCTTGCCGAAAACACAGCGGGAATGGGTGGTCGGCCTGGATGATGACGCGCTGGCCGCAGGCCTGCGTCAGCTTGCCGGCGATGCCGGCCTGCGCGGCCGGCTCGGCGGCGGCAATCGCAGCCATGTCGAAACAAACTATACGGTCCAGGCCATGCTGGCCGCTTACGCAGGTATCTACGCAGCGGCCAGCCGGCGGTGATCAGTCTTCGATCATTCGCTTGATGATGACTTTCTTCTCGATGTTCTCGCCGTCGCCGTAGATTTCTTTCTCGACGATCATCTCGCCGCCTTCCATCGACAACCCGGGTGAGACGAAGTGAATTTCCCCGGTGATCCCGGCGGCGGCCAGGGCATCGCGAATGGTTGCCTGGCGGGTCTCGTCGAGACCGGAGCCGATGATCATCAGGCCGTCATCCATGTGCGCCATCATGACCTTGTGGCTGCCCATCTCGTGGGCGCCGTGCATCGGGCCGTGGCTGGCCGGAATCTCGAACAGCTGCCCGGCCACCTGGAGAGCGATGGTCTCGTCGTTGCGGGTGAGCGTCACCGGGGTGCCATCTTCGCTGGTCGTGCTGCGGGTCTCGCCCGGCTGCAGTTCGTCGAGGGTAAATCCCATGGTTTCGCTGTTGAGTTCGACGCCGACCGGACCGGCTTCGCCGTCGAATTCGAATTTGAGGACCTGGACTTCCACGCCGGCGGTCGCCGCAGCGGCCAGCGTAATGGCCAGGATCAGCAGGACAGTGTTGCGCATCGTAATCTCCCTGTGAGTTTACCGGTATGATGCCGCGCCGGCAGAAAGGGTCGCAGCGGCACCGGAACTGTAAGGCATCCGTTGCGGTCGAATCCACCGTAGTGACGAAAAAAACGCTAAAAACAACGGCTTTTCTGCTCCTCCTGGCGATGTCGTCGGTAACGGCAGCAGGGTCCTGCTCGGAGGGCTGGATCTGCGTGAAGCCGGTCGACCATGACGATGGCGGAGTGAGTTTCGTCGCCGAGAACCTGCGTGACTTTCCCGTCACAGTTACGGTCCGGGTCCGGACCCGCAACCTGGCGGTTAAGGGGGCCAACCCGGTCACGCTGACGGTCCCGCCTCACGAGTCGAAAACGGTGATCCGGACGAGCCGGCGCTCAGCGGGACGCAGCACCTGGTATCACTACAATTTCGACTGGGCGGTCGGTCGGCACGATGCGGTACACGACGATTCGGTGGTGTACCGTTTTCCCTACGCCGAAGGCCGCCGCTACGGCATCCTTCAGGGCTATGGATCGCGCTTCAGCCACACGGGGCTGGAGTACTACACGGTGGACTTCAACATGCCGGTGGGCACACCGGTGCATGCGGCCCGTGACGGTGTCGTTGCGCGGGTGGTCGAGCACAATAACCGGGGTTGCTGGGAGGACGGTTGCGGTGCATTCGCTAACTTCGTGGTGGTGCTGCATGACGATGGCACGACGGGTGAGTACTACCACCTCAGGAAGGACGGGGCGCTGGTCGAGGAGGGTGACCGGGTCGTCGCGGGGCAGTTGATCGGTCTGTCGGGGAACACGGGGCATACGACGATGCCGCACCTGCATTTCGGGGTATACCGGGCCGCCACCTGGGGCGCGACGGAGTCCCTGCCGGTCCGGTTCGTAACGTCCAATGGCCTGGTCAGCCGGCCGCGACGCGGCCGCGGCTACATCGCCGTTTCCCTCACTCACGCCCTGCCGTAACGCCTGGATGGCTGGTGCCGGGATGACGTCGCAGGAGCGTCCGGCTGTACCTGTTGCCGGGATTGCGTGAACGATCTGCCGGCACCTCTCTCTGGTGCCGAGGATCTGACGTCACCAGAGATAGGCACCGGCAGCTCTCTCGTTAAGGCCGTCGCAGTAACGACCGCGCGGGAGAGGTTTCCAGACGCAAACCTGATTTTTGAAGGCTATCGGTTCAATGATGTGGAGGTGGATTGACATAAGGAGCCGGTAGAAACATATGTCGAATTGCGTGTCGCAAAACCTTGAGTTCGATCACTGCAACGATGGGGTTTCGATTGGATAATCGTGTCAATTCGACAATAGCCAAGTCTTCTGAATGCACGAATTCGCCGAAGAGTACGTTTCCAATCTGAAACCGAGGGAGCAGCGTTATGACACGCGTCTCGGCGACGACTTCTATGTGGCGACTTTTCCGAACGGCGTAAAGACGTGGCTGTATGTCTACAAGGTCAATGACTTTACCCGCAAGCAGACGCTGGGTGTCTACCCGGAGATGCCGCTGCCGGTCGCGCTGGAGGCGCTTTATTCGGCACGGCGCACGCGTGCTGTCGAGGCTGACCTGGCGGACAAAGGGCTGGATTCGGGACAGGTGCGTGACGCAGAGAACAGCCCCATCGACCTGACCGCGCGTCCGTTCATGAAAAAGACGCGAATGCCGTCGGGGCTGGACAGAAAGTTCCTGGCCGGTGTTGCCAGCGGGATGGTGGTCTGCATGATGGCCGGCATAGCGATCTGGCAGTTTTCCTTACGCCAGGCAACTTCCGATGCACCGATGCTGGCGGCCGTTGCCGACCCGGTGCCGCCTGCAATTCCGGTCAACCCGCCGGAAAACCTCCCGCCACCGCGTAACGACTACCCCGAGGACATGGATCCGCCGGAGTTGCCGCAGCCGGAGTTGCCGGAATTGGCCGATACGGTCGGGCCGGCGCTGGCGGCAGCGGCTGTCGCCGGCGAAGCGGGTGAACCCGGGGCAACTGAAGAACTGGGCGCCTCGCAGCTGGCGTTGATGCAGATGCAGGAGGAGCTGGCAGGCACCCTGGCCTGGTCGCAGCTGACCAGCGCAATACGCGACGGTGAGCCGGTCGATCATCTCGGCTGGATCGTCGAGCTGGAACGCGATTCGCGACGGGTTTTCTTTTTCGTCCGCGTTCGCGGTATGTCAGGTAAAAACGTTCGCTATGTCTGGCGCTACAAGGGCAAGGTGCTGAAAGAGGACTCCGTCACGGTGGGTACCGGCTGGCATTCGCCCGCTTTCTCGGGCATCACATTGACAGCAGAGCGGCTGGGCCGCTGGCAGGTCGAGGTGATCGGTCCCGACGGCAGCAGTCTCGGGGTAGAGCAGTTCGAAACCCGGCTGTCCGACGCCCAGATGCTGAGCGCCCGCTGACAAAATGTCTCGCGCAGGGCACACTGCGTGACTCCATGAAAAACGTCGCCGCAATTTCCATCGACCTGGACGACACGCTCTGGCCGATCGCGCCGGTCATCGAGCGCGCGGAACAGGCGCTGGGTGAGTGGTTCCTCGAGAACTGCCCGCGATCGGTGCCCGACGGCGGCGCCGAAGCCGGCGGCATTCGCAAAGAGGTGCTGCAGCGTCACCCGGATCGCAGGCACGACTTTGCCTTCCTGCGCCGGGCCGGCATTGCCCTGCTGCTGGAACGCGGCGGTTACGACGTGGCGCTCGTCGAAACGGCCTACCGGGCGTTTCTCAGCGTTCGTAACGAAGTGGAGCTGTACGATGATGTGCTGCCGGCGCTCGACCAGCTGGCAGGCCGGTACACGCTCCTGGCGGTGACGAACGGAAATGCAGATCTCGTGCAAATCGGTCTGTCGGAATATTTCTCCTGCACGATTCGCGCATCGGACGTCGGTGTAGCCAAGCCGGACGAAGAGATCTTTGCCGCGGCCGCGGCGGCCGCCGGTCTGCCGCCAGAGCGGGTCGTGCATGTCGGTGACGCACCGCGCGAAGACGTTTACGGCGCACGCCAGGCCGGGATGCACCCGGTGTGGATGAACCGGTTGAAGCGCGACTGGCCCGGCGGCAGCGCGGAACCCGTGCAGATTTCCGTTCTGGACGAGCTGGCGGCGCTGCTGCAGGCGGACTGATGAAAATCCCCGCCAGCGCCTGGCGTGGGTTGCAGGCAACGCCAAGGGAGGCGCGCGATTTACAGCGGGTATTGAGCCGGCAGGTCGTGCGCAGTGACAGCGTTGGCCGGGTCCGGACCGTCGCCGGTGTCGATATTGCCTTTCCCGAGCCAAAAACCGCCCAGGCAGCAGCGGTGCTCATGTCGTTACCCGGTCTCGAGATCGCCGAACGGCATGTGGTCCGGCGGCCGGTCGCCTTCCCGTATGTTCCGGGGCTGCTCTCGTTTCGCGAGTTGCCGGCAATACTCGATGTTCTGAAGAAGCTGAATGCCCGGCCCGACCTGGTGATGTGTGACGGTCAGGGCTATGCCCATCCGCGGCGCCTGGGTATCGCTTCGCATCTCGGCGTGTTGCTCGACCTGCCAACGATCGGAGTCGCCAAGAGCCGGCTGGTTGGCGAGCACGGACCGGTACCCGGCAAACGTGGCGAGTGGATTCCCCTGGTGGACCGTGGCGAACGGATCGGTGCGTTGCTATGCACCCGTGACGGGGTACGGCCGCTGTACGTGTCGGCCGGTCACCGCATCAGCCTGCGCAACGCCATCCGCCAGGTGATGCGCTGCGCGCTGCGCTACCGGCTGCCGGAGCCGACCCGGCTGGCGGACAAGCTCAGCCGGGCCTAGATCCGGCAGTGGGCCCGGCCGTGTTTTTCCAGGTAGCGCTGGTGGTATTCCTCGGCACGCCAGAAAGTGGCGGCCGGTTCGATTTTCGTGGCGACCGGTTTGTCCAGGCTGCCGGATTCGTCCAGCGCCTGTTTTGATTTCCCGGCAGACTCGCGCTGTCGCTCGTCGTGATAAAAAATCACGGACCGGTACTGTGAGCCGCGGTCCGGTCCCTGCCGGTTGTGCTGCGTCGGGTTATGGCAGGCCCAGAATTTTTCCAGCAGCGTTTCGTAACGGATCACCGCGGGGTCGTATTCGACCTGCACGACTTCGACGTGTCCCGTCCGGTCGGTGCACACTTCCTTGTAGGTCGGGTTGTCGGTCGTGCCGCCCATGTAGCCGACCGCGGCATCGATAATGTCGAGCTCGCGGAAGGTGGCTTCTACGCCCCAGAAACAGCCGGCGCCAAAAGTTGCAGTTGCCATGGTTTCGCCTCAGTCGGCCTCGCCGACGTATTGCATGTGATAGTAGATATAACGGTAGCTGCCGCGGTCGATATCAAATTGCCGTGTCCCCTCGGTCACGGCGGCAACCGCCCACTCGGTCGTGAAAACGCGATCGGGCCGGTCGATCACGATGCACAGGTCGGCCCGTCCCGGCTGCCTTGCCGGTCCCGGCGGTTCCAGCCGCAGCGCCGGATAGACCGGATCCAGTTCGATGGGGATTACCGGTGGGACCAGCGTGGTCACGGGCAGCTGCGCCCCCAGCGGCCCGGCCATGGGCAGCGTCAGTTCACCCGGACCGGCACAGCCGGCCAGGATCATCAAAGACAGAGTGGCGGTCGCGTATCTTGCTATCAACGGTTTATACACGTTCCTTTATAAATTCATCATAGATAGACAGGCGTGGGTGTCAATCGTTGCACGGCAGGTCGCGCAAACCTCGATGACATGCGATGATTCGCTGCAAAGGGGGGCGGATGGCAGCCAACTGGGTTCCCATCGCAGTGGTTCTGGGTCTGGCCGGGATGGCCGCTGCAGTAATCTTGATCTGGCGCTGGCGCGTCGCCGCGCTGATGCGCCGCACCCGTGAGCTCGAAGAACGTGTTACCCAGCGTACCGCGGCGCTGCAGCTGGCTACCGAAGAACTTCATTTTCTTGCATTCCACGACGAACTCACCGCGTTGATGAATCAGCGTGGTTTCTGGCAGCACGCCGACAAGCTCGAAATGGAATCCCGTGCCGGTGAAACGATGTTTGGCCTGGTGCTGGTCGATTTGGATCATTTCAAGAAGATCAACGATCGCCATGGACATCGCACCGGGGACGAGGTGTTGCGTCACGCCGCCGGGCTGATGCAGCGTCAGTGTTGCGAAGAAGATTTCGTCTGCCGGTATGGCGGCGAGGAGTTCGCCATCCTGATCGTCAATACGAACCCCGACCGGCTGCGGGAGCTGGCCGAGCAAATCCGTGGCGAGATGGAGCGCAATCCCTACCAGGGCGATCGCGGCCTGATCCGTTTTACCGCGAGCGTCGGGGTGTCCTACTGGCTTGGCGGTAAGGACAATGTAGAAGCGATGTTCGGTCGCGCCGACAAGGCGATGTACGAAGCCAAGGAAACGCGTAACTCATGGATGATGTGGAACCCGGCGATGGACTACGAGGGTGGCCAGGAAAGTGCCTGATCGGATAAATCACTCGTAAATCGTTTCCTGATCGATTTCCTGTATAGTTTTCCGCTATGGCCGGTCCCGCGACCCGTTTCCCCACGCTCAAGCAGCTGCGCTATTTCGTTGCGCTGGTCGAACACGAGCATTTTGCGCGGGCCGCCCGGTCCTGTTACGTGTCCCAGTCTGCTTTCAGCGTAGCGATCAAGGAGCTGGAGACTCTGCTGGGCGTTACCCTCGTAGACCGGACCAACAAGCGCGTCACCATTACCGCCACCGGCAAGGAGCTGGTTGCCCAGGCCCGCCTTTGCCTCAGCGACGTGGAAACGCTGGTCGACCTCGCCGGCGGTGAACGTGCCCCGCTGTCCGGCCGGCTGCGGCTGGGCGTGATCCCGACGATCGCGCCGTTCCTGTTGCCGCGCCTGTTGCCGCCGTTGCGCAAGGAGTACCCGGACCTCGAGCTGTACCTGCGCGAGGATCTCACCGAGCGAATCTACGAGCGGATGATGGACGGCGATCTCGACCTGCTGCTGCTGGCGCTGCCCTGGGACATGCGCGGCGTGGCAACGCAGACGCTCTTTCGCGACCGCTTCCTGCTCGCCTATCGCCAGGGCACCGGTCTGGTAAACCCCGACAATTATTCCTTCAACCGGCTGCAGGCCGATTCCATCCTGCTGCTCGAGGATGGTCATTGTCTCCGTGACCATGCGCTGGCGGCCTGCCGGCTGCGCAACAACGAAAAGATCAGCCGTTTTTCGGCGACCAGCCTGAATACGCTGGTGCAGATGGTCGACAGCGATCTCGGCATCACCTACCTGCCCGAGATGGCGGTCGGTACGTCCCTGTTGCGCGGCACGCGGGTGAAGACACAGCCGCTCAAGTCGGCATCGGTTTACCGCGAGATCGGGCTGGCCTGGCGCCGCGGCAGCGCACGACAGCAGGAGTTCGAGCTGTTCGGGGAATTCATACGCCGGCACCACGACGGCTGATGCTGCACCTGTTCCTGCAAAGCGCGGGCCGTTTTCTGAAGCTGTGCTGGCTGAGCCTGTGGCCGCCGGTTCCCTCCGCGGCGCGACGTTCCCTGCGACGGGTGCTGACGATGCTCCTGTTCCTGCCATTTTTCGGGCTGGTCCAGCTGGCCAACTGGACCGGCTTCCTGCTCGACGAGATTTTCTTTCGCGGTTATCGGCGGGTGTCGGTCGAGAAACCCTGTTTCATCACCGGGGTGCCGCGCAGCGGGACGACGCTGGTGCACCGGACTATTGCCAAAGACCCGCAGTTCACCACGTTCAGCACCTGGGAATGCTTTTTTGCGCCATCGATCGTGCAGCGCAAGCTGGTCTTTGCGATCGCCGCGCTCGACCGGATGCTGGGTGGTGGCGGTGCGGCGCTGCTGCGCCGGGTCGAGCGTCGTGTCTTCGGTGCCATGGACGACGTGCACGGCGTGGCATTGACTGACGCCGAGGAAGACTATTTCGTTTTTGTCCCGGTGCTGGCCTGTTTCATCCTCGTCGTGCCGTTTCCCTATGCACAGTGGATCTGGGACATGGGCGAATTCGATCGCAGGCTGGACCCGGTGCAACGGCAGCGCCTGATGAACTATTACCGGCGCTGCATTCAGAAGCACCTCTATGCGCACGGCAACGATCGGCGATTCCTGTCGAAAAATGCGTCGTTTCCGCCGCTGCTCGGCAGCCTGTTGACCGAGTTTCCCGATGCGCGACTTGCCTGCTGCCTGCGCGATCCCGTCGAAGTCGTGCCTTCGCAACTCAGTTCGTTGCGGGACGGCATGGCATTTTTCGACAACGATCCGTACGATTCCGGCTTTCAGGACAGGCTGATCGACCAGCTGGCCTACTACTACCGGAACCTGGCCGGGGCGCCGGCTCCTGGCGGCCAGCGGGTGTGGGTGCACATGCAGGATTTCAAGAAAGATCTCGCCGGCAGCGTGCGGCAGATATATCGAGAGCTGGGCATCGAACTGAGCGGCGAGTATTCCGGGGTCCTCGATGAAACTGCGCGCTCTGCCAGAGCCTATCGCAGCGGCCACCGTTACCGGCTGGAAGACTTCGGGCTCGACGAGGCGGGGCTGCGCGAGCGCTTTGCCGAATCGATCCGGCCGCTCCCCTGGCCGCGGCAGGCAGGTCAATGAGCCGGGGCAGCGATAAGGCCGCAACGGTTCGCAGCGACGCCTCGCAGCTGCGGATCGGGCTTTTTTCCGATGCCGTGCCCGACCGCAACGGCGTCGGCACCTACTATCGCGACCTGGCCGAGCACCTGCACGAGCGCGTTGCCCGCGTTGAGCTTTTCTGTCCCGCAGTGACCGAGGACGGCTGGAGCGATCGTATCCGGCTGCCGCTGCCCGGCGATTCGACCCAGAAGGTGTGTATTCCCAATCCGCGCGATCTCAGCCGGCGTTTTGCTGCCCTGAATCCGCATGCGGTCGTCATTGCGACACCGGCGCCCTATGGTCTCATCGGTCTGCGGCTGGCGCGTCGTCACGGTGCCGGCGTCGTGTCGGGTTTTCACACGCATTTCGAGAAGCTGACTGACCTTTACTGGAAAGACTCAAGGGTGACCGGGCGCGTGTTTCGCTGGTATCTCGAAAACTGTCACCGGCTGCTGTTTCGTTACAGTGACCGCGTGCTCGCCAACTCGGACGAAATGGTCGATATCGCGCGGCAGATCGGTGCGCCCGGCGCTGAGCTGATGGGAACGACTATCTCGCGCCCGTTTCTCGACGAGCCGGTAACATCGCTGAACGAACGGCTGGGCATCGTGAGTTTTGCCGGTCGCCTGGCCGCGGAAAAGAACCTCGAGTCTATCGTTGCGGCCGCAGAGGCTTTGCCGGACATCGAGTTCAGGATTTACGGCGACGGTCCGCAGCGGCAGCTGGTCGAAGAGGCGGCTGCACGCCTGGCCAACCTGCATTACAAGGGTTGGGTCGCGCGGTCGCAGATGCCGTCGCTCATCGATGAGACGGACATGCTGGTCCTGCCGTCGCGGGTCGAATCGTTTGGCACGATCGCGCTCGAGGCGATGACCCGTAGCCGGACGGTGCTCGTATCCCGCGCGTGTGGTATCGCGCAGTGGCCCGATCTCGGTAAAGGGTTGTTTCGCATCGCCCCGGATGAAACGCTGGGTGAGGCAATCGCCCGTGTCGCGAGTCTCGATCCTGCGCTGCGACGGCAGAAGGCCCAGGTCGGGCGGGAGGCCGCCTGCGCGCTCAACGAGTGGACGGTCAATCACTGGCTGGGCGTGCTCGGCGAGGCGGTCAACGAGGCTGCGGCACGTGGCTGAGCCCGCCTGGCTGGTGTCGGTGCATGACGTCATGCCCGAAACGCTCGACCGGGTCCGGCAGATCGTTGCCAGCCTGGACGCCAACGGCAAGCGGCCGCTGACCTTGCTCGTGGTGCCCGGCGCCGACTGGTCGGCCGCTGATCTCGGCTGGTTGCGCGAGCGACAGGCACGGGGCGACCGGCTCGCGGGGCACGGCTGGGTTCACCGGGCGGGTCCTCCGCGTGGTCTCTATGATCGGCTGCACCGGCGTTTTTTCAGCCGCGGGGTTGCTGAACACCTGCCGCTGGATTCCGCCGCCATCGAAGCGCTGATCGGGCGTTGCTATGACTGGTTCGGGGACCAGGGACTGGAGCCGCCGCAGCTCTATGTGCCGCCGGCCTGGGCGATGGGCCGGATCTCGCGGAAACGGCTGCAGGCGCTGCCGTTCAGTCATTACGAAATGCTCAGCGGTATTTACGATGCCGGCAACGACCGCTTTGAACGCGTGCCGCTGGTCGGTTTCGAAGCCGATACCCGTTTTCGTGTTGCCAGCCTGCGCATTGCCAATGCTGTCAATCGCGCGCTGGCGCGGTTTGCCGGCCGCCTGCGGGTGTCGATACATCCGCACGATCACGAGCTGCTGTTGCGCAAAGACCTGGAAAGCTATATCGGCGCGTCCCGCGAGTGCCTGGCCTACGGGGCGTGAGTTCGACGCTCGACACGCCGCCGCCGGCGATTGACCCTGACCAGGCAGCACGGTTGCTGCACGAGCACTACGGTATCGAAGGGAAGCTGGAGCCACTGGTCAGCGAGCGTGACCAGAATTTCCGCGTTACCGTAACCAGCGGCGAACGCTTCGTCCTGAAGTTTTCCAACCCGGCCGAGGAGGCGGCGGTCGTGGATCTGCAGGTGCAGGCCCTGCTGCACCTGGAAAAAACTGCACCCGGTCTATCGGTTCCCCGGGTCCGCCCGACCGGCGATGGTGCGGGCTTTGTTCGCACAGGTGACTGCTTCGTTCGTCTCGTGACTTATCTCGATGGCAGGCCGATTGGCAACGGCATCTCGACTGGAGCCGCGCCCACCGGAGTAAGGACCAACATGGGCACGCTCGGGGCGATGCTGGCGCGACTGGGCCGCGGGCTGCGGGGATTTTTTCATCCCGCCGCGCGGCACGAACTGCTCTGGGACCTGCAGAACGCATTGCAGCTGCGTGAGTTGCTCACCCATGTCGACGATCCTGAGCGGCGCGAACGGCTCGCGGCAATACTCGACCGGTTCGAGCGTCACATCGCGCCGGTCCTGCCGGGGCTGCGTGCGCAGGTCATTCACAACGACTTCAATCCGGATAACGTGCTCGCCGATGACGCCGGCAGTGTCTCGGCGGTTATCGATTTTGGCGACCTGGTGCACGCGCCACTGGTTATTGACCTCGCGGTAGCGGCCGCATACCAGCTTGCCGATCAGGGCGATCCGCTGGCCCCGGCTTTAGCCCTGGTCAGCGCCTATCACGCAGTGACCCCACTGGAAACCGGCGAACTGGACGTACTGTACGATCTCATCGCCACCCGCGTGGCCACGACGATCCTCATCGGCAGCTGGCGGGCGGCCCGTTACCCGGAAAATCGCGAGTACCTGCTGACGAGTCAGCCCAAGGCACTGCGGCTGCTCGACGCGTTGGCCGGTATCGGGCGGGCGGCAGCTGCAGCACGCTTTCGGGCCGCCTGTGGTTACCCGGAAGAGCGGCCGCCAGTCAGCGATACGGAACTGCAGCAGCGGCGGGAACAGTTGCTCGGTCCGGCCTACCGGCTGTTCTACGACCGGCCGCTACAGCTGGTGCGTGGAGCCGGAGCCTGGCTTTACGACGCCGGCGGAAAAGCTTATCTCGACGTATACAACAACGTTCCGCATGTCGGTCACTGTCATCCCCAGGTCGTTGCGGCGGTCAGCCGCCAGCTGGCCCGTCTCAATACCCACACCCGGTACCTGCACGAGGGTGTCGTCGACTACGCCGCCCGGCTGCTGGCCACATTCCCGTTCGACGACGCGGTTTGTCTTTTCTGTTGTACCGGCAGCGAGGCCAACGAGCTGGCCTACCGGATCTCGATGGCCCACACCGGTGGCACCGGCGTTGTGGTTACCGATCACGCCTATCACGGCAACACGAGCACGGTCGCCCGGTTTTCGACCGCGGATACGCCACCGGAGCGACGCGGTTCTTTCGTAGCCGCCGTCGCTGCACCGGACAGCTACCGGCAGCCGTCCGGGGATCATGCCGGGGCGGTGGCCGCGGCGCTGGAGGCATTGCGGGCGGGCGGCATCAAGCCGGCCATGATGCTGATCGATACCATTCATTCCTGCGACGGCATCATCCAGGCGCCTGCGGGCTATCTCGAAGCGGCGGCCCGGCACGTTCGACAGGCCGGCGCGCTGCTCGTGGCCGACGAGGTGCAGGCCGGGTTCGGGCGAACCGGCGAGGCCTTCTGGGGTTTCGAGCGTCATGGTGTCGTTCCGGACATCGTGACGCTGGGCAAACCGATGGGCAACGGTTTTCCGCTGGCCGCAGTAATTACCACCCGTCCGATCATCGAAGCGTTTGCGGCGCAAATCGATTATTTCAATACCTTCGGCGGCAACCCGGTGGCCTGCGCCGCGGGTATGGCCGTGCTCGATGTCATGGCGGCGGAATCGCTGCAGCGCAACGCGCTGCAGGTCGGTCGCTACCTGCGGGAGGAACTGACCGGCCTGCAGGCGGAGTTTCCGCTAATCGGCGACGTGCGCGGGGTGGGTCTGTTTCTCGGCGTCGAGCTGGTCGAGGACCGTGACACGAAGGAGCCGGCGGCCCGCGCCGCTCACACCATCGTCAACACGTTGCGCGAGCGGCGAATCCTGATTGGTGCGACCGGCCCGCGGCGCAACGTGCTCAAGCTGCGACCGCCCATGGTCTTCGGCCGGGCCGAGGCCGATCGCCTGTTGCACGGCCTGCGCGAGGTCATGCAAACCAGCCGATGATTAGCCGGTTGACCTCGCCGGGTTTTTCCCGGTGCAGGAAATGACCCGCATCCTCGACCAGGCCCCATTCGTAGTCGCCGCTGAAATACTCCCGCTGTTGCTCCAGCATTTCCCGGCGCATGTCCTGCGTTCCGCACAGGACCCGGGTTGGCACTTCGATCGGGCGGTTCAGCCGCTCGCGCACCCCGGCCATGGCCGGGTCCTGCCGGCTGCGTCGCAGCAAGGCGCGGTAATAGGCCAGGCTCGCCTCGAGCGCGCCCGGCTCCGTCATCATGTCCTTGATGCGTCCGACGTGATCGCGGTCGGTGTAGTCCGGCGACCAGAGTTTCCACAGCCATTCCAGGAAAGCGAAATCGCGGGCCCTCAGCAGACGTTCGGGCAGCCAGGGCAGCTGGAACAGGTACCAGTGAAACGCTCGGATCACGTGCTTTGGCGAACGCCGCAGCGTGCGGCGGATTTGTCGCGGATGCGGTATGGCGAGGATGACCGCGCGGCGAATCCGTTCGGGGAACGCCGCCAGCACGCCATAGGAAATCGCGGCACCCCAGTCCTGTCCGACGAGGAAAACCGGCTCGCCGTCACCGGTGGCGTCGGTAAATTCCGCTACGTCGTTAGCCAGCGTTGCCAGGTCGTAATAGCCGCCGGCCGGAATCTCGGTGGGCGGGTAGCCGCGCAGGAACGGGGCCAACACGCGGTAGCCGGCGCCGGCAAGCGCGTTGAGCTGGTGTTCCCAGGTCCAGGCGTTGTCGGGAAACCCGTGCAGCAACACGACCGTGGGTCCGCTGCCGGCCTCGAGGAAGGCGATTCGCAACGCCGGTGTCTGAACTTCTTTCAGCTCGATCATGACACCATCCTAGCGCGGCTTTGCCCGTCCGGTGAATGGCGCGTGGCCATCCTGCGTCGAGCGGAGTTTTCCGATCTGCTATCGTCGGCGCTTTCCCGGTGAGCGCTACGCAGATGCCAGGCAACCCGACCGATTTGCCGCGTGGACGGCTTGCACGGTGGCGTGAACACGCACGCCGCTCGGGCGTGCGGTTCTGGTTGACGCTTTTTGGCCTGGGGTGCCTGCGGCTGATGCAGGTGCTGCCGTTCCGGCTGCAGCTGGCGGTTGGCGCCGGTTTTGGCTGGCTCACCTGGCTGGTGGCGGCCAAACCGCGTCGCATCGTGCAAAAAAACATCGCCGCCTATTTTGCCGACCGGCCTCCCGCCGAACGACGCCGGCTGGTCAGGCGAAGCTTCCAGTCGCTGGGCATGACGGTAGTCGAATCGCCGTTTGGCTGGTGGGCTTCCGACGCCCGGCTGGCGCGGCGCTACACGATCGAGGGGCTGGAATATCTAGACCGTCCCGGCGACGGCCGTGGCACGCTGTTGCTCGGCTTTCATTTCACGACTGTCGAGCTGTGTGGCCTGATGTTGTGCCGAAATTTTTCCGAGCTGTGCGCGGTGTATCGTCCCTATCGTAAAAACCCCCTGGCCGATGAATTTACCCGTCACCATCGCAGCCGCTTTGCCAGGGAGATGATCGATCGCGGCGACCTGCACACGATCGCGCGACGCCTGCGCCGGGGTGAAACGGTTTTTTTCGCCGGCGACCAGATAGTGCGCGCGGGCAAGCGTTCCGAGGTGTTGCCCTTTTTTGGCGTGCCGACACTGTTTCACAGCGGCTGGTTCGACCTGGTCCGCATGACCGATGCCCGTGTGGTGCCCTATCTGCCGCAGCGCCTGCCCGGCGGTCGCTATCGCATCGAGATACTGCCGCCGCTGGATATTGATCCGGCCGATGACAGGCGGGCTGCGATGACCCGGGTCAATGCGCTGCTGGAGGACTACGTCAGGCGTGACCCCACCCAGTACCTGTGGGCTCGGGACAGGCTGGCCTGATCAGCGTATCCGCCGGCGCACCGCGTCGAGCACGCCGCGGCAGTTGCGTCTGACCCAGCGGGCTGCGCGTTCGAGCCGCATCGGCCGGTAATAACGGGCATCATCGGGATCGGCCGGCGCCAGCCGGTCACGGTACTTGTTCTTGTGCCAGCCGTGAAAGTCGAGCTGCCGGGCGAGACGAAACAGGTAGTGGTTCAGCGGGCGAAAGCCCTCCTTGCGGATAACGGCGGTGCCGAAATCGATCACGTAAGGCTGGCCGCTCGTGCCGAGGATCATGTTTTCCCGTCGCTTGAGATCGCCGTGTGCGACGCCGCGGCCGTGAATCTGCTTGATCAGTGACAGCAGGCGCTCGTGTACCGGGTCGTCGCGGCTGAAATCGAGGTCGCGAAACGGGAAGCCCTCGACATGCTCGAGCACGAGGTACTTACGGTCGACCAGTCCATAGCAGCGGGGAATGCCGGTAATGCCTTCGAGCCTGGCGTAGGCGAGGCGTTCGTTCTCCAGCATGCGCCGGCGCAGCCACAGCAGGCGCTCCTCGTCGGCCAGCGACTTGATCACCAGCTGTGCCCCGTCCAGCGACACCAGGTGGACCGACGCCTGGTAACCGGACTTTGGCGCCGGCTCGTCCGGCTCGCCGTCGCTGGCAATCAGCGCGGCGATTTTCGCTGCGGTCAGCGAGTCTTCGTTGGGGAGCAAAGAACTCATTTGATAAGCAGGATTCCCAGGCAGAACAGCAGGACGGCGGCGATTACGGGCTCGTAGTTCCGCTTCATCGACGTTTCTATACTCCATTGACCGCTGCCGCTGCCCGAGGTTCGCAGGCGGCGTGGCAGCAGGGCAGGCGTGGTGGCCGCCCAGCGGCGCCAGTCGTCGCCAAACAGCCCTTCGAGCTTGTGATCTTCGTAGTCGATGGCTGCCGGATAAAAGATGGCCAGGAATACCGCCAGCACGAGGGCCGCCCACAGCTGTGAGGCGACGATGGCAAAACCCGCCAGCAGCAGGATATTGCCGGTGTAGAGCGGGTGCCGGACCAGGGAATACGGCCCACCGGTGGCCAGCCGGTCGTTCTTGACGATAAAGCCGGATGACCACAGCCGGAAGGCGACGCCGGTGAGGATAAGCACTACGCCGGCCCACGCCAGCGGGAACACCGGCTGACCGAGTGCAGTTACGACGAATACATACACAAAGCCGAGAATCTGCCGCGCAGACTCCTTGTAGCGAATTTCACGCCAGGTATGACGCAGCCCCGTGAGCGGCGGCAGGTGTTCTGTCCGGTGTGACATTCCTATAGGATATCGCACGACCGGTCGCACCCGACAAGCGCAGGAATGACGCGGGGTTTACCGGGGTCCAGCGCACAGGCGAACCGATGACCGGCCTATTCAGTCCCGACAGCGTTTGTATCATCCGTCTTTCAGCGATCGGCGACTGCTGTAACGTGGTGCCGGTCCTGCGCACCCTGCAGGCGTCCTGGCCCGATACCCGCATTACCTGGATCGTGGGCAAGACCGAGGCCAGCCTCGTTGGCGATATCCCCGGCGTGGAGTTCATCGTCTTCGACAAGAAGGCGGGACTATCCGCCTATCGTGGTCTGCGCCGAACCCTGCGCGGGCGTCGCTTCGACCTCCTGCTGCACATGCATGCCTCGATGCGCGCGAACCTGGTCAGCCGGTTCGTGCGATCGCCGTACCGGCTCGGTTTCGACCGCGAGCGCGCCCGCGATCGCCAGTGGCTGTTTACCAACCACCGAATCGAACCTGCATCACGCCCGCACGTACTCGACGGATTCTTCGGGTTTGCCGAGCACTGTGGAATTGCCGGGCGCGTCATGCGCTGGGATATCCCGCTGGCCGACGCCGACCGGGCAATGGCTGCCGACACGCTTCGCGGCCCGGCGCTGCTGATCAGCCCGTGCAGCAGCCAGCGCCTGCGCAACTACCGCAACTGGCGCGTCGAGAACTATGCGCGCGTCGCCACGCACGCCGCCCGTGTTCACGGCCTGCAGATCGTCCTGACCGGCGGCAATACCGGGCTCGAACGACGCTATGCGGCAGAAATTGCCGCGGCCTGCGAGACGCCGGTCACCGAACTGGTCGGCCAGACCAGTCTGAAACAGCTGCTCGCGCTGATCGAGCGGGCAACCGTGGTCCTCTGCCCCGATTCCGGGCCGGCCCACATGGCCACCGCCGCGGGGACGCCAGTCATCGGGCTGTACGCCACCTCCAATCCCGGCCGCACCGGGCCCTATCTGAGCCAGCAGTGGGTCGTGAACCGCTACCCTGAAGCCGTTGCCGCAGAATTCGGCAAGGACATCGGGGATCTGCGCTGGGGAACGCGGGTACGCGACCCCCGCGCCATGGACCTGATCGCCACCGACGACGTAATCGCCACCCTCGACCGCCTCCTGCAACCTCCCACCGCGTAGCCACGATCCGCTGGGCGACGATCCCGCCTGAACGGTCGACCGTCCGCCGCAGGTACGTGGTGCTCAAAAAAAAGGCGGCCGGAGACCGGCCGCCAGGCGGGGGGCTGCTGGAATCAGCAGCGAGGAACGAGGATGCCGAACCCGGTGTAGCCGGTGATCGCACCGCGAAAGGAACGAATGCCGGCAATCTCGATTTCACCGAGCCGCACGGTCGTGCCGCGGAAGGCGCCGCCATGCAGCGAGCCGCTGGTCCCTACCGACTGGAAGGTGGTCGGGTCGGGATGGCCACCCAGGTAGGTGATGTTCCACACCATCGACAGGTTGGAGCTGGCCCGGACAGCGCCATCGGCGGCAAAGCGCCAGCAGTCCGCCACGATCTCGTTTCCGTCGGTGGACTTCATCAGCACGCGAAACGCCTTGTCCTCCAGTTCCACCGAGTCGCCTTTGCGCGGCGGCTTGACGCAAGGTCCGTTCGCGCAACCGCTCAGCGCATCGATCGGGTAGGCCAGGGTTTCGTTATTGCCCGCACGCCGTGCGGACTCTTCGCAGGGCCCGTTGGCGCAGCCGGTCAGTTCGTCGAGCGGGTACGCAACGCCGTTATCATCCGTTGCGGCGGCGGGTTGTGGCGGTGGCCCGCAGTCGAAACCGAAGCAATCGTAGGGTGGAATCGCTGCGTTGCCGCCCTGCCATTCGGTCAGCACATTGCCGGCCTGACCGCGCCGGCGGGCGGCCGGAACGGTCGATTCGACCTGCGGGGTCGGCCGCTCGTCGATCAGCGGCAGCGCGCCGTACTCGCTGGCGCCCGGATAACGGGAGACTGCGTGTGCCGTGCATTTCGGCGCCATCTTGCCGGTGAAGGTATAGGTCAGGCCGTGGCCGTTAATGGCGTTCCCTTCAACGATACGGCCGTTTATGAGCTGGCCGTGCAGGGCGAGGCGGACAAAGCTGCTGCCACGGTCGTCGCCCGGGGTCGTTGCAATAAATCCGCCCGGCACGGTGGCATCCGTGGTCCAGTGCAGTCGAATGGTATCCCGGGCAAAGCCCAGCTCGCCGTCGGCATAAAGGGTCATGCAGTCCGTGAATACCGGCAGCCCCGCCACGTAGACATCGATTTCATAGGTTGTTGCGCTGCTCGATGTCGCATGCAGGCCAAAGCCGGTCAGGACCACTGCTGTGATGATCTTGATCGTGTTCATCTGACTTCTCCTTGCTGCTGAAAAAGGCCTATCTGCTGGCCTCCCGGTTTCGCCTTCGAGGCCGGAGCCGGGAGACCGGGCCAGCGGGGAAGGCGGTTTGTATTGCGGCTTCCGGCTGGCTTGTGACCGATCGTGGAAGGCGGGCGCCCCGGAGTCCTGACGCTGGTCTGAAGGAGTTCTGGAGAAAAACTCCTGCCAGTAAATTCAGCGACTTGGTGGCAGCTCGCCGGGGTCGGCGCAGCACAATGCCCGGTGGCCGGTAAAGCAGGCAGGACCGTCCGGCGGGCCTGCCGGGTCGTACATCACCGCGATTTCGCCGGTTTCACAGCGGCCTTCGCAGAACGGCGCGCGCCCCCGCCACCGGCAATCGCCGGCAGGTGGTTTTGAATCCGCGTAACAGGTCAATTGGCCGCGGGAGTCAGATAGCTGGGAGATTCCCGCGTCGCGGCAGTCGGTAGCGCAGAGGGGCGCAGCCAGGTGCGCGCGGCACCAGGCATCCCTGGCGCCAGGCATGGCAAGGAGTAGTGCTGACATTGCGACAGCAGTAAAAAGTTTTCGATTCATGGCGGTTTCCGGCGTGACTGTTCCGGAATGCAGCCTGCCGTGACGCTCCGCCATGCGCCTGACGAATTCCTTGAAAGAGTCTGGAAAAAAACGGGGGCCGCCAGGGCCCCCGTGATTGCCGTCCAGGAGTGTCTGCTATTCCTGGTCTTCCACCACGACAGTGGGATCCCATTCCTCGATCGTGAAGGCACGATCCACGAGGTAGACGTTGAACTGCAGGGTCTCGTCCGCCTCGCCGTGGTTAGGCCGCCCGGCCGTGTTGAGCCGGATCAGGTAGGTCGAGTTTACGTAGGACCTGGAGAAGCCCGCGGCGATCTCCACGTTCTCGATCCATGTCGGACGGACCACAGTTTCGTTCTTCGAGCCCTTGTTGGCGACGAATTCCACCTTGGCAATCGGGAACGGGTTGTCGAAGAATTCTTTAAGGCGCACGACTTCGCCGTCAACTTGATAGCGGCGCGGCCGGAGCGTAAACAGCATTTCATCGTGATCTTTCGTGATGGTCCGTATTTCGGTCTCCTCGTTTTCCACGGTCAGTGTGTCGCCGCTGAGGTTGACCGTGAGCGGCCAGATCAGCCGTCCCTCGACGAGTTCCTCGAATTCCACCATTGCCATGTCTGACGAGAACGCCGCTTTCATCGGCCGCACCTCACCCTTGAAGAAGCGAACGGGTGAGGTGTCCAGCCGCAGGATGAACCGGGCGCCCACGTGCAGGGAAAGGCTGCTGATGGGCAGGAGCTCGAAGTTGCCCGGTCCGTCCAGGTCCGCAGCGGTTTTGTAGGTAATGTCGTCATAGTCGCCGCTGACTTCCTCGAGGCGCAGTCCCAGCGTGCTGCTGGTGGTGAGACCGGTTGCCAGCACGGCGTGGGCCGCGGCGCCCGGCAGACCGTCGAGGTCGTGCTCGTTCACCACGTGACCGGAGGTGCCGGCAGTGAGATCGACGTAGGAATCCCTTGGGCCATCCGCGTCGCCCCGCCCGGGCTTGTGGAGTTGTATCAGTGCCATGATCCGTCCTCCTTCGTGACTCGATCGTTACAACAGGTAGCTGCAGTTGATGGGGATTTCCATACGTATTTACCTGACAGACCTCTGGAATGGTTCTTAAAAGCCAGGGAATACAAAGGCAATCAGCGTCTTGAGCCCGGGCGTGCACTATACTTTTATCGTGTCCAAAAACACCGAGAACGGTGCAGGTTCAGGATCGGTATTCCAGCTTGGCGACTGGACCGTTAGGCCTCGCCTCAACCAGCTCTCCCGTGACGGCAAGAACGTCGAAGTCGAGCCGAAGAGCATGGCCGTGCTGGAGCACCTGGCGGCGCACCCCGGAGCAGTCGTCAGCAGCGACGAGTTCATCGAAGCGGTCTGGCAGGGGCGACCGATGGGTGACAACCCGGTGCATCGTTGTGTCTCGCGTTTGCGCCAGGCACTGGGCGACGATGCCCGCAACCCGGAATACATCGCCACGGTCCAGCGCAAGGGCTACCGGCTTGTCGCTCCCGTCAGACCGATCGCAGATGCGGCGCCGGCTGGTATCGAGCGAGTCACGTCCGGAAGCGGCGCCCGCATACTGACCGTCATCGTGCTGCTGGCGACGACGCTCGGTGCGGCCCTGCTGTGGCTGCGCCCCGATGCCGGCGATCCGCGGCCGGCAGTCGCAGTAATGGCGTTCGAGAGTCTCAGCGACGACCCATACCTGGCCCGCGGCGTGTCCGAAGATATCCGCTCGATGCTGGCACGCGTAGACGGACTGTCGGTCGCTTCCCGCGGTGCCTCGATCCAGTTTCCCGCCGGCACCGATCCGCAGTACGTCGCCGACAAGCTGGCGGTGTCATGGATCCTGGAGGGAACGGCAAGGGCGGACAACGGCCGGATCCGGGTCACTGCGCAGCTCATCGACGCCCGCACCCGTTTTGAAGAATGGTCGGACAGTTTCGAAGGCGTTATGGCCGATCTTTTCACCATCCAGGACCGGATTGCGCAGGCAACTGCCAACGCCGTTGTTGCCAGTTTGCCGACCGAGTGGCGTCTCACCGTGCGCGGCACCGACGTGATCGGCGCCTACGAAGAATTTCTCCGGGGCGAAGCCGCGCTGGACCGCCCCCATGACGACGAGAGCCTCGCCGACGCCGAGCGCCACTATCGCGTTGCACTCGAGCACGACCCGGGCTATGCCCGTGCCTACGCCGGGCTGTGCCGGACATTTGTCGCTGCGTACGCATTCACTGACGCGACTGACTATGTCGGGCGGGCGGAGCAGGCTTGCAGTTCGGCGCTGTCGCTCGATGCCACCCTGAGCGAAGTGCCGGCGGTGCTGGGCCGGCTGTACCGTCGCCAGGGGCGTCTCGACGAGGCACAGGCGGAATTCGAGCGGGCATTAGCCATAAACGCCAATTCCATCGATTCCCTGACCGGGCTCGCTCAGACTCTGGCCGACCGGGGCGAAGACGACGACGCCATGGCCGTGTTCGAGCAGGCAATTAATGCGCAACCGAATGACTGGGTCATCTACAACCGTTTTGGCCGTTATTACCTCAACCGCGGACGTTATGCCGATGCGGCGCGGATGTACCGTCGCACCGTCGAGCTGCGTACACCGCACACCGCAACGTTCAACAATCTTGGCGCCGCGTTGTACCTGATGGGTGATTTCGAAATGGCGGCGAAGGCTTTCGAGGAGTCGATGCGGATTCGTCCCAACCGCAGCGCCCGGTCGAATCTCGGCACGATGTATTACTTTCTTGGTAATTACGAGCAGGCCATTGCCAGCTATCGTGCCGCGATCGAACTACGCCCGCAGGACTTCGTGATGTGGGGAAACCTGGGCGATGCGTTATTCCGCCGCGAGTCAACGGCCCCCGAGGCCCTGTCGGCCTACGAAAAAGCAATCGAACTGGCCGAACGTCAACTCGAGATTAACCCGAACGATGCGGCAACGCTGGCCATGCTGGGATCCTACCGGGCACACACCGGGTCCTACCAGGCAGCGGCGCGTCTTGTCGACACGGCGCTGCGCCATGCGCCGGACGATCCCTACACGCATTATTACTCGGCGGTCGTGGCCGTCCTGGCCGGTCAAAAAGACAAGGCGATGGCCGAACTGCAGCAGGCCGTTGCGCTGGGTTATCCGACGGCGCTGGTCGGTGTGGACCCGGAATTCGTTTCGCTGCGCAGCGAGGCGGGATACCGGCAGCTGGCGACCAACTAGCTTTCCGTGAGCATTTCGAGCGCTGGTGCCAGGCGGCGTCTTATCGCATCGCCGGCACCGGGATCGAGGTTGTCGATGCTGGGCAGCCCGGTCAATGCATGGACCAGGCTGGCGGCGGCATCGGTAGCGGCCGCCGGACCGGCAACCAGGTCGGGTACCAGCCCAAAGGCCTTGATGACGCCGACAACCGAATAGGGGTCGGAAGCGCACAGAATCGTATAGCGCACGTAGGGCATCAGCATCTCGACCGCGGTTGCGCCGTTATACGGTTCCAGCGGCGAGGCACCGGCTTCGGCGACCAGCACGTCGACGTCGAACGCCGCGATCTGCGCCAGCATGTTTGTCATGGCCGTGCGAAATTCCGCCTCGGGCACGACGGTAGAGGGCAGTCCGGCATCAACGAAATCGAGTATGTGGTCGGCGCCGGCGTCGGCAAACGACAGCACATCGTGGAAGCGGGCGGCACCGGTGAATTTTGCGCCGGCCACCTTGAGTCCTGCGCGCTTGAGTTCATGCACGATGACGCGCCCGGTCGAAGTCTTGCCGGCCGACATCGAGGTGCCAACCAGCAGCACGACCGGAATACCGAGTACGGCCGACCCGTGTTGCTGCACGAAATCGATCATTCCCAGGCGCTTGCCGTCGCGCACCACGTGGCCAATGTAGTCCAGCGACATGTAGTCCGGCAGCATTCTCGATGACGAGGTCGCCAGCCCCAGCAACCCGGCGCCGGTCAGCGAATTCATTCGCCCGTCCTCGCCCACGTCACGCCAGCTGCCGACACCCTCGAGTGTGGCGGCACGTGTGCCCAGGGCGCTGATTGCGAGATCGCCGGGCATCACGTCGACCCGGCGTCCGGTCGCAATTTCGAACCGATAGAGCGCATTCGGTGTGCCGGCCACCCGTACTGCCACAAAATCACCTTCCCGCCAGTCCGGTCGTGGCACCGCTTCGATATCGAAGGGCCGTTGCGCAAGATCGGTGTTCCGGGTCAGGGAGGTCATCACGTAGCGGTTCATCAGCCGGGCTCCCCGCCGCGATGTTCCGCGGCGATCAGCAGCGCCAGGAGCGCTGCGCGTTCTATGGTGCGATCGATGTCGAGATACTCGTGGCGCGCGTGGGCGCCATCACCCACCGGGCCGAGGCCGTCGAGCGTTGCGGTATAGAGGCTGGTGGTATTGCCGTCCGAGCCGCCACCGGCCATACCCTCGTCGAGCTCCAGGCCGATCGATGACCCCAGCTCGCGGGCCTGCTGCAGCAGCACCATGTTGCGCGGGGTCGCCTCCAGCGCCGGCCGGCCAAAACCGCCTTCGATGTGCAGCCGAATCCCGCTTGTTTTTGGCTGGAGCCCCAAAATGGCGGCCTCGATCCGTTCGGCATCTTCCGCGGTAGCGACCCGGACATCAACGATTGCCTGGCTGTGCGGCGCAACCACGTTCGGTCTCACGCCACCGTCGACCGTGCCGACGTTCACCGAGATGCCGCGGTCGTGATCGTTGAGTGCGAACAGGGCCTGGATCTGGTGCGACAGCTCCAGGATTGCGCTGGCGCCACCTCCGGGGTCGAGTCCGGCGTGCGCCGCCTTGCCGTGCACGGTAACCGTGTAGCGGGCGATCCCCTTGCGGCGGGTCTTGAGCTTGCCTTCCGCTCCCAGCGACGGCTCCAACACATAGGCACGCCTGACCCGCCGGGCAAGCATGCGAATGTAGCGACCGGAGTGACGGCTGCCGACCTCTTCGTCGGCATTGACGAAAACGACCGGTGTCAGCGATGGGTTGAATTCCAGCTCTTCGAGGGCCTGCAGCGCAAACACGATCTGTGTCAGGCCACCCTTCATGTCAAAGACGCCGGGGCCGCGGACGATATTGCCGTCCACGCTGAACGGCATGTCCCGCAGGGTGCCGTGGGGCCACACGGTATCGAAGTGGCCGATCAGGAGCTGCGTTTCCTGGTAGCGTTCGCGGGTGCGCGGGCGTGCATAGAGATGCTGACCACCGGCGGCGCGGGTCGCGAAACCCAGGTCTTCGAGCCGCCGGGCCAGGACGCTGCGCACGATCCTCAGCGCATCGTCGGAGTGTGACGGCGATTCCGCGACCGTCAGGTCGTGCAGGAAGTCGAGCATGGGCGCTCGCTGCCGGCGCAGCGCCGCCAGCAATGCCGGGCCATCGACCGTGCTCATTTTTCCATGCCTGCGGGGAACGGAAAGGAGTACGAGGAGTTGATGACGCTGAAGCGACCCGGATGCACGTAAGTCAGCAGCGGCGCATTATTCAGCTGCGTGTCGCTGTCGACTTCCGAGTGCCGCAAGGCGTCGGTGGCGGCATAGGCTGCAACGATCTTTCCGCAGATCAGCCCGTTGTCGCCAAACCCGGTAACGACACGCTCCATCTCGCAGTCGAACCACAGGTAGGCCTTCGCCAGCATCGGCAAACCGGAGTCGGGTGCCGGAAAAGTATCCAGCTCGTCGAGCACCGGCTTGCTGTCGTCGTCGCAACGGGGTGTCGCGGTCAGGCTGGCAAACAGCAGCTGGTCCGGCCGCGGGTAGCTGACGGTAAACCGTTCACCGGCTTCCACGTTCTGCCAGGTCTTGTGACGTGGTGTGCACACGAATCCGAAGTAGTTGTCCCAGCCCAGCGGCGTGACCATGTGCTTGGGCGCCATATCAGCGACCCCCGCAGAATCCCGGGTGCCAATCAGCACCAGCGGCGCCACGGTAAAAAATCGCTCCCAGATCGACTGATCGACGTCAATCGAAACCGGTGTTTCCGGCGCTGTCATCCGCGCACTCCATTCAGTTGCCCACTTTATTCATGCGCGCGCCGGCCGGCCGTGTAAATCAGTACTTGTCCGTAGCAGGGCGGGGGTGTCGGTGGACTTTACAAACACCGGTCTGGCTCACTGAGGCCCGCAGGAGCAGCGGTTCACTTAATGCGGGAAACGGACCGGAAAGTGTGACGCAGGTCACAAAAAGGAGGCGATTTTCGTTGATTATGTGAGAAACAGGGGTGGGTTGGCCGGGTTGGTCCGGTTCTTGCTTTTATTCTCGTAATCAGCGACAGGCCACGACGGCTTGTCTTAATTCTGACAACTGGAACCGCATCAATGATGACAAAAACAAGACTGGCACTGGCGGGAATCGCCGCGATGTTGCTACCGGCCCTGGCCGGCGCGGTCCCGTTCGCCTCGGGCCACCTGGAGCTGGATAGCAACAACCCGTTTACCACGCTGACCATCGACGCCTACGGTTACGACAACCTGGCGCTGGCGTTTTCGGCGATGGGGACCGGTACGTGGGATCCCTGCGGCGATTTCTACATAGCCGACTGCCTGGCGGCGAGTATCGACGATACGGAAATTTTCAGCGGCCTCACCATCGCCCGCGGCGTAGCCGAGGACCATGGTCCTTACGGGCTGCCGGTCGGTAACGCCAGCTTCGATCTCACGCTGGACGCCCGGATTACCGGTGCCGATGAAGCCCTCATCATCGATTGGGAGATCTTCGGTGCGGCGATTACCGATCAGCGCGTGCTGGAGGTGGCCGAGCCGGGCATCTTCGTGCTGCTGACCCTCGGACTGGCCGGTTTCGGATTTTCGCGCCGCCGCTAGTTTGCCGGGGCGACATGCTCGACACAGAAACCCCGCGAAATTGCGGGGTTTTTTGTGGGCGTACGTAGAACACCGTATTTCGCTTTCGCGTGCCGCGTCAGACACTCGGGGCATGAACCGGGCGAAGTCAGTCATTGCGATCCTGCTGTTCACGCCGATTTCCATGTCCATTCACGGCGAGCCCTCGGCTGTCGATGTAGTGGGGCACATGCACGAGCACCTGACGGCAATCACCACTATCAAGGACGCCGTTATCCGCGGCGATCTCAAGGCAACCCGCGAGCCGGCCCGGTGGCTTGCCGGCCACCAGGCCCCTGACAATGTGCCGGAGCAGTGGTCGGGCTCAATCGAGGCGATGCGCACGGCGGCGCGCACCGCGGTTGAGGCGCAGGACCTGGAGGCCGCGGCCGGCGCCGCTGCGGCGATGGCATCGGCCTGTGCCGATTGCCACCGCGCCAACAACATCAGCGGTCAGTTCTCGCGGCACACCGAGCCCGGCGACGAGGATGGCCTGGCATCGCACATGCAGCGCCACCAGTGGGCCGCTGACCGGATGTGGGAGGGCCTGATCGGCCCGTCCAACGAGGCCTGGAACCAGGGTATCGACCTGCTGCTCGAAGCGCCGCTGTCCACGCATGAACTCAGTGACGACGACAGCGATTACGGCCGCACGCGTAACCTGTCGCGGCGGGTTCACCAGCTCGCGGCGCATGGCATGATGGAGCAGGATCCCAATCGCCGGGCTGGAATCTATGCGGACTTCCTCGCCGCCTGTGCGGCATGCCACACCACGCTGGGGGCGGGTCCCCGCTAGTCTGTCGCTGCTGCGTGCCGTCCTCGGCAGCACCCTCGCGGCCCTTCTCGCCGCCTGCCAGCCCATGCTGCCCCAGGCGGTGGCAGTCAGTACGCCACTGTATTATCCGTCCCGGGGTATCGAGGTGCCAGCGATGTGGGTGAAGCCGGACGGCAACGCCGGCAGGCACCCCGTGGTGATCATGGCGCACGGTCATGGTGGCAGCCGCGACGAGGCCGGCGGTTTCAGCGCGGTTGCCGAGGGCCTGGCGCACGCCGGTATTGCCTCACTGCGTATGGACTTCAGCGGTTGTGGTGCAAGCCGCGAATCATTTCGCCACAACACGCTGGACAACATGGTTGCAGACGTCGGGGCGGCGCTCGACTGGGTACGTTCCCGGCCGGATGTCGATGCCACGCGGATCGGGTTGCTGGGCTACAGCATGGGTGGGCGTATCGTCATGATGATCGCCGGGCCGGAACGACCGGCGGCCGTCGCGTTATGGGCACCGGTGGCCGATAACGGTGCGGCCACCATGGAGGCTTTCGTCGGCGGATCTGCGGCATGGCGGCGGCTGAAAGATATCGCAGGCCGCGACGGTTTCGTCGTCTTCACGACGCCCTGGGGGCAGCAGCAGGAGCTGTCGCATGGCTGGTTTGCCAACCTCGAATCGAGCCGGCCGGGTGCGGCTTTCGCGGGCCACAGGGGGCCCCTGCTGCTGGTCTATGGTGAAGCGGACAACACCGTACCAGCGACCGTTGCGCAGAACGCCGCAGCCAGCGCCGGCAGCACACGGGTCGAAGTACTGGCGATCCCGGGCGCCGGTCATGCGCTGGGTTTTTATTCGAACCGGCCGGCAATTGCGGAAAAGGTGAGCACCGCAACGGTATCTTTCTTCGTCCGTGAGCTGTAATCAGCCTGAGTGCCTGCCAAAACTTGCCAAACACCGGTGCAGGGGCAAAAATCCACGGGGCGCAGCCTGCGCCGGTTCATCTTGGGGGAGACGGACATGAGAAACCTTGTCCTGTTGATTTCAGCGGCAGCACTGGCCTTACCGGTCCTGGTGCAGGCCGAAGACGAGCAGAAGCCTTTCGAGGAGGTCGTGGTCACCGCCAAGAAACGCGAACAGAGCATCTACGATGTACCGACCTCGATCAGCGCGTTCACCGCGGATACGATCGAGAGGCAGGGCATTGTCGACCTGACCGACGTGGGCAAGTTTGTGCCCAACCTCAACGTGACGGGGTTCTCGGCGGGTCACACCTCGTCGGTCAATCCCTTTATCCGTGGCATCGGGCTGCAGGATCACCTGATTACCACCGACCCCGGTGTCGCTGTCTATATCGATGGCGTCTACCTCGGCCGCCAGGTCGGTCAGAACTGGAGCCTGGCGAACATCCAGCGGGTCGAGGTGCTGCGTGGTCCGCAGGGCACGCTGTGGGGCCGAAACTCCATTGGCGGGGCCATCAATATCATCACCAAAAAACCGGGTGAGGACCCCGGCAGCAAGGTCAGTCTCGAGGTTGGCACCCGCGGCCGCGTGACCGCCAATTTCTACAGCGACATGCAGCTCCACGACGGCGTCGCCCTGTCGTTGTCCGGTGGCTTTACCCGCCGCGACGGTATCGGCGAGTTTCGAAAACTGCCCAATGCGGAGGCCGATGTCGGCGAACTACAGGACATGTCCGCGCGAATCGCACTGGGCTGGGATATCAGCGACCGGTTGAGCCTTGTCATCACCGCCGACGGTAACGATGGCGACAACGGCATGCGCCCCTACACCACGCTGATCGACGAGTTGCCCAACGGCGCGGTTTACACGGCCGGCTATCGAAACTCCGATGTCTCGTCCGACCCCTACGACAACAACACCGGCGAAGTTGACCAGACGTCGGTGACCAACTCCGCGCACGGCGTGTCGCTGACCGCAGACTACGAGATGTCGGATAACCTCAATGCGAGGCTGATCTTCAGCCAGCGTCATTCCGAGTATGAGAGCGGTCTGGACGATGATGCTTTCTTCGACGACTTCCTGTCGTTCCCGGAAGTCGGCGACGCCGACCAGACTTCGGTCGAGCTGCAGCTCAACGGCGAATACGGCGACTTCGATTTCGTGTCTGGCCTGTACTTTTTCGACGAGGAAGGCGAGAACATCCAGGACCCGAATATCTTCCTCGGCGGCGCGGGCGATTTCCTGCTGAAACAGGACGCCAGCAGCTGGGCGATCTATGCCAATATCGGCAAGCAAGTCACTGATCGACTTAGGATTTCAGGCGGCCTGCGCTACACCGAGGACGAGAAGGATGCGCTGGTCAACATCAACAGCAGCCTGATCGAGGAAACCAACTCGCGGGACTGGGACGAGCTGAGCTGGGACCTGTCCGGGTCGCTGGACCTCAACAACGACATGAACCTGTACGGCACGATTGCCAGCGGTTACCAGTCGGGCCAGTTCCCACCGCGCCCGTTCTGCCTGTTCGGTTCGCTGGATTTCGACGAGCCGGGTAACGTTTCCACGCCAAACTGTTTCGTTGCCAACGACAACATCACGGCGACCAACTACGAGGTCGGTATCAAGGGAACGCCGGTACCCAACCTGAAGCTCAGCGTTGCCGGGTTCTTTACCGACTATTCCGACTTGCCTTACCAGGTCAGCACGACGTCCGGGGCCGGTTTCGATACCCGCAATATCATCGTCGACCAGGAGTCGCTCGGGCTGGAGGTCGAAGGTTCGTGGGCGGTCAACGACAACTTTTATATCCACGCCGCGCTGGGGCTGATCGATGTCGATGCCGACGATCCCGACGCCGTGGCGCCGCTGACCCCGGAAACCACCTTTGCGATCAGCCCGGAGTACAGCTTCCCGACGCAGAACGGCGGCACCGTGACGATGCGTGCCGACTGGTCGTTCCGCGACGACATGTTTGGCGAGCCGACGGCCGATCCTGGCCGCTTTACCGCGATCGACAGCCGGGACCTGCTGAACTTCGATATCAGCTACGAGTCGCCGGACCAGGACTGGAC
>JAHEKH010000189.1 GCA_024638445.1 Gammaproteobacteria bacterium | reverse complement strand
GCGACGATACAGGACGTCGACGGAACCATACTGAGGGAGGGCAGTAACGGCTGGACCTGCTTGCCGGGCGTGCCACTTATTCCGGGCGATACGCATCCGATGTGCAACGACGAAACATGGACACGCTGGCTGAGCGCCGCAGCTGCCGGCGAGCCGTTCTCGACGGACGTCGTTGGTTACTCCTACATGTTGCAAGGCGATGCGCTGGTGCATAACCACGATCCCGGCGCGACGCAGCCGGACGACAGCGGCAACTGGGTGCAGGAAGGTCCACACCTGATGCTATTAATGCCGAGCACCGCGTCATTAAGCGGCATGAATAACGACCCGAACGTTGCAGGCCCGTACGTGATGTGGGGCGAGACACCAATGCGGCACATCATGGTTCCGGTCGGCGAGCGAGACTAGTTATTCGAAAACGACGTTAACGAAAACAAAAAACTGAAAAAACCGGGGCCAGACCCCGGTTTTTTTTGACACGCAGCGGCCCCGGAACACATTCAAAGGTGCCTCGCCGGCGTCCGTTGACCGGTCATTGACCGGGAATTGACGGCCTTCCCGTAGTTTTCGTAGTCGCTGACAGCCGAATCCTGTGCAGCAGGCATGGTCGACGCCTGTCCGGTCGACTCCTGAGTGTAAGGAGCAAAAAAATGCATAACACTCCCAAAATTTCTTCAGCAGCCGTGGCAACTATCGCGGCATTGTTACTGGCGGCACCGGCCCTCGCAGACCATGGACGGACGCCAAGCTGGGGCCCGGGCCAACTCGTGCTCACAGGCGGCGGCTGTCCGATCGAGACGCTGGACGCGAAAAGCCTTATGTTTGCCTCGGCCCGTGATGGCGGAAAAGGCGGTCTCGACATCTGGGTCATCGATCGCGATGAAGTCGGCGGCGTGTGGTCTGATCCGAAGAACCTGCCGGAACCGGTGAACTCGACGAGCGCCGACTTTTGCCCGTCGCCGAACGACCGCACGTTGTACTTCGTCTCGAGTGAGGCGAACCCCGGCGCCTGTGGCGACAGCGACATTTACTACTCGCGGCAGAGCCCGGCCGGCGACTGGTCGGAACCGGTGCACATGGCCTGTGCACCGAACGGCCCGAACACTCCGGGGGCCGAACGCAGCCCGTCCCTGGTGGAAACACCCTACGGGACGTTCCTGTTCTACTCCACCAATGAAGGCGTCGCGGGGGTCAAAGACGATATCTACGTCGCGTTCATGCAACACGACGGCACGTTCAGCCGTGGCTTCCGGGTCGATGCGTTGAGCACGGATGATTACCATGACCAGATGCCGACCGTGCGCCAGCGCGGCCGGTGGTTCGAGATCACGTTCAACTCGGACCGGCCGGGCACGGCAAAGAACCCGGCGTTTGGTGGACAGGATGCCTACCTGGCACGCGGTCGATTCCTGCCGTTCTGGTGGACGAGCCCGAAGAACGCCGGACCGAACGTGAATACGGAAGCAAACGAAACGCGGGCTTCGTTGTCGGCGGATACGGAGCGGCTGTACGTGGGGCGCGGGGATATTTACGTGAGTGAGCGGGAGTAAGAACGTCTGCGGCCCGGGCGCCGATGAGAAAAGGTGCCAGGTTTTTTGGTGCGCACAACCCCCGGGAAAAGGGTCGAACCGCGATTATTTATTGCGGTTCGACCCCCTTTACTCCCTTTACTCGCCCGCCTCCAGCGGCAATGGCCAGTGCCAGAAAAAACGGGACCAGTCTCTCAGCGGCGTCGCCAGGCGTGTCGGGAAACAGCGATATAACAACGGTGAGACCGAAGCCAGTAAGCATCGCAAACCGGGTTGCCGTTGGAGAAACCGACCGACCGAGTAGTCGCATAATGAGTAATGGCCCGAAAGCCGAGCCGGCGGCCGACCACGCAAACAGCACGCGGGAAAAGATATCGGCTTGCCAGACCAGCGCCAATACAGTTGCCAGGACCAGGACAACGACAACCGTTGTACGTGTTCGGCCCAGGCCACCCTGCTCCTGCCTCGAGGTGAGATTCCAGTCGTAAGAAATTGCGGAAGCCGCCACCAGCAGCTGACTGTCCGCCGTAGACATGATTGCCGACAGGACAGCCGCAACCATCACGCCGGACACGAATGCCGGCAATAATTCGGTGGCAACGTGGAACAGAACCTGTTCAGAGTCACCGAGATCGGCAAACAAGACCCGTGCACTCAACCCGAGTAGCAACATGCCAGAGTAAACAATCACGGCCCAGCCTATTGCGATGACTCGACCTTGATTCAGCGCTTGCTCGTCTTTAAGCGCCATGAATCGATTGACGACATGCGGCTGACCTGGATAGCCGACACCGATGCCGAACAGGCCAAGCACAAAAAATATGCCGACGAGCGTACCGGTCCCGATGGGCGATCCGACAGCACCAATCACGTTGAGCCCATCAAACAATGCGCCGAATCCGCCGACAGCCGACAGCGCCACAATCGGCAACGCGACACTTGCCACAATCATCAGGATCCCCTGGACAGAGTCGGTAACGCTTACGGCCCAAAAGCCGCCGAGCAGCGTATAGACCAGCACGATCGCCGCACCAATCATGATGCTGCTATGCTTCGAGAGCTCGAATATGGATTCGAATGCCTTACCTGCAGCTTCGAACTGAGACGCAATATAGAAGGTGAAGCAGAAAACAATAATGGCGGCGGCGATGCGTAGAATCTGCTTGCGTTTTGGACCCAGGGTCGACGGTACGACCACTTCGCTAAGCGTCACCGCGCCTTCCGCTTGTGCAAGTTTCTTGAGGCGCGGTGCAACCCACAACCAGTTCAACATGAATCCGCCAACCGTTGCGGGAAAGATCCACAGTGCCGGCAATCCCCATGCATAGGCCGCGCCGCTGACGCCGAGCAAAGTCCAGGCGGATGACGAGCTCGCGGATGCGCTGATCGCCGCAACCCAGGGCCCCAGCCCTCGTCCGGCAAGAAAGTAGTCTTCGACGCCTTTGTTTCGGCTGCGCGCCCACAGCCCAACACCAATCAGTATGGCGTTGTAAAAAATCAGCGTCAGAAATACAGAGTTTGTTCTATCCATCCGGCCGCGACTTATTCTTCGTCGAGGCGGTTGTACTCGCGCAAGGTATTTTTCAGTCGAGTGTGGTCAATGGCTTTGACAGAATTGCCGCCATTGCCGGTCATGTCGCGTCCCGCGACCAGGGCGTTGATAATGGACTCTTCCGTTGCCTGCACCGTCGCCCGGAACAGTGGACCAATGTCTTCATTACCAAGCATCTCGATCGAAACCCCGGTACTGGCCTGATCTACCGACTCGTCCGTCCAAACACGGAAGTCCG
>JAHEKH010000078.1 GCA_024638445.1 Gammaproteobacteria bacterium | reverse complement strand
CATTGCGCTTGACGCAACCCTCGTGCTGCGATGCGCGGGCCGTACCCGGGAGATCGCGCTCGACAGCTTTTACCCGGGTTACCGGCAGACAGCCCTGCAGCCGGGGGAGTTTGTCGAGCGAATCCGTATCCCCCGGCCAGAGCCAAACGCTTTGTTCGGCGCCTACAAGATCTCGAAGCGTTTCGACCAGGACATCTCGGCCGTGTGTGCGTGTTTTCATGTCGTCGTCGAGGATGGCGTCGTCACGACAGCCCGAACCGGTTTCGGGGGGGTGGCCGCCACGCCGGCCCGGGCGCATTACTGCGAGTCGGCGCTCCAGGGTCAGCCCTGGACGGAAGCGACCATTGCGAATGCAGCCCGGGAGCTCGACCGGGATTTCTCGCCGCTTTCCGACCTGCGCGCATCCGACCGCTACCGCCAGCGTGTCTGTCGCAATCTGCTGCAGAAATTCTTTCATGAAACCGAGTCTGGCCCGTTGAGCCTGTATGCCTATGGACGTTGAACGGCACGAACGGATCGCAACCGTTGGACAGGCGCTCGCGCACGACAGCGCGGCACTGCACGTCAGCGGTCAGGCGCGCTACACCGACGACATCCCGGAACCACGCGATCTGCTGCACGTCGCCGTGGGCATGAGCACGCAGGCGCATGCGCGGATCCGGTCGATGGATCTGTCGCGGGTCGCAAAGGCGCCGGGTGTCGTAGCAGTATTCACGGGCAGCGACATACCGGGTGAGAACAACTACGGCGCCATGGCGCAGGACGATCCGATCCTGGCCGAGGGCGTAGTGGAATACGCCGGGCAACCGCTGTTCGCGGTCGCGGCTGGCGACGTGGAATCCGCGCGCCGTGCGGCACTGCTGGCTGAGGTGGACTACGAGCCACTGCCGGCCGTGCTGTCGATTGCCGATGCAGTTAAAAAAGATTCATCCGTTCTGCCAACAGAGCGGCTGGCCCGGGGCGATGCCACGACGGCGTGTGCAGAGGCCGGTCACACGTTGCACGGGCACGCCAGCCTGGGTGGACAGGACCAGTTCTACCTCGAAGGGCAGATCGCAATGGCGGTACCCGGCGAGGCCGGCGAGATGCAGGTCTACAGCTCCACCCAGTATCCGGGCGAGGTCCAGCACAAGGTCGCTCACGCCATCGGGGTCGAGGCCAAGGATGTCGTCGTGGAATGCCGGCGTATGGGCGGTGGGTTTGGCGGAAAAGAGACGCAGCCGGCGCTGATTGCGTGCATCGCGGCAGTTGTGGCTAATCACCTGGGTCGCCCGGCCAAGCTGCGGCTCGACCGCGATACCGACATGATCATGACCGGCAAGCGGCATGACTTCGAAATCGACTACCAGACGGGGTTCGATAGCGATGGCCGTATCCGCGGCATCGAGTTTGCGCTGGCGTCTCGCTGTGGAATGTCCGTCGATCTATCCGGCCCGGTGAACGATCGCGCGATGTTTCATGTCGACAATGCGTATTACCTGCGGGATGTCTCGGTGGTCTCACATCGCTGCAAGACGCACACGGTGTCCAACACGGCATTCCGCGGTTTTGGTGGTCCGCAGGGGATGTTCGCCATCGAGTACGCGATCGACGACATCGCCCGTGAACTCGGCAAGGACCCGCTCGACGTTCGCCGTGTCAACTACTACGGCATCGGTGAGCGGGACGTGACGCCCTACGGACAGCGTGTTGCCGATAACGTGATTCACAAGATCACAGACCGGCTGGAGCAGACCGCCGGCTACCGTAAACGGCGCGCCGGAATCGCTGAGTTTAACCGCGAGAATCGCTGGTTCAGGCGCGGTATTGCGCTGACGCCGGTCAAGTTCGGCATTTCATTTACCGCAACCCACCTCAACCAGGCAGGCGCGCTGGTGCACATCTATACCGATGGCACGGTGCGTCTCAACCACGGCGGAACCGAGATGGGGCAGGGGCTTTACATCAAGGTGGCGCAGATAGTTGCCGATGAGCTCCAGGTGAGTCTCGACAACATTCGTCTCAGCGCCGCGGATACGAGCAAGGTGCCGAACGCATCGGCAACGGCGGCGTCGGCCGGTTCGGACCTTAACGGCAAGGCGGCGCAGGCGGCTGCCCGTACGCTGCGGCTGCGGCTGGTGCGGTTTGCGTCAGCGCATTTTGGCGTCGACGAGCAGGACGTGGTCTTTGCCAGCAACCGGGTACGGGTCGGTGAAAAGACGATGAGTTTTGCCGATCTCGTGCAGCTGGCCTACATGGGCCGCGTGTCGCTGTCGGCCACCGGCTTTTACCGGACGCCGAAGATTCATTACGACCGCAGCACGTTCTCGGGCCGTCCATTTTATTACTACGCCTACGGTGCCGCAGTATCCGAGGTCGTAATCGACGTGGTGACCGGCGAACACCGGCTGCTGCGCGTCGACATCCTTCATGACTGCGGCCGCTCGCTCAATCCGGCCGTCGATCTCGGCCAGATCGAGGGCGGATTTATCCAGGGCTACGGCTGGCTGACCAGCGAGGAGCTCTGGTGGAACGACGAGGGCCAGCTCAAAACGCATGCGCCTTCGACCTACAAGATACCCACGTGCTCGGACCTGCCGCCCGATTTCCGGGTGGAGATGCTGCGCGATACCGAGAACCGGGAAGCGAGTGTGCACAAGTCAAAGGCCGTTGGCGAACCGCCGCTGATGCTGGCGCTTTCTGCGTTCTTTGCAATACGAGACGCGGTGGCCGCCACGGGTAAACCGGGATGCCGGCCGGCTTTACAGGCTCCCGCTACGCCTGAGGCAATCCTTGCCGCGATCGACTCCGTGCAGGAGGACGGCTCATGAACTGGCCCGACATGCTTCTCGAGCTGGCAAATACGGGCCAGCGTTTCGTGATGGTCACGGTGGCCGGCACCCGGGGTTCCACCCCACGCGAGACCGGCGCCAAGATGTTTGTTACCCGGGAGGGACTGACCGGTACCATCGGCGGCGGTCAGCTGGAACTGGAGTGCACGGCGCTGGCCGTGCAGTGGCTGAACAGCGACAAGCCACCAGAGACCTGCCGGCGCACCTTCACCCTGGGCGCAGATTGCGGCCAGTGCTGCGGCGGCGTGGCCGAAATACTGTTTGAGCAGATCGAACCGTCTTCGGTTGGCTGGATCGACGAAGTGCGTCAAGCATGCGAGCAGGGCAGGGAGGCGGTACTAGTGACGGCCGGTGACAGCCACACCGGGATGGACAAGCGAGTTGTAGTCAGCGGCAAGGAGATCAGTGGCCGCGATATCGCCGGGCAGCAGGCTTTGGCGCTGCTGGCGCAAAAGCTGCCACCGGTACGCGGTACGGTGGCGCGTGGCAAGCTGCAGATTCCGGTGCTCTACGAACCGCTGCAGTCCGGCCACTTTGAAATTGTGCTGTTCGGTGCCGGACACGTGGGCTCGGCGGTGACCGCGAGTCTGGCCGCACTCGATTGCCGGGTCCTGTGGGTCGATAACCGCTCCGATATTTTTCCAGACACGCTTCCGGCCAACGTCTCGGTTATCGGGGCGGACAATCCGCCGGCGCTGGTCGGCAGCATGAACCCAACGGCGCACTACCTTGTCATGACGCACAGCCATGCGCTGGACCTGGAGATCTGTGCCGCCATTCTTTCGCGTAAGGATTTTGCCTACTGCGGTCTGATTGGTTCGCAATCGAAACGGCGACGGTTCGAGAAGCGTCTGCGCGCGCTCGGCATTACTGCCGACGGCATTGCCCGGCTGACCTGCCCAATTGGCATCGCCGGTATCACCGGCAAGACGCCGGCCGAAATCGCGGTCGCGGTTACCGCAGAGCTGTTGATCGAACGCGAAAAAGCGCTGGCGGCCAGCCTGACACCGGCCGCCAGGCGCCGAAAGGGCTGGCGGTGACAGCCTACCTGGTCGAATGGCTCAGTCTGCTTGGGCGCTGGCTGCATTTCGTGGCCGGTATCGCCTGGGTGGGATCGTCGTTCTACTTCGTGTGGCTGGACAATCATCTCCAGGCACCGCGCGATGCAGCGGACGAATCCGCTGGTGTCGGTGGCGAGCTGTGGTCGGTGCACGGCGGTGGTTTTTATCATGCGCAAAAATACCGGGTAGCACCCACCCGTCTGCCGGAAACGCTGCACTGGTTCAAGTGGGAGGCCTACACCACCTGGCTGTCCGGCATGTTCCTGCTCGTTCTTCTTTACTGGGTTGGCGCCGACGTCTACCTGGTCGACAGCACGCGCTTCGACATGGGTCGTGGCATGGCGATTGCCCTCAGTGCGGCCACGATTGCCGGTGGGTGGCTGGTGTACGATCTCTTGTGCCGTTCACGGCTCGCCCGTAACGACCTGGCGCTGGGGCTGGCGGTGGCGGGTCTTGCGGCCGTCTCTGCCTACGGATTGTGCCAGGTGTTCAGCGGGCGCGGTGCCTACATCCATTTTGGCGCCATGCTCGGCACCATCATGGTTGCCAATGTTTTCTTCATAATCATTCCCGGCCAGCGCAACCTCGTCGACGCCGCCGGGCGCGGCGAGACCCCGGACCCGGAACCGGGGGTGACGGCCAAGCAGCGTTCGGTACACAACACCTATTTCACTCTGCCGGTGCTGTTTGTCATGATCAGCCATCACTACGCGATGACCTACAGCCATGCCTGGAACTGGCTCATCCTGTTGTGTATCGCCGCAGCCGGCGCCCTGATCCGGGTGTTTTTTGTGGCCCGGCACAAAGGCGCGGCTAACCCGATGCCGCTGCTCATGGCCGGTCTGTTGCTGGCTGGCGTCGCGGCGGCGATCGCGCCCAGGACGGGAGATTCGCTGGGTGAGCTACCGCCGGTGACACTGGAGGAAGTACAGGCAATCGTGACAGCGCGATGCGTCAACTGCCATGCCGAGAAACCGGCTCACGTGGCGTTCAGTGCGCCGCCGGCCGGCGTCGTGCTGGAATCAGCGGCACAGATCGTCGCTGAGGCTGAGCGCATCTATCAACAAACCGTGGTCCTGAAGGCTATGCCGATAGGCAACCTGACCGGGATTACCGACGCCGAGCGGGCCATCATCGGGCACTGGCATGCGGGCGGACAGCCATGAGCGAGTATCCCAGGGATCTCGCCGGTTATGCGGGAGCGCCGCCGTTGGCGGACTGGCCGCGCGAGGCGCGCATCGCAGTGCAGTTCGTGGTCAACTACGAGGAAGGCGCCGAGCGCTGTGTTCTGCATGGCGACAATGAGTCTGAGGCATTCCTGTCAGAAATCATTGGCGCCCAGGCTTACCCGCAGACCCGGCACATGAACATGGAGTCGCTCTATGATTACGGCGCGCGCGCGGGGTTCTGGCGCCTGCACGAAATTTTTACCGCCCGTGCGGTGCCGGTAACGGTTTTTGGTGTGGCCATGGCGCTCGAGCGCAACCCGGCTGCGGTCAAAGCCATGCACAGCGCCGGCTGGGAAATCGCCAGCCACGGTTATCGCTGGATTGACTACCAGTTTGTCGACGAGGCCACCGAGCGTCAGCACCTGCGCCAGGCGATCGCAATTCATGAGAAGGTTACCGGTGAACGCCCGCTTGGCTGGTACCTGGGACGCTGCAGTCCGAACACCCACCGGATCGTGGCAGAGGAGGGGGGTTTCGCCTATCACGCCGACAGCTATGCCGACGACCTGCCGTACTGGGACCGCCAGTTCGAGTCGCCACAGCTGGTCGTTCCCTACACACTCGACGCAAACGACATGCGTTTTGCGACGGCACAGGGTTTCAACACCGGCGAGGACTTCTTCACCTACCTCAGGGACAGCTTCGACTGTCTCTATCGCGAGGGTGCGACGTCGCCGAAAATGATGTCGGTAGGCCTCCATTGCCGGCTTGCCGGCCGGCCCGGCAGGGCGGAGGCACTGAAACGCTTCGTCGACTACGCCTGTGACCACGAGCAGGTGTGGCTGGCGCGACGGATCGATATCGCCGAGCACTGGATGCAGAGGCACCCCTGCCGATGACGGCCGTCTTCAGGCAGGATCCGAGAACGATGAGCGAAGTCCGGTTCAGGGAGACCTTTGGTTGTGTGTACGAAGACTCACCCCAGTTCGTTCGCAGGCTATGGGCCGAAGGGGTGGCGAGCCTGCCGGGTGACGTAGCCGGTATGGCGGCGGCCCTGCAGCGTATCGTCGATTCGTCCAGCGAGGCCGAACGGCTCGCATTGATCCGCGTGCACCCGGACCTGGCTGGCCGCGCGGCGATAGCGGGGGACCTGACCGACGAATCCCGCGGCGAACAGGCGAGCGCCGGGCTCGACCAGTGCAGCGCCGCCGAATATACGCGTTTCGCAGCACTTAACACCCGGTACCGGGAGAAATTCGGCTTTCCCTTTGTCATGGCGGTACGCGGCGCAGACCGCTACCGGATACTCGACGCGTTCGAGCGACGCATCGATAACGACTATGAAACCGAGTTTGCAGCTGCAATTGCGGAAATACACAAGATTGCCAGGATGCGCCTGGAGGAGATTGCGCAAAATGGCTGAACGCCATCCATTCAGCCAATGGCTCAACCTGGAGCAGCCACGCTTCGGGACCCGCGTGGTTTATGCAACCGACGATTTTTTCGCCGCCAAGGAGCGGCTGATCGATCCGGCGGAACCGGTCTTTCTGCCCGATAAATACGACGATCACGGCAAGTGGATGGATGGCTGGGAAAGCCGGCGCCGGCGCGAACCCGGACACGATTTTTGTATCGTCAGGCTGGGTTGCCGCGGAATCCTCCACGGTCTGGACATCGACACCCGTTACTTCACTGGCAACTATCCACCTGAAGCCTCGCTGGAAGGATGTGTTTGCGGCGACGACCTGCCGGGCGAGGACATCCAGTGGCAGCCTGTGCTGGAGAGAACACCGCTGACCGGCGACAGTCATCACTGGCTGCCGCTGACGGCAATGGGACCCTTCAGCCACCTGCGGTTTCATATTTATCCCGACGGCGGCGTCGCACGATTGCGGCTGTATGGCGAGGTGTGCGCGGGCAGACCGCCTGCCAGTTCGAAGCGTGCCGACCTGCTGGCGATGGAGCTGGGCGGCCGCGCGCTGATCTGCAGTGATGAGCATTACGGCAGCATGCACAACCTGACGGTTGCCGGGCGTGGTATCAACATGGGTGACGGGTGGGAGACGGCACGACGGAGGGGGCCGGGAAACGACTGGGTGATACTCGCGCTTGGGGTTACCGGCAACATCGAGGAGATCGAAATCGATACTGCACATTTCAAAGGCAATTATCCTGATCGTGCCAGCATCGAAGCGCTGTACGACGAGAACGGCCTGTCTCCGGAACAACTTGCAGCCAGTGGAAACTGGCGCCCGTTGTTGCCGCCGCAGCGGCTCAGCGCAGACCACCAGCACCGATTCGACGCGCTGGAGGACTGCGGCGTCATCAGCCATGTGCGCCTGCAGATTTTTCCGGACGGCGGCGTGAGCCGGTTGCGATTGTACGGACGCCCGGCGGACGGGCCATGAAACTGAGGCCACAGCCCCTGACCCGTGAGGCATTCGCACCGTTTGGCGAAGTCATCGAATTGCCCGCCGAAACCGATGCGCCGATGAACGCCGGTCGTTTCGTGCGCACCGTGGGCTGCGCCACGACCGATATGCAGCCGCCGCATCCGGCCCGGATCGACATGGTGCGCTGTACCGAGACCACGGAACTGTCGTCACCGGTCCAGACGCTCGAGTGTCACCCGCGCGGCAGCCAGGCCTTCGTGCCGCTATCCGGCTTTCGCTTCATCGTGGTTGTCGCGCCCGCTGGTCCGGAACCGGCCGCGGCCGACGTGCGGGCGTTCGTAACGGACGGACGACAGGGCATCAGCTACCGGCGGGGCACGTGGCACCTGCCGATGATTGCCCGGGCCGGTCAGACTTTCCTGGTCGTCGAACGCGACGAAGACACCGGTAACTGCGAATCCATGCATTTCGATCCACCGCTGACACTGCTGGCGCCGGCATGAGTGGGCCACGCGCATTCCGGGGTCGTATCGTCCACTGCACGGGTGACCCCGATGCCGGGGGGCTGGTCGAGCATTTCGAGGACGGGCTGCTGCTGGTGGACGAGGGCCGGGTACGATCGCTCGGTCCGGCCGAAACCCTGATCAAGAATCTAAGTGAAGATATTCCTGTAACCCATTGGAAAGGAAGCTGGATTCTCCCTGGATTCATCGACTGCCACGTGCACTATCCGCAGCTCGACGTCATCGCCTCCTACGGCGAAAAACTGCTCGACTGGCTGGAAACTTACACCTACCCGGCAGAGGAAAAGTTCGCCGATCCCGATTTCGCCCGGGTCACCGCCGAGCAATTCCTCGACCGGATGCTGGCGAACGGGACGACGTCGGCAATGGTCTTCGCGACGGTTCATGCGCACTCGGCAAAAGCGCTGTTCAGCGCCGCCCATGAGCGCAATCTCCGGTTATGGACCGGGAAAGTGCTGATGGACCGGAACTGTCCGGAATCTCTGCGGGACACTGCGGTGGACGGGATCCGGGAGAGCCGTGAACTGATCGATCGCTGGCATGGCCAGGACCGGCTGCAATATGCGATTACACCGCGTTTCGCACCGACATCGACAGCGCATCAGCTCGACCTGGCCGGGCAGCTGGCGACCGAATACCCGGATGTCTATATCCACTCACACCTCGCCGAGAGCCAGGCCGAGCTGGAATGGGTGGCCGAGCTGTTTCCCGATGCGGACACCTATACCGATGTTTACCGTGATCACAGGCTGCTGCGCGAGCGCTCCATCTATGCGCACTGCATCCACATGGAGGACGACAGTGTGGCGACAATGGCCTCTGCCGGGGCGGCGATAGCCTTTTGTCCGTCCTCCAACCTGTTCCTGGGGTCGGGGCTGTTCGACCTCGATCGCGCGCGGGTGGCCGGGGTGCGGGTCGGACTGGGAACAGATGTCGGCGGGGGCACCAGCCTGAGCCTGTTGCGCACCGTCCATGACGGCTATAAAGCCCTGCAGCTGAAAGGGCAGTCACTGGCGCCGGAACGGGCGCTGTACCTGGCCACGCTCGGGGCTGCGAGGGCGCTGTATGCCAGCGATCGCATCGGCAACTTTGCCGTTGGCAAAGAGGCCGATTTCGTGGTGCTCGACCCGGCACGAAATCTCCTCCTGCAGCGCCGCCTGGCGTCAGCCGACACCGTACGCGATCGCCTGTTTGCCCTGCTGATGCTGGGTGACGACCGGCTGGTCAGGCAGACGTATATAATGGGCAGGCCTGCCCTGAAAGAGGCCTGAAAGGACCTTTCGTGCGCCACTATCTCGCCGTACTGGCCCTGGCTATAGTCGTGCCGGTCCAAGCGCTGCCCGTAGTCACCGTCAGCTTTGCCGACAGCGATGGCAACCCGGTCGAGCCGCTGCCCGGCGACGATCTTCTTTATCCGGCTGAACCGTACCTCAACGGTATCGACGGCGACCTGGTCGTGACCTTTATGGCGGATGCCGCCGGCAAACCCACCGACTACGAGTGTAACGACGAGGCCGACGAGGATCTCTGTTACGGCGCCGCTGCCGTTCTCGAAGAACAGGTGCGGTTTCCGGAGACGATGCTGGCGACACTGGTCAACGCCACGTTCAGTTTCCGTCTCTCTGATAACGAGGAGGTACTGCAGCTTTTCCGGCAAGCCGATACGGCTCTCCAGGAAGAGCGCTATGCGGACGCCTGCCGGCTATTCGAGCGCGTGCTGGGCATCGAATACAACCTGGTGCCGGCTTTTTTCGGACTAACCCGGTGCCGGGGCGAGGCAGGGAATTATCCGGGTGCCCTGTCCGCGTTCGACCAGGTAATCCGGTTTTTTCCCGAGTCCGGTCACGTTTATTATGCGCGGGCGACGCTGCATTACGACCAGGAACGTTACGCCCGGGCCATGGCAGATGTCGTCCGGGCAATAGAGTTGATGCCAGACACCTGGGAGGCGCTGGCGTTGCGTCACCGGATCGCCCACGCGACCGGCGACACTATCCGTGCACTATCGGCTGTTACGCGGGCATTGCTCTTGTCTCCCGACAACGCATTTCTATTCCTGGAGCGGGCCAGCTTCTACCGCGACACAAAGGCCTACCGGCTGGCCGAGAGCGATTACTTTCGTGCTATCCAGCTGGAAGCTGACAATCCGCACAGCCATAACGGCCTGGCCAATCTCTATTTTGATCAAGAAAAATTCGAGAAGGCATTGACGGCGTACCGCCGGTCGCTGGAACTCGATCCTTCGGATATTGACGTCAAGGTGCGAATCGGTGATTCACTGCGACAGCTAAAACGCCTGGACGAAGCGCTCGAAGCTTACGGGGAAGTGAAAGAGGCTGACCCGGAGAATCTGTCAATCCTCAACAATTTCGGCTGGACCTACCTGCTGAACCACAATTACCGCCAGGCCATCGACTACTTCGATCGGGGGCTGGAGGCCGAGCCAGACAAGCCGAGGCTGCTGAACAACCGGGGCACGGCGCGATATCTCGCTGGCCAGTACGAGCTTGCCCTGGTCGATTTCGAGCATCTGTTGACGCTCTATGCGGAGCAAAACAAGTTTGGCGCCTATACGGTTGCGGGAAAGGCGCGTTGCCTGATCGCAATCGGCCGGGGAAGTGAAGCGGTTGATCTGCTGGTCGAGCTGGTGGAACGAGCGCCCGACTATTTTGATGGGTTTTACGAATTCACTCATGGTGACGGCAACCACCTCGGCACCATCATCGATGAGTTTCTAGCGGCGGAACCTCCGCCAAATGCCGATGCGGAGAAGATCCGGCGATTACGGCAATTCCGCGAGAGTGAGACACAACCGGAATCACCACCCACGGGAGCGGGCGACAATGTTTAGGCGGCTTTTTCCATTGACGCTGCTGGTATTGGCCGGTTGCGCGACCACGGCAGCTCCCGACATGCAAGGCTTCGACGAGGATTACACAATACAGCTTCGCCTCGATATCAGCTATGGCCACTTCGACACCGCGTATTTTGATATCGACCAGGCGGAGGGACTCACCGCCATCGGTCAGATGGAATCGTATTATGGCGGCGACAAGTGGCTGCCGATGTACGGCTTCGGCCTCCGGGACAAGACCGGGACCAGGCTATTCCAGGTGCGGTACATACTTCAGTCAACCGACGATTCGCTCGCGCGCGAGTTCTCCCTGTACGAGAACGACGAGCAGCTCTTCCAGGAGTATGAGGATACCCAGCTTTCAATCGGGCAGGCGCATGCTATCGATATCCGCTGGGCAGAGGAGGGTGCCGTGCTCGTGCAATTGCCGGAAGTCGACGAGCCGGTGGTCGTTCCGCTCGATTTCACGCCGGCACAGTTCTACGTAATCGTGTCGTCGTCGCGTTCACGGGTAGCCGTCAATCCGTACTTAGACAGATGAGCCGCCCGTTGGGCGCAGTGGGCTGGCTACCGGCGCCCTATTTCCCTGAGGATCGGCAGCAGCTCAGGTTTATGGGCCGCGATCTCCTCCTCGCTCACGCCGGATAACTCGTAGGGAAGTACCAGCCAGTTGTCGGTTTCATGGACGTAGTAGTCCGGCGGCGTCGCGGTCCTGTCCGTTGGCCGGTACCAGACTGCGGCAGTGCGAATGTCGTGCGGCGTGTTTCGCCGTGCCTTGTTGCTGAGCTCTGCAACGACCGCGGCCACGCTGTGCCCGGTGCTGTAGACGTCGTCAACGATCAGCATCGAGTGACCGGTGACGACCCGCTCCAACAGGTACTGCAGACCGTGTACGCGAATCTGGCGCTCGCCTGCCAGCCGCTTCGCGTAGGCGTCGCGTCCTGCATAAGACGTGCGGATCGAAATGTGATCGGTTTTGACGCCGAAATACTCCAGGCCTTCCTGCACCGCGATTCCCACCGCGCTTCCTCCGCGCCAGAGACCCACGAGGAAGTCCGGCCGAAAGTCGGACTCGTGAATAATTCGTGCCAGGCGGAAGGAATCGAGCAAAAGGTCGTCGGCCGCAACGAAAGTCTTGGTGTCCAAAGAGATCTCCGCACAAAAATCGCTGACCCGGCGGGCCGGGGACGACTATAATGGCACCTCACTCGTGGGGGCTTCAACAATGAGCAAAGTGGTGCTGACCGCCCAGCAGCTGCTCGAGGATTCGTTTCGCCTGGGTGCCCGGGTGCTGCGGGACCGGTACGAGCCGACACTCATCGTCGCGATCTGGCGGGGCGGAACCCCGGTAGGGATGGCTGTCCAGGAGCTGATTGGCTATTGCGGCATCGAATCCGACCATATTGCCATCCGCACGTCGTCTTATTCGGGCGTGGACGAACGGATGTCCAAGGTCAACGTGCACGGGCTCGACTACATTGTCGACAAGGTCGTCCCCGAAGACCGGCTGCTGATCGTCGATGACGTTTTTGACACCGGTCATACGATTACGGCGGTCATCCAGGAACTCGAGCGCAGGACGCGCAACAACATGCCGGATAACGTTCGCGTGGCGGTGCCCTGGTACAAGCCGAACCGGAATCAGACCAGCCGGGTGCCCGACTACTGGGTCCACGAAACCGACGAATGGCTGGTGTTTCCTCACGAGCTGGATGCACTCACGCTCGACGAGATGAAAGAACGACGGCCCGACCTGCACGGGGTCGTCGCCGAGCACAAGGCCCGCCTCTAGGCAACACGGGATAACAACATGGGTGAAAGACTGATCAGCCTCCTCGGCATCGCTGCGATCCTGGGCATCGCCGTGCTGTTTTCCAGCAACCGGCGGGCGATCCGGCTGAGGGTTGTCGGCGCCGCCTTTGCCGTTCAGGCGGTCATCGGCGCGATCGCGCTGTACTCGGAAACCGGGCAGGCGGTCATTGCAGTCCTGTCCAATGGCGTACAGAAGATCATCGATTACTCGAATGCCGGTATCACCATGGTGTTCGGTAACCTGGCGTCGCTGGAAGGCTTCAGCTTTGCCGTGCGGGTCTTGCCGCTAATCGTATTTTTCTCGTCACTGATGGCGGTGCTCTATCACCTGCGCATCATGCAGTTTTTCGTCAAGATATTTGGCGGTGCCCTGCAGTGGCTGATCGGCACGAGACCGGTCGAGTCGCTCAACGCCGCAGCAAACGTTTTCGTCGGCCAGACCGAGTCGCCGCTGGTCGTGAAGCCCTACCTGCGCAATCTCACGGATGGGCAGGTCTTTACCATCATGGTCTCGGGCCTGGCTTCGATTGCCGGCACCGTGCTGGCGGCCTATGCCGGCATGGGCGTCCGACTCGATTACCTGTTAGCGGCCAGCTTCATGGCGGCACCGGGTGGGCTGCTGATGGCCAAGCTGATCATGCCCGACGATCCGGCGGAACGGGACACGGGGCATGAACCGCTGCGCGAGGCGGAGGACAGCCACCACGATAACGTCATACTCGCCGCGGCCAATGGTGCCCAGGTCGGCGTGAAGCTGGCGGTTAATATCGGTGCGATG
>JAHEKH010000188.1 GCA_024638445.1 Gammaproteobacteria bacterium | reverse complement strand
CCGCAGCTTGCCCGGCAGCTTCCACTGCGTGACCGACTCCTTGTCAAAGCGGTACTTCGCCAGCGCGCCGGGATCACGGTCTGCGCTGACGGTGGCGGCCAGCAGCACGCATAGCAGCGGCAGCGTGAACCGGGACACGGCTCAATAACCATCCTGGTCGGTGTCCCGGCCGGTGAGAAACGACAGGAAACCGCCCCGCAGATTGGAGCCGTACTCGAGTTTCCACAGCACCAGCGTGGCGTACACGAAAGCGACGGAGATGACCGTCGCAACGCCCAGCGCGCCGATTCCGGCACCCAGCCCGATACCGATCGCTGCAAAGATATAAAGTGCGTGCGCCGGCTGGTCGAGGGTAAAGCGGAAGCGCACCGCGGCGACGATGCCGGCCAGGCTGAACGCCAGCGCCAGGCTGTTCTGCACGATCGTGGCAATCCCGGCGACGACGATGGGCAGCATTACCACCGTTTGCACGAACGACTGGTCGATGTCCTTGCGGCCGTAGGTAATGAAATAGACCCAGGAGATCGGGACCATCAGCACGGCGGTGCCGACCATTGCCACCGCGAGGCGGATGGCGCCGACGTGAGTATAAAAACCCTCCGATTCCTCGGTGTAGACCGGCTCGAAGCTGTCGGCGCCGCGATCGCCGAGGAACTCGATGCCGCCGACAGGGAAAAATTCCCGCACTTCGGGGAACCGGCTCAACACCCACAGCGCGGCGAAAATCGTGACGAAATAGTAGACCGAGATGATGCTGGCCGGGATTGCGATGCCAATCGATTTGCGCATGCTGTGCCTTAATCAGAACCCGTGCTTATTAAAGACTCGGTCAGGGCATTTGTCCATGCATACCCGTCAGCGGCCACGTGTCCAGTATCTGGTCACGGCGCTTCAGTATTGCCCTGATTTGTCCGCGGTTCAGCAGGCCATCCAGTTCACGTTCCAGCAGCGGGCTATCGAGGCGCTCCAGCCGCTCGGCCAGGCCCATGCTCAGACTGAGTTCAGCTTCGCCGAGATAGGCGGGCAGTCCACGACGGTTTGAAAATGCACGGCTGAAGCCGGTGATTTGCAGGGACAGGTTCGGGCCCGTGTACAACATACCAGACCGGGTGCGCCCCTCGTTCAGCGCCAGCGTGTCGAAGGCATACATCAGTTCAAACTCGTTGCCGAAGGCGCACCAGGCCGGGATGGTGGCGTTGCGGGCAGCGCGCGCAATCTCGTCAATCGCACCGGGTGGCTGCAGGCGCAAAGCGCCGGTCCGGCCGTCGATCTTCCGTTCCACCGCCGGCACGACCAGGCCAAGGCCCAGCAGCTGGTCGAGCTTCCAGGCCGCGATTTCGTGGCGGTAGTCGGGGTGACTGCGACGCGGGAGAAAAACCGCGTCGAACTCGGTGCCTTCGTACTGCAGCCGGACCCGGCCCGTGTCCGCATCGTGAGACAGTACCTCAGCCCCGGAGAGCCGCACGTCCACCGGTGTCATGACCTCCGTACCCGGATCGCCGGCATAAACGATCTCGTATTCACTTTGGTCGAACACCAGTGCGGCCGGCACGCCACCATAGTGAGAGGCGAGCATGCCGGTGTCGAGCACGATCACCCGGCCGCCGAGCCGCTCATCGACGCGGTGATCCCGGGTCGGCGAGTGACCGACGACCACCCGGCGGGCATCGATTTTTTTCAGCGCGGCATCGACCAGCGGCGATTCCAGTGCCGGGTGACACAGGGCCGAGCCGCGATACCACAGCGGTCCGTCGTCATCGAACAGGTCCGAGGCGGACAGTCTTTGCCACGAGCGCAACGAGGCAGCAATGTCGGGATGCTCGGTAAGTTCCGCCTCGTCGAGTGCGCGCAGGCGCTCAATGGCTTCATCGGCGCTGACCGTCATCGGCACCAGGCCGGCGCGCTGCAGCCGGTGCCAGGCGCCGACGTAGGCCACGAGGTCCTGTTTCAGCTCGCGGTTGATGCCCACCAGGCCCAGCTCGGCGACCAGCGGCGACAGGCCGCCGTGCGTGTACGCCGTTTCGTCGACCACGATCATCAGCGGCAGCTGCAGCAGCCAATGACCGTAGCGCCCGGTTGGCGCAAAGGCCGCGCGCAGACCGAAATAGCCCGGTGGAAATTGCCGGTCGAAAGCCGCGCGGGCGGCGCTGGCATCGTCCGCGTCCGCGGAAATTCCGGCCGAGAGCTCGCGCCACGCCGCTTCGCGGGCACCCGCGGGTTCGTCGCCGGCAAAAGCGCGGAATTCCCCCGCCGAGACATAGCGCAGGTCACCGGTGAGGATCATCAGTTCGTGATTGCCCAGTACGACGTGGACCCGGCCACCGGCGGCCACCGCTTCGTCCTGGAGGCGCATCAACAGCTCCATCGCGTCGCGCGAACGCGGGCCGCGATCGAGCAGGTCGCCGGTGCTGACCAGGTGAGTCGTGCCGCCGGTCCATTGCAGCGCGGCATCGATAACGCCGGTTTGCCGGAGCAGGGCGACCAGTTCTTCGTAGGCGCCATGCACGTCGGCAAAGGCCACGACCCGGCCGGAACTCGTATACCGCCAGTCGTCGGCGGGCGCGGCTCCCGCGGCCAGCAGGAGCAGCAAACCCAGCAGTGACGCCGTCTTCAGCGCGTCAATCCAGGTTATTGCTGGGGAAAGAGAACTGCGCCTTCTCGCGTACGCCGCCGGACGGCCAGCGCTGGGTCACGGTCTTGCGCCGGGTGTAGAAACGAATGCTGTCCGGCCCGTAGGCATAGAGATCGCCGAAGAGCGAGCGTTTCCAGCCGCCGAAGCTGTGGGTGGCCACGGGAACGGGCAGCGGCACGTTGATGCCGACCATCCCGGCGCGAATGTTGTCGCTGAAATACCGTGCCGCCTCGCCATCGCGGGTGAAGATGCACGTGCCGTTGCCGTACTCGTGATCATCGATTAGCCGCATGGCTTCTTCCTGTGAAGGGACCCGCACCACGCACAACACCGGTCCAAAGATCTCGTCGCGGTAAATGGTCATTTCCGGTTTGACCCGGTCGAACAGGCTGGCGCCGAGGAAAAAGCCCTCTTCGCGACCCTTTACCGAGAGCCCGCGGCCATCGGCCACCAGTTTTGCGCCTTCGTCCACGCCCCGGTCAATGTAATTCTTTACCTTTTCGCGGTGCTCGCCGGTGATGAGCGGCCCCATGTCGTTGCCGGTGTCGGTGCCGTCGCCGACCTTCAGCTCGTCGATCCGCTGTTTCAGCTTGTTGACGATGATGTCGCCGGTTTTCTCGCCGACGGTCACGGCCACCGAGATGGCCATGCAGCGTTCGCCGCAGGAACCGTAGGCGGCGCCCATCAGCGCCGAGGCCGC
>JAHEKH010000011.1 GCA_024638445.1 Gammaproteobacteria bacterium | reverse complement strand
GAGATCGTTGGTCTCGCGAGAGTGCACCAGGTGAATACTCCAGCGTTCGCCAACCTGGTATTCAGCGCCCAGTTCGAAAAACAGGTCGGTACCATCGAAATCCCGTTGTGCTTCCGGGCCCGGATTGAACAACGCGCTTTCCCGCGTTTCGAGCTCCCAGAAATTAATACCTGTCTTTACCAGGAAGCCGAAGTTGTCTTCCGCCGCGATGCGATATCCCACACCAACCTTGACCGATGACAGCTCGAAGCGGTCGCCGATGTCGAACAACTCCACGGTATCCAGATCGGTAAACGCAAGGTCCACCCAGGCACCGTTCGCAAACCGGTAGCCGCCACCAATGGAGAAAGCACCGGCATCGTCGTCGGTTGCACCGGTTGGCTCGAAGGGCAGTTGGTCGGTGTTGTCGATATCGATCTCCCCCTGGCCGATTTCCATCGACAGGAAATAGCCTTCACCCAGCGCCGGCGCTGCGCACAGCATCGTTGCGGCACCGGCGGCGGCTACCCATCTGAAACATAAAGACATAGTGATACCTGGTAAGTCAGCAGTAGTCCCGGTATCAGACCGGTGCGCGAGAGGATCCGTTCAGTCGAAAACCAGCTGCTGGCCGACAAAAATGCGGCCGGTATTGCTGCCCGCGACATTTAACCCGAAACAGGCTTCGCCTTCGTCGTTGCGACGATAGTCCATCAGCGTTGCCAGTGGCTGGCCGTCCGGGTCTTTGACACCGGTGTCCGGATCTACCGTCGTCAGCACGCAGCGGGTGCAGCGCCACAAAGCCTTGAAACGTACATCGCCAATCGAGAAGTCTGGCCAGCCGTCTTCTGCATAAGACTCGGTACCGGAGACCACCAGGTTCGGCCGGAAGTTGCGCATCCTGACCGGTCTGGCCAGCCGGGTGTTGAGGTCATCGAGCGAGCTTTCGCCCAACGCCATCAGCGGTGTTGCATCCGCAAAGCTGACTACGCCACCGGCGCGTGACGGGCGCGTCGTGCGTTCCCCCATGAAATACAGCCGGGCATCACGTTCGAGGTAGTCGCTGAACCAGCGGTCGGCTTCGTCGCCGCAGCGCTGTCCCTGCATGGTGTCCTGCCAGATTGTTACCGGCTCGTAGGCATCGCCGGGGAACGCTGCCTGATCGAGTTCGAGGTCCGCCACACCCGGCGCGCTGACGGTTAACCCGTTGTCGTGCAGCTCGGTCTTTATCAGCACCATGCGCGGGAAGCGCCGGGCAGTAAAAAAGCGGCCCTGCGGATCGGTTACGACATAGCGGCGGTCACGGGCCAGGCCCTCCGGTGTGACCTCTGCCGACACCACTTCGAGCGGCGCGGTCGACTTGATCGGGTAGATAAACAGACGCGAGAGGCTGGCCATCACCGGCCCAGTGTAGTCGCTGTGTGAGACCAGCCCAAGCTCTGCCCGAATCGGTCATTTTTGCGCCCCCGGGCTGTCTTTTTTGGCTGGCTAAATAGTAATCGGTCGAAGTAAACAGGATCGAACCGATGCAACAACCCGAAAACCTGCGTCTGCAGCGCCTTGCCCGCTACCGGGAGCTGCAGCGGCAGTTCGAGAAAGCCCGCCGCCAGGCGATCGCCCGCCAGCGTCTGCTGGCGCTGTACCGCCAGTCGGCCTTTGCGTGGGTGGCGCTCTAGGGCGGCGGGTTCAGTCCCGGTCGGGAACGGCCCGGCGGCTGCGTCGCAGGCTGTGGACCGCACCGCTGGCTGCGACCAGGCCGGCCACCGCCACGGCCGCCACCGCCAGCAGGGGCAGCTGCACGTACAGCCAGACGATGCCCAGCAGGTACAGCGCAACGATGCTGATCACCGCAATCTGTTTTAGCGGTGAAACATCCGGTTTTTCAGAATCTTCGGCCTCCGGCCGGGGCACCCGCCCGCCGGGACGATTTAACATAAGTGACATATCAGGGCGACTCCATCCGATCCCGGCACTCAGGACCCGAACTGGCCGACGACCACGTTCGGACTGATGTCGTCTTCAGAGAGCAGACTATAGATGCCCGACGTGGGGGTGTCATCGGCTACGACACAATTCCTTCCATTGTCTTTGGCGCGGTAAAGGGCCGCGTCGGCCCGGCGCAGCGTGTCCTCGATCGATTCGCCCAGCCGGTATTCGGCCACACCCGAACTGACCGTCACCGTGAACACATCGTCGAAGGGTTCGTCCTCGGTGACGTACCGGATGCGCTCGGCGCACTGGTAGGCGCCACCCAACTCCGCTTCGGGCAGCAGGACAATGAATTCCTCACCGCCGTAGCGCCCGAAGGTACGCACCCCGTCGGTGCCGACAAAGTCCATGCCCCGCAGTGTGCCCTTGGTGCGCTCCGAAAACGCCATCAGCACGCGGTCTCCGGCGAGGTGACCGTAACGATCGTTAATGATCTTGAAATGATCGATATCGAGAATGACAACGGAGAAAGGCCGCCGCGTCCGGTCGGCGCGTGCCTTCTCTGCCTTCATCGTCTGCATGACATAGCGACGGTTGTAGGCCTGCGTCAGGTGATCGTGACGAGCCGCGTGATGCACCACTTCGAGCGCCTCGCGGAGCTCGTTGTTTTTTCCCCGCAGCTTGTTCCGCAGGCCGCTGACGTGACTGCCGAAGATCGCTGCCCAGAGGAGAGTGCCGCCGAGCACACTGCCGCGAAGGATCTCGGTGCGCAGGTCCATGCGCTCACGGAAAAAAGCGAAATCGACTCCGACCAGGGCCAGGTATCCGACCATGCCGAAGCCGGCCAGGAGCATGAAGTCTTTGCGGCCCAGCTGGAATACACCGAACAACAGGCTCATCACGTAAACCGACAGCAGGATGCTGCGTGAATCCGCTGCGGCAAACATCAATACCAAAATCCAGCTCATGGCAACGATGATCTGGGAGAAGGTCAGCGACGGATCCTTGAAGTGCCTGTTCAGCCCGCTGCGGATAAAGACGTAGAAATACAGGTTGGTGACACACACGCCGGCCAGGATAGGCACCAGCATCCGGCTGGGCACGTCGAGCAGGCCAGCGAGGTACATACCGAGCCCCAGGCCCACCCACAGGACATAACACGCCACCGCCATGAAGTAGCGGTGCAGCCTGACTTTCTGGCGGTCGTCGCCGGGTGGAAATACCTGCAGCATTCGCGGATTTATCTCGTGCCTCAAGAACTGAACACGATGCCCGAAGCGTGACTTTTTGTCCGTGAAAGCGCTCCCAGAAACGCTTATTGGATCAACGCCGATTATGTCAGCCCAGTATTTTCTCGCGCTGGTAGAGGCGGGCGGCAAGCGCAATGAGCAATACGCCAAACACGGTCGTGCTGACGACGCTGACGAGCGTCCAGGACAGCGGCACCGGTTCGTCCTTGATGATCTCGGTAATCAGCAGGTGCTGGCTCAGGCTGGGCACGAGCATCAGTACGAGCGTGGGTTTCAGTGACTGCAGCGCGGCGACCAGGATCGGTACGGTCGGCACGATCAGGACGACCGACAGCCACGTCTGCGCCTCCTTGTAGCTGTGGGTGAACGAAGCCACAACGGTCAGGAGACCGGCCCCGACCAGGATGAAGGGGATCATGATGCCAATCGACTGCAGCGCCGATACGGCGGTGAAATTGACGTTCATGCCTAACGCATCCAGCGGTACGAGCGGCAGCAGGACGGTGAACAGGCTGACCGTCAACGTCAGAGACAGGAGCATGTAAAAACAGGTCGCCGCAATCTTGCCGAGGATCAGCTCGTGGCGGGCCACCGGCAACGTCAGCAGCGGTTCGAGAGACCCACGCTCGCGCTCACCCGCGGTAGCGTCGATGGCCAGGTACATGCCGCCGATAAGGATCGAAAAGAGGATGAAGTAAGTCATCATCCCGAGGATGACGACGGAACGGCCGGTCGGCGTGGATACATCGAGATTCTGCACAACGACCGGGTGAATCACCCCGGTGCTGACGCCCCGCGCCTGCAGCCGCAGCGAGCCGATTTGCTGGCTGTAAATACGAAGCAGGCGGCGAACCCGGCTGATCGACGCCGCCGCGTGACTGTCCGATTCATCCAGCACCAGTTGGACGCTCGCCGGTTCGCCGGCGGTAAAACGCGCCGGAAAGTCCGCCGGAATAATCAGCACCATGTCGTGTGTGCCGTCGCGAACTGACTGGCGGGGGTCGTCCGGCGGCGCTTCAGCGACGATGCCGTTCTGCCCGAGAAAAGCCAGCAGGTTGGGTGCCAGCTCGGCACCGGCGACCGGCAGGTCGATGTCTTTCTCTGCCGAATCGCCGGCCTTGTCGAGCACCAGGCTCATCATCAGGGTGAACATCACCGGCCCCAGCAACGGGCCGAAAACCAGCGACGAAAACAGGGTTCGCCGGTCGCGGAAGTTGTCCACGACCTCTTTGCGGAAGACTGTGAGTATCGACCTCACAGCGACCGGTCCAGCAGCGCCACGAAGGCTTCTTCGAGATCGGCGGTGCCGGCCTGCTCGCGAATGGCGTCGGGCGAACCCGATGCGATGACCCGGCCGGCACCGATGATGACGATGTCGTCGCACAACGCACTGACTTCCTGCATCACGTGGCTCGACAGCAGCACGCAGCAGCCGTCGTCACGCAAGCCGCGAACGACATCGCGCAGCTTGCGAGTCGCCATCACGTCGAGACCGCTGGTCGGTTCGTCCAGCAGGACATTACGCGGCGAGTGCACCAGCGCGCGCGCCAGCGCGACCCGGGTGCGCTGGCCGTGCGAGAAGCCCTTGGCACGCCGGTCAGCGAACTCCTGCAGACCCAGCCGCAGCACCAGGTCGTCGACACAGGCATTGGCAGCGTCGCCATCCAGGCCGTGCAGACAGGCGTAATAATGGATGTTCTGCCGCGCCGTGAGATTGGGATAGAGACCGGCGGAGTGGGGCAGCACGCCGATGGCCTGCCGCACCCTCAGCGGTTCGCGCAGGATATCGTGGCCGTTGATCGCCGCAGTCCCGCCGTCGGGTCGCAGCACGGTGTAGAGCATGCGCAGGGTGGTCGACTTGCCGGCGCCATTCGGACCGAGCAGGCCGGTAATCCGCCCGTCGGTTGCGCGAAAGCTGACGTCGCGCACCGCCTGCACGTCGCCGAAAGACTTTCGCAGCGCGCTGACTTCGATCACGGCTGGGGCCCCGAGAAACGGGTAAAAAACGGTGCCGGTACCTGCCGGTGCACGCAGGCCGGATCGAGTTCACCAATGGCGGCGGCATCGACGAACTCGGCCATCAGGCGAGGCACGCAACCGAGCGTCAGCACGCCATGGCCGTGACCCTGCGCGACGATGTGCAGGCTGTTCGGCAGCCCGGCAGCGACCATTTCTGCATTTTCCGGCGGGGTGACCGGATCGGCGCTGCCCGACAGCAGCAGTACCGGCGTGTCGCCGGTGACCGGTTCGTGGAAACCCTCGTCGATAACACCGGCCGGCCACTGCGCACAGACCGCCGCCATCCCGTCGACCAGCACCTCGCCGAGGTAGGTCGCCCTGAGCGCAGTACGCTCCTCCCCGGTTAACGCAAAGTACGGTGAGTCCTCGGTGCACATGACTGCGTTATGCATCCCTTCGCTCAGGGCATCGACCAGCGCCAGGGCAGTCATCTGGGCCTGGGCCGCCAGCGGGCCCCAGTTTCCTTCGCCGGCCTCATGCAGCAGCAGCGGCAGCAGCGATGCGCTGGTGGGCGCATAGCTCAGCAGACGCACGGCTCCGACAAAGCTGGTGTAGTCCAGGCGTACCGTTTGCAGCTCACCACTCACGGGTGCAGGCATTGCAAGCTCCACGGGCTGTTGCCGCAACACCTCGCGGAGGCGCGCGAAGGTTTCCGGCAGCCCGCCGAAATGCTCGCTGCAGTCAGCGTTGTTCTTGCACCGATCGAAGATGTCTTCCAGCGCCGATTGCGCATCCGGCGCAATGTCCGGCCCCAGCACCTCCTGGGCGGGGACCACGCCATCGATGATCATGCTGCGAACCTGCCCGGGGTAGCGTTTCAGGTAATGCTGTGCAACGCGGGTGCCGTAAGAGGCGCCATACAGGTCAAGCTGCTCATACCCCAGCGCTGCACGGACCTGGTCGAGATCCCGAATCGCCACGCTGGTGGTGTAGTAGCGCACGTCACCCTCGAGACCGTCGAGGCAGGCGATGGCGGCCTCGGCGGCATACTCGGGCGTGAATTCGAGCACCTCGGTATCGTCGTAGTCGCAGTTCAGTGCATTCGACCGCCCGGTGCCACGCTGGTCGACCAGCAGGATGTCGTGGTGACGATTGATCGGGTGGAACACCTGCTCGAAGTCCGCGTACAGCTCAGTCGCCGCCTGCCCCGGGCCACCGGCGAGGATAGTGAACGCCGTCCCGGGAAAACGCGGGTTGAGGGCCGGCACCCGGGCCACGAACAACTCGATGGTCGTTCCGTCCGGCTCGCCCGGATTTTCCGGCACCCGGAAGTACGCACATTCGGCGGGTGCGGAGGTCAGGCCGGAAGCGCCCTGGATCCGGCAGGGCTCCAGGGTGGCGCCAAACCCGTTGCCTTGCGGCTGTGGCGGGGCGCAGCCCGCGGCGGCCAGTACCGCGGCGAGCAATAGGGAACAGCGTGGCATGGGCGCAGTGTAAGCGTCCGGCCGGGCAGCCGCCAAACCGGGGCAGACCCACGGCTGTGTATAATTCGCCTCCCTCGCGGGAAGCCGATCATATGAACCAGTCCTTCGATGTCATCGTGGTAGGCGGCGGACACGCCGGTACCGAGGCCGCCCTGGCCGCGGCACGCGGCGGTGCGCGCACCGTATTGCTGACCCACAATCTCGAAACGCTCGGGCAGATGAGCTGCAATCCCGCCATCGGCGGCATCGGCAAGGGCCACCTCGCGCGCGAGGTCGATGCCCTCGGTGGCGTCATGGCCCGGGCGGCAGATCGCGCCGGCATTCATTTCCGCACGCTCAATGCGCGCAAGGGTCCCGCGGTACGGGCCACCCGGGCGCAGGCGGACCGCACGCTCTACAAGCGGGCTATTCGGGCGTTCCTGGAATCGGAGCCGCGTCTCACCCTGTTCCAGCAAAGCGTCGACGACCTGGTCGTCGAGCAGGGCCGGATTGCCGGTGTGCGCACCGGCATGGGGCTGGAGTTTCGGGCGCCCGCCGTCGTGCTGACCGTCGGTACCTTTCTCGGTGGCGTGATTCACATCGGCCAGGACAATCATGCCGGCGGCCGAGCCGGCGATGCACCAGCCAACCGGCTGGCCTCACGGCTGCGCGAGCTGCCGTTCGGCGTCGACCGGCTGAAGACCGGAACCCCACCGCGCATCGACGGCCGCAGCCTGGATTTTTCCGCGATGACCGAGCAGCCTGGCGACGACCCGCGGCCGGTTTTTTCTTTTATCGGCAGTCGCGACGAGCATCCCGCGCAGCGCAGCTGCCACATTACCAGGACCAACGAGCGCACCCACGACATCATTCGCGGCGCGCTGGATCGCTCGCCGATGTACAGCGGCGCGATCGGCGGAGTGGGACCACGCTATTGCCCGTCGGTCGAAGACAAGATCGTGCGTTTTGCCGACAAGACGTCGCACCAGGTGTTCATCGAACCTGAGGGCCTCGATACCACGGAGGTCTATCCCAACGGCATCTCAACGTCGCTGCCCTTCGAAGTGCAGATCGAATTTGTACGCACGATGGCCGGCTGTGAGAACGCACGGCTCACCCGGCCCGGCTACGCGATCGAGTACGACTACTTCGATCCGCGGGAGCTGGCGCATACGCTGGAGACGCGGCACCTGCCCGGTCTTTATTTCGCCGGCCAGATCAATGGCACGACCGGCTACGAGGAAGCGGCAGCGCAGGGTTTGCTGGCGGGTGTCAACGCAGCGCTGGCCGTGCAGGGTCGGGATCCGTGGTGGCCACGCCGGGACGAGGCCTATATCGGTGTACTCGTCGACGACCTGGTGACCCGTGGCACGACCGAGCCCTATCGGATGTTCACCAGCCGGGCGGAATACCGCCTTACGCTCCGGGAGGACAACGCCGATCTGCGGTTGACCGAAACCGGTCGGCAGCTCGGGCTGGTCGATGACACCCGCTGGCGGGCTTTCTGCGAACACCGCGACGCGATTGCGGCCGAAAGCGCGCGTCTCGAGCGCCTGCTGGTGCGGCCTGAGAACCTGGGCGACGCGGATCATGCCCGCCTGCCCGGTGACGGGCTCAGCCGTGAGACCCATGCGCTGGACCTCTTGCGCCGACCCGGTATGGACTACCCGACGCTGGTGTCGCTACCCGGTGTCGGTCCGGGAATCGATGCGCCCCGGGTTGCCGCCCAGGTAGAGATCGCAGCGCGCTACGCCGGTTATATCGAGCGGCAGAATGCCGAGATCGATCGTCAGCGCCGGCACGAGGGCCAGGCGATTCCGCTGGACATCGATTACACGGCGGTTCGCGGACTGTCGCACGAGGTGCGCCAGAAGCTGGCGGCGGTGCGGCCGGAGACCGTCGGCCAGGCCGCGCGTATTCCCGGCGTCACGCCGGCGGCCGTTTCGCTACTGCTGGTGCATCTGAAGAAGGGCAGCCGCCGACTCAGCGCCTGACCCGGATCGCACCGGGACATCGCTCCTGCGCAGGAATGGCCAACGGCCGCGATTATTGCGCCCGCGACCAGCGTCAGCCCCGCAAATCCTGAAGCCTCTCACCCTCACGTCCGGACGGCGCTCCTGTAACCGCACGCCGCGGTGCTAAAAAACCGGAACGGGAACGGGAAAACCGTTAACGGTCAGCAAGCCACCGGCATAGTCGGCTTCGATGCGGTAGCGATTGCCATCCGGCACGAGAATCCTGAAGCGCCGCATCAGTGCGATGGCCTCACGAACCTCGGGCGGACCCCCGGATTCGGCATCATGGACAATCGCTTGCGGCAGGTAGAGCGTCGTTTCCCCCGCAACACCCCGCCCCAGATCGCTAAGGGCCGTACCCGTGCCCGGCTCGACGGTGACAAATGCCGTGCCCTCGATGTCGGCATCGGGCGTGGGGATTTTTAAAGTCCGCAACCTCAGCGCCGGCCCCGGGCGCAGCAGCCTGGCAAACAGCGCATCGCGATCGGCCATGAGAACCGGGCCGTTCCCGGGGTAGCTTTCGGCGAGCTCTATGACTTCGGACAACGCGGCGGCGTCGATCCGCTCCATGTAGAGGTCGATGTGGAGATCATCGCCATCGAGCCCGGGACCACGTACATCCCGCAGCCTGAGTTCAACCGCATAACTCGCCGTATCGTCGACTTCGCGGATCCGGGTATCGAAGGTGATGGTGCCGGTCTCGAATTCCGGCAGTCGGACCGCATCGATCTGTAGCGCTGAATCCCCTGTCCAGAGCTTGTTGCGGCTTTGCACCTGGTCGGCGCGGATACTGGCCGGGCCAAATACGATGCCGGTATCGTTGTCTTCGAGGGTGATTTGACCGATTTCACCGTCGACCTCCAGCATCGTGGCATTGCGTCCGACCTCGGCGTAGACCCGCATTTCCTCCCAGCGCAGCGTAAGCTCATTGCCGAGCTGGCGGCTTTCCGGTTCTGCGGTATAGACGAAAACGCTGCTGCCGTCCGCCTCGACCCGGCTGCGCAACGCCCCGGGCAGCGGCACTTCCTGCCCCGACGGGGCGAGCAAGGCCAGTGACGATTCGGCATCGGTCCAGGCGATGGCGGCGCGGCCGCCGGCAAGCGCAGGAACCGGGCCGTGATAGAGCTTGCTGTCGACGACCAGCGCGTGGCCGTCCCCGGTTTCGCGGGTGATCGTCGCGGCAAGCTCCGTCAGCCGCTCGTCATCGATGCGATAGCGGTAACGGCTCTGGCTGCTGAACCAGCCGCGCTCGTAGCTCTCCTTGCTCAGCTGGTCGCCGGGCAGCTGCATCGCCAGGCGGTCGTGCTGGCGCTCGGCAATCATGCCAACGGCCCCGGGCAGGGCAACAATCAGCAGGATCGTCAACAGGAGCAGGATTTTTGCGAGCCGTTTCACGCGATACGCTGTGTGATAATTGGCGGGAACGCTGTGGGACGGCTGACGATACGGTCAACCGTACCCGACTGCAATACGCTGGCGGGCGCCATCGGCGCCCGCCCTGAATGAACCCCGGGGGTTGGACATGGCTTCGTTTCACGAGTTTTCGATCGACAGTATCGACGGGCAGCCTGATTTACTGAAGGCGTGCGAGGGCAAAGTCGTGCTGGCCGTCAACGTCGCCAGCGAGTGTGGCTACACGCCACAATACAAGGGCCTCGAGGCACTGTACCGCGAGCTGTCCGGGCAGGGACTGGTCGTGGTGGGTTTTCCGTGCAACCAGTTCGGGGCACAGGAACCGGGGGAAGAAGCGGCCATCAAGGACTTTTGCACCAGCCGCTACGATGTCACTTTCCCGATGTCGGCGAAGATCGAGGTGAACGGCGAGGGTCGCCACCCGCTATACGCCTGGCTGACCGATCCCGCCAACGGTTTCCCCGGCGATATCGAATGGAACTTCGAAAAATTCCTGGTAGGTCGTGAGGGCCGCGTAGCCGCGCGTTACCCTGCCGGAACCACGCCCGACGATTCCGGGCTGCTGCAGGACATCGCCGACGCACTTTGAGCGCGCTCCTGCGCGGTTAGCGCCGGACGGGACGCGGTTAGCGGACGATCAGGTCGAACTCGACGGTGACGCTGGCGTTGTACTTGATCTCGCCGGGGGTGTAGCTCTCGGCCGGGCCGCTGTCGCCGGCCATCTTGGCCTCGGCGCGCATCATCGGGCGTACCGGCGGCGGCTGGTGGATTACATCGGAACTGGTAATTCGCCGCACCGGGCCGAGCTTCGCGCCCAGGGTTTCCGCCAGCCGTTCGGCGTTGGCGCGGGCGTCCCCGGCCGCCCGCGCCAGGGCTTCACGCCGGTGCTCGTCTTCGCTGTCTGTACCGAGCACCGGTGGCGAAACCTGGTTTACGCCTGCTGAGGTTGCCCGGTGCATCAGTTCACCGAGCTTTTCCAGGTCCCTCAGGTTCACCTCGACGGTGCGTTGAACCATGTACCCGCTGATCTTGCGTTCGTTGGTTGCCTTGTCCCAGCGAAACTCAGGGTTGATGTTCAGTCGCGTCGTGCGGACATCCCGCCTTGGAATGTCGAGATTGTCCGTGAGGCGTAGTACGGCATCGACGGTGTCGTCGACTTCGCGTTGTGCGGACTGCTGCTGGTCGCTGCGGACCATGATCGAAAGTGATACCTGCGCACGGTTGGGTTCGACGGTGACTTCACCGTTGCCACCAACCGTCACGACCCTGTCGGTTTCAGCACTCATGACGGGACCGTTAAGTACCGACATGGCGAGAACCACAGTAATCGTGCACAGGGCATTCACATTCGCTCCAGCATTCTGCACAGTTCGTTAGAGATAGCCACGTGCAGTTATATCGCCACGCGGCAAAAAGTACAAACACGGTAACGTTCGTCACACGTGTCTCGGTTAGAATAAATCGCATGAAACTTCATCACGAAGAAGTCGGCAACGGCATCACCGCAATCGACACGCAGTACGTACGGCCACGAATGGATGCCAGTCACCTGGTTATCGACGATGGCGTGGCGGCGTTCGTCGATACCGGGACGACCCATTCCGTTCCCTATCTGCTCGCGACGCTAAAAGAGAAAGGTGTCACGGCCGACAGCGTTCGTTACATATTTGTGACCCACGTTCATCTCGATCATGCAGGTGGTGCCGGCGCACTCGCCGCGGCACTGCCGAATGCAAAGGTGGTCGTCCATCCACGTGGCGCGCCGCACCTGTTGAATCCGGAAAAACTCGTCGCGGGAACGCGTGCGGTGTACGGCGACGAGTTGTTCGACAAACTGTACGGACAGATTCCGCCGATCCCCGAATCGCAGGTGCTCGCAGCCGACGACGGCGAGCACTTCGACGTCGGGCGGCGGCGTTTCCTGCTGATCCACACACCAGGCCATGCACTGCATCACTATTGCCTGGTGGATGAGGCAGAAGGTGTTGTTTTTACGGGCGATAACTTCGGTTTGTCCTACCGGGAATTTGACACCGGGAAAGGCCCGTTTATCATGCCGACCACGACACCGGTGCACTTCGACCCCGACCAACTGCATGCCTCGCTCGACCGGATCATGAGCTTCAATCCGAAGTATGCGTACCTCACGCATTACAGCCGGGTAGGCGACACCACGCGGCTGGCGGCAGAGCTGCACCGGGGCATCGATGCGTTTGTCGAAATTGCGCAACGTCACGAGCACGCAGCCGACCGCCATGAGCGTATTGTCGGCGACATGTTCGACTGGTTGAGCGACGAACTGGCGCAGCATGGTTATACCGGCGACGCTGACGAACGCCACCGGTTGCTCGACGGCGACATCGAGCTGAACGCGCAGGGACTGGCGGTCTGGCTGGAACGGCGCAAGCGGCAGGGGACGAAGTGAAGGAACCGTTCAGGGCGTTCCGGATTCATCGTGATGACGACGGGATCGCGGCGCGTTTCGATGACATTACGCTCGCCGATCTCAGCGACGGCGACGTTGTTATCCGGGTGACGCACTCCAGCGTGAACTACAAGGATGCGCTTGCCGCGACCGGTGCCGCGCCGATTTTGCGCAACTATCCGCTCGTTGGCGGCATCGATCTTGCCGGCACCGTGGAGCGGTCTGACGACGATCGTTACAAAACCGGTGATGCCGTCCTTGTTACCGGTTGCGACCTGAGCGAGACCCGTGACGGGGGTTATGCGGAATATGCGCGTGTCCCCGGTGACGCCGTCATCCCGTTGCCTGCGGGACTCGATGCCTGGCACGCGATGTGTCTCGGCACCGCCGGTTTCACCGCCGCGCTGGCGATACACCGGATGGAACAGAACGGGCAGGAACCCCCGAACGGCCCGGTGATCGTCACCGGCGCGAGCGGCGGTGTCGGCAGTCTCGCGATCGACATGCTGGCCGGGCGCGGCTACGAAGTGGTTGCGGTCAGCGGCAAAGCGGGTGCCGCCGGATTCCTGCAGGACCTCGGGGCGGCCCGCGTTATTGGCCGCGCCGATGTCGATTACGGTCACCGGCCGCTGGAAAAGACGCAATGGGCCGGCGCCATCGACAACGTCGGCGGCGACATGCTCGCCTGGCTGACCCGGACCGTTGACTACCAGGGCAACATCGCCAGTATCGGGCTGGCCGGGGGCCACCAGCTCGAAACCACCGTGATGCCGTTCATCCTGCGGGGCATCAACCTGCTGGGTATCAACTCGTCCGCGACGCCCCGGCCGCTGCGGCTGGCGGTCTGGGCCCGCATCGCCGGCGACCTCATGCCCCGTAATCTTGATAAAATCGGCACCCGCACCGTGGAACTCGCCGGGCTGCCGGCGGTCTTCGGGCAATACCTGCGTGGCGAAGTCACCGGCCGAACGGTGGTCGATATTGCGGGTAAAGACTCAGGAACAGACAAGGAACCGACATGAGCTACGAGCTGAACGCGCGACCCGTTTCCCAGATGGGTGTAGAAACCCGCGGCGATTTCATCAACCGCACCTACCTGCACCTGTTCGGCGCCATCACGTTGTTCGTGGCCATCGAGGCAGCCCTGTTCCAGAGCGAGGCAGGCGAGAAGATTGCCCGTACGCTGCTCGGTATCGGACCGGGCTGGCTGCTGGTGCTCGGTGCGTTCATGGTCGTCGGCTGGCTGGCCAGCCGGGTCGCTCACACCGCCCAGAGCAAGGCCGCACAATATGCCGCGCTCGGCGGTTTTGTCGTGGCCGAGGCGCTGATCATGCTGCCGTTGCTGTATGCGGCCATGCAGATTTCACCCGATATCCCCAAACAGGCGGCGATGGCCACGCTGGCCGCCTTCGCGGTGCTCACCGCAATCGCGTTCGTGACACGCAAGGATTTCTCGTTCCTGCGGGGCACCCTGCTGTGGGGCGGCGCCATCGCTCTCGGGCTGATCGTGTTCGGGCTACTGTTCGGTTTTAACCTGGGTACCTGGTTCACGGTGGCGATGATCGGCTTTGCCGGCGCGGCCATCCTCTACGACACCTCCAACGTGTTGCATCACTTCTCCGAGGACCGCTATGTCGGTGCAGCGCTGGAGTTATTCTCCTCGCTGGCGCTGATGTTCTGGTATGTCGTCCGGCTGTACATGCACAGCAGCGACTAATCGGCTGCAATTACCTGCCGCATAAGGGTTTTCTTGTCGCCCGACCCGGTGAAACCTGACATAATATCGCCCAGGGACAGGTTCGGCTTCGCTGCCAGCGGCGGTGTGGGTGCGGGCCGCTACAAAAGTTTTCTTCGCGATAACGAATAGATTCAATTGGTTGGATTGTTCTTGTCCACAATGGGCAAGGCGAGAAAACCAAACTAATGCTGGGAACCCAACATGAATAAGACCGCCGGCCGTCTCGGTTCGTTTTTAGCCGCGTTGCTTTTTTCAGCCGCGGCAAGCGCAACGCCCGAGATTCTCGACTGGGACACCCTGACCTGGGTGCCCGAGGGCAACACGAATCTCTCCGAGACCTACACCATTGGCAGCGGTGACATCACCGTTACCTTCGGCGGCAACACGGCCGATCTCGACCAGGCCGGCGCGGTCATTTCCCCGGCAATCAACGCCCAGAACACCGGTGGCCTGGTGCCGGCGGAGAACGGCCTGTATGTCGCGACGGACTATACTGACGCCAGCAACCCTATGGTCACGGTTACCTTTGACTTCACCGGCTATCCGGGTGGGGTGGGCAACCTGTCGTTCAATGTGTTCGACATGGACCTCGGGTCCACGTTCATCGACGAGATGTCGGTAACGGCGCTGACGCCGTCCGGACCGATCAACCCGACCTCTATCGTCACCAGCGTGGCAAACACGCAGACCAACGCCAACACCGTGCGCGGAACCGCCGGTGCCGGCGGTACAACTTCCGACGGCAACGCGACTTTTGTATTCGGTGACGGCGGAACTCCGGTCAGCGGCATCACCCAGGTCAGTATTGTCTGGCGTAACCAGATCGGTACATCCAACCCGGGTTTCCAGTGGATCAACATCCACGATTTCGACTTCGATGACCCGATGGCCGATACGCAGCTCACCAAGAGCGTCGCGCCGGCCACCGCCGAAGCCGGCGACACAGTCGTGTTCACCCTCGATGTGGTCAACAACGGACCTGACGACGCGCCCGGCGTCGCGGTTACCGACCTGCTGCCGGCCGGGTTCACGTACCTGACCGACAACGGGGGCGGCAGCTATGCCTCCGGCAGCGGTGTCTGGACCGTCGGCACGCTGGCACCGAGCGGCACGGCGCAGCTCACCATCGATGCCCGCATGGAGGCGACCGGCCCGTGGGACAACAGCGCCGAAGTCACCGCGTTGCTGGCAACCGATCCCGATTCCACACCCAACAACAATGTTCCGGCGGAAGACGACCAGGACAATGCCGCCGTAACGCTGGCGGTTCCCGAGCTCGGTGTTGCAAAGCGGGTTGTCGCGACGCCGGTCAACAACGGCGACGGATCGTACACGCTGACCTACGAGGTGACGGTCGAGAACTCCGGCGACGTCACGCTGAACGGTATCCAGGTGGTCGATGACCTGGCGGCGACCTTTGTCGGCACGACCGGGGTGACGGTGGACTCGGTGACCAGCACCGACTTCACGGTGAACGCGGGCTACAACGGCACGACCGACACCAACGTGCTGGCCGGTACCGACAGCCTGCTGGCGGCAGCCTCGGGGATCGTGTCGTTCACGGTGACGGTGGATGCCGGCGGCAACCTGGGACCGTTCAACAACACGGCGACGGGCAGCGGCACCTCGCCGGGCGGTGCGGGCGTCAATGACGCCTCGACCAGCGGAACGGATCCGGATCCGGACGGCGACGGCGACCCGGGCAACAACAGCGTGCCAACGCCGATCTCGTTCACCGAGGCGCCGCAGATCGGCGTGGCGAAGGCGGTCAACGCCGGTCCGACGAATAACGGCGACGGCACTTTCACGCTGACCTACCGGTTCACGCTGGAGAACTTCGGCGACATACCGCTGAACAGCGTGCAGCTGGTGGACAACCTGTCGAACACGTTCAGCGGTGCGACCGGTTTTACGGTCGACAGCGTGACGAGCACGGACTTCACGCCGAACGCTGGCTTCAACGGCACGACGGACACGAACGTGCTGGCGGGCACGGACGGCCTGGCGCTGGCGGCAGTGGGCACGGTGGACGTGACGGTGACGGTGACGCCGGGCGGCAACCCGGGTCCGTATGACAACGCCTCGTTTGCCAGCGCACAGTCGCCGGGCGGATCGCTGACGCTGGACAACTCGGTCGACGGTCTGGACCCGGACCCCGACGGCAACGGCGACCCGGTCGATAACGTCAGCCCGACCCCGGTTACGTTCTCGGAAAACCCCGAGCTTGGTGTTGCGAAGCGGGTTGTCGCGACGCCGGTCAACAACGGCGACGGATCGTACACGCTGACCTACGAGGTGACGGTCGAGAACTCCGGCGACGTCACGCTGAACGGTATCCAGGTGGTCGATGACCTGGCGGCGACCTTTGTCGGCACGACCGGGGTGACGGTGGACTCGGTGACCAGCACCGACTTCACGGTGAACGCGGGCTACAACGGCACGACCGACACCAACGTGCTGGCCGGTACCGACAGCCTGCTGGCGGCAGCCTCGGGGATCGTGTCGTTCACGGTGACGGTGGATGCCGGCGGCAACCTGGGACCGTTCAACAACACGGCGACGGGCAGCGGCACCTCGCCGGGCGGTGCGGGCGTCAATGACGCCTCGACCAGCGGAACGGATCCGGATCCGGACGGCGACGGCGACCCGGGCAACAACAGCGTGCCAACGCCGATCTCGTTCACCGAGGCGCCGCAGATCGGCGTGGCGAAGGCGGTCAACGCCGGTCCGACGAATAACGGCGACGGCACTTTCACGCTGACCTACCGGTTCACGCTGGAGAACTTCGGCGACATACCGCTGAACAGCGTGCAGCTGGTGGACAACCTGTCGAACACGTTCAGCGGTGCGACCGGTTTTACGGTCGACAGCGTGACGAGCACGGACTTCACGCCGAACGCTGGCTTCAACGGCACGACGGACACGAACGTGCTGGCGGGCACGGACGGCCTGGCGCTGGCGGCAGTGGGCACGGTGGACGTGACGGTGACGGTGACGCCGGGCGGCAACCCGGGTCCGTATGACAACGCCTCGTTTGCCAGCGCACAGTCGCCGGGCGGATCGCTGACGCTGGACAACTCGGTCGACGGTCTGGACCCGGACCCCGACGGCAACGGCGACCCGGTCGATAACGTCAGCCCGACCCCGGTGAGTTTTGCCGAGAACCCGGAAATCGGCACCGCCAAGTCGATCAGCACAGGTCCGACCAACAACGGTGACGGCACCTACACGCTCACCTATACGGTCACGGTGGAAAACAGCGGTGACGTGAGCCTCGACAGTGTCCAGGTCGTCGACGACCTCGCTTCCACCTTTGCCGGTGCGACCGGCTTTACGGTCGACAGCGTGACCAGCACCGATTTCACGGTGAACCCCGGCTACAACGGCAGCACCGATACCAACGTGCTGGCCGGCACCGACAGCCTGGCGGTCGCTGCCATTGGCACGATCGATATCACCGCCACCCTGACACCGGGCAGCAACCTTGGGCCCTACGACAACACCGCAAACGGCAGCGGCACCTCGCCGGGCGGCACGGTGGTGGCCGACGATTCCAACACCGGCACCAACCCCGATCCCGATGGTGACGGCGACCCGACCAACAACAACGTCCCAACGACGCTGAACCTGCCGGAAACCCCGGAAATCGGAACAGCCAAATCGGTCAGCGCCGGCCCGACCAACAACGGCGATGGCACCTTCACGCTGACCTACACCGTTACGGTCAACAACAGCGGGGACGTGCCGCTGAGCGGTGTGCAGGTCGTCGATAACCTCGCGACGACGTTCAGCGGCGCAACCGGTTTCACGGTCGACAGCGTGACCAGCACCGACTTTTCCGTAAACCCGGGGTATGACGGCAGCACTGATACCAGCGTGCTCTCGGGTACCGACAGCCTGGCGACGGGGACCGGCGGCACGGTCGACATAACGGTCACGGTGACACCGGGCGGCAACCTCGGGCCGTACAGCAACACGGCAACCGGCAGCGGCACATCACCGGGCGGCACGAACGTCAGCGACGATTCCACCGCCGGCAACAACCCCGACCCGGACGGCGACGGCGATCCGGGCAACAATGCCACGCCGACGCCGGTCAGTTTTTCGGAAAACCCACAGATCGGTGTGGCCAAGGCGCTGACCGCCGGGCCGGTGAACAACGGTGATGGCACCCACACCCTGACCTACCGGTTCACGCTGGAGAACTTCGGCGACGTGGTGTTAACCAGCGTGCAGGTGGTGGAGAACCTCGCCGGCACGTTTGCGGCGGCGACCGGGTTCACCGTCGACACGCTGACCAGCACCGATTTCACCGCCAATGGCGCCTTCGACGGCAATGCCGATACCAACCTGCTCGACGGTAGTGACTCCCTGGTGCTCGGTGGCACCGGGACCATTGACCTGACGATTACCGTCACGCCTGGCGGCAATCTCGGGCCTTACGACAATAACGTTTTCGCCCAGGCCTTCTCGCCCGGCGGCACGCTGACCCTGGACAACTCGGTTGACGGCCTCGATCCGGACCCCGATGGCAACGGCGACCCGGTCGACAATGTCGGCCCGACCCCGGTCAGCTTCATGGAAAGCCCGGAGATCGGCCTCGCCAAGTCCGCCAGCGCCCCGGTCAGCAATGGCGACGGCACGTACACCTTCACCTACGCGATGACGGTAGAGAACAGCGGTGACGTGCCGCTCGACAGCCTGCAGGTCACCACGGACCTGGCGTCGGCATTTGCCGGGGCAACCGGTTTTACCGTCGACAGCGTCACCAGCGCCGATTTCGCGGTGAACCCGGGTTATAACGGCAGCACCGACACCAACCTGCTGGCTGCGACCGACACGATTGCGGCCGCCGCGACGGGAACGATCGCGCTGACGATCACCGTAACCCCGGGCGGCAACCTCGGTCCCTACGACTGCATTGCGATCGCCAGCGGCGACTCGCCGGCGGGCACCACGGTGATGGATACCTCGACCGACGGTGCCAACCCCGACCCGGATGGCGACGGCAACCCGGCCAATAACAGCGTCCCGACACCGGTCAGCTTTGCCGAGAACCCGGAAGTCGGTATCGCGAAGTCGGCGGGCGCGCCGGTCAACAACGGTGACGGCACCTATACCTTCACCTACACGATGACGGTCGAAAACTTCGGTGACGTGGCGCTCGACAGCCTGCAGGTGATCACCGACCTGGGTACGGCGTTTGCAGGCGCCACAGGCTTTACCGTCGACAGCGTAACCAGCACTGATTTCACGGTGAACGCGGGTTACGACGGCAGCACCGATACCAACCTGCTGGCCGGCAGCGACACCATCGCGATCGGTGCCACCGGTACGATCGATCTTACGCTCACGGTTACCCCGGGTGGCAATCTCGGTCCCTATGACTGTATTGCCATCGTCAGCGGTACTTCGCCCGCCGGCACGGGGGTGAACGATACCTCCACCCAGGGCGTCGATCCCGACCCGGATGGTGACGGCGATCCGGGCAACAACACCTCGCCTACGCCGGTCAGTTTCGCCGAGAACCCGCAGGTGGGTATCGCCAAGACCGTCAGCGCCGGCGCCACCAACAATGGCGACGGCACCTACACGCTGACCTACTCGATGGCGGTCGAGAACTTTGGCGACGTCGATCTGAACATGCTCCAGGTCGTGACGGATCTCGGCACCGCGTTTGCCGGCGCCACCGGTTTCGTGGTCGACAGCGTCACCAGCACCGACTTCGCGGTGAACCCGGGTTACGACGGCAGCACGGATACCAGCCTGCTGGCGGGCACCGATACCTTTGCGGTTGCCGCGACGGGCAGCGTCGACCTGACGATTACGGTGACACCCGGCGGCAACCTGGGCCCGTACGACTGCACCGCCATTGCCAATGGCACGTCGCCCATTGGCACACTAAGCAGCGATACCTCGGTCGACGGCACCGATCCCGATCCCGATGCCGACAACGATCCGACCAATAACACCAGCCCGACCACGGTGTTGTTCGCGGAGAACCCACAGATCGGCGTTGCCAAGGCCATTACCGCCGGCCCGGCCAACAACGGTGACGGCAGCTACACGCTGACCTACACCATGACGGTCGAGAACTTCGGCGACACGCCACTCGACAGCGTGCAGGTGGTCGACAATCTTGCGAACACTTTCTCGGCGGCGACCGGTTTTAGTGTCGACGCCGTGACGAGCGCTGACTTCACGGTCAACCCGGCGTACGACGGCAATGCGGACACGAACCTGCTCGACGGCAGCGACACACTGGCGGTGACAACAACGGGCGCCATTGACCTGGTTGTCACGGTGACGCCGGGCGCCAACCTCGGGCCGTACGACAACTCGGTGTTCGCCCAGGGCACCTCGCCAGGCGGCGCGCTGACGCTGGACAGCTCGGTCGAAGGCCTCGACCCCGACCCGGACGGCAACAACGACCCGGTCGACAACGTCGGTCCGACCCCGGTCAGCTTTGGCGAGGCGCCGGAAATTGGTCTGGCCAAGTCCGCCAGCGCTCCGGTCAACAACGGCGACGGCACTTTTACCTTCACCTACACCATGACGGTGGAGAACAGCGGCGACGTCGCGCTGGACATGCTGCAGGTCGTCACCGATCTCGGCACGGCCTTCGCCGGTGCCACCGGCTTTGCTATCGACAGCGTCACCAGCACCGACTTCACGGTGAACGCAGCCTATGACGGCAGCGGCGACACTAACCTGCTGGCCGGCAGCGACACTATCGGCGTGGGCGCCAGCGGCACGATCGATGTCACCCTGACGGTTACCCCGGGTGGCAACCTCGGGCCGTATGACTGCATCGCCGTCGCCAGCGGCACTTCGCCCGCCGGTACGGTGGTCAACGATACCTCGACCGTCGGCGCCAACCCCGATCCGGATGGCGACGGCGATCCCGGCAACAACAGCGAACCGACCCCGGTCTCGTTTGCCGAGAACCCGCAGATCGGTGTGGCCAAGGCCATCACCGGTTCGCCGTCGAACAACGGCGATGGCACCTTTACCTTCACCTACACCATGACGGTGGAAAACTTCGGCGACGTGACGCTCAACAGCGTGCAGGTCGTCGAGAACCTCGCTGGCACCTTCGCCGCTGCGACGGCTTTTACCGTCGATGCGCTGACCAGCGCCGATTTCACCGTCAACCCGGCTTTCGACGGCGACACCGACCGCAACCTGCTCGACGGCAGCGACACGCTGGCGGTAGCCGCCAGCGGCACCATCGACCTGACCGTGACGGTTACACCGGGCAGCAACCTGGGTCCGTACGATAACAGCGTCTTCGCCCAGGGCTTCGCACCCGGCGGTTCGCTGACGCTGGACAACTCGGTCGACGGCCTCGATCCCGACCCGGACGGCAACAACGATCCGGTCGACAACATCAGTCCGACCAGCGTGACCTTTGGCGAGAACCCGGTCATCGGGATTGCCAAGTCGGTCAGCGCCGGTCCGGTCAACAACGGCGACGGCACTTTCACCTTCACCTACACCATGACGGTCGAGAATTACGGTGACGTTGCGCTGGACAACACCCAGGTGACTACGGATCTTGCTGCGGCCTTTGCCGGCGCCAGCGGTTTCGTCGTCGACAGCGTTACCAGCACCGACTTCACGGTGAACGCAGCTTACGACGGCAGCGGCGATACCAGCCTGCTGGCCGGAACCGACACCATCGCAGCCGGCGCCACCGGCACGATCGACGTGACCCTTACCGTAACGCCGGGTGCCAACCTCGGCCCGTATGACTGCATCGCCGTCGCCAGCGGCACCTCGCCAGCCGGCACCAACGTCAACGACACGTCGACAGCCGGAGCCGATCCGGACCCGGACGGAGACGGTGATCCGGGCAACAACAGTGACCCGACCCCGGTATCGTTCGCCGAGATGCCGCAGATCGGCACCGCGAAGGCAGCCGGCATGCCGGTCAACAACGGCGACGGCACCTTCACGCTGACTTACACTATCGCGGTGGAGAACAGCGGCGACGTCGGTCTCGACAGCGTGCAGGTCACCGACGATCTTTCCACGACCTTCGCCGGCACGACCGGCTTCACGGTCGATAGCGTGACCAGCAGTGTGTTTGCGGTTAACCCCGCTTACGACGGCAGCAGTGACATCAACCTGCTGACCGGCACCGATACACTGGCCGTTGCCGCGACTGGTAATGTCGCTGTGACGGTAACGGTGACCGCCGGCGGCAACTTCGGTCCGTTCGACAACAGCGCGACCGCATCCGGTTTGACGCCGTCGGGTACACCGGTCAGCGATATCTCGACTGTCGGCGCCGACCCGGATCCGGGTAACGACGGTCCCGGCGATGACTCGACACCGACCCCGGTCACCTTCGATCCGGGCGTCGCGGCCATTTCCGGCAACGCCTGGCTCGACCAAGACATCGACGACCTGTTTGACGGCACCGAACCGCCGCTGGACGGCTGGATCATCGAGATCATCCAGAACGGCGTCGTGGTCGCCACGGTTCCGGTAGCCCCCGACGGCAGCTACTTTATCGACAACCTGCCGCCGGGTGGTGGCTACTCCGTGCAGCTGCGGCACCCGTCGAGCAGCGCAGTCTTTGGACTGCTGGACAACCTGACGCTGCCACCGGGTGGCACGCTGACCGACCAGAACCTGGCGATTGATCCGAGTGGCGTGGTCTATGACTCCGTCAGCCGCGTGCCTGTGCCGGGCGTGACGGTCACCCTCGTGGATGCCAATGGCATTCCGTTGCCCGACATCTGCCTGCTGCCCGACCAGCAGGACCAGGTTACCGATGTGGATGGTCTTTACCGGTTCGATCTCCTTGTTGATATCGATCCGGCCTGCCCCTCGGGTAACACCTACGACATCGTGTTCACGGTACCGGCCGGCTACGTACCCGGTGTCTCGGCGACGATTCCGCCGGAGGCCGGTGCGCTGAGCGCCACAGGTCAGCCGGATCCCTTCCAGGTGCAGCCGCAGTTCGGCGCACCGACCGGCGGTGCCTCGACGCTGTATTACCTCAGCTTCCTGCTGAGTGCCGGCGATCCGAACATCATCAACAACCACATTCCTATTGACCCGGTGTCCGCAACCGCTGATGTGCTGGTCAGCAAGCGCGCCGACCGGCGCCAGACGGTGGTCGGCGACCTGATCGTCTACACCGTGACGGTAGAAAACCCGGGCGCGGCAATCACCGGACTGACCCTGTCCGACATGATTCCGGCCGGCTTTACCTACGTGCAGAATTCGGCGCGGCTGCAGCCGGCCACCGGCGTGACCGTTACCGGCCAGCGGCCGGTCGCGTTCGGCAACATCAGCGTACCGGCCGGCGAGAGCGTCGAGTTGCGCTACATGCTGCGTGTCGGTGCCGGGGTGGTGCAGGGTGATTACACCAACACCGTCACACCGTTGATCGGCGGCGTGCCCGTCGGCAACACCGCACAGGCAACGGTTACCGTCACGGCCGATCCGGACTTCGAGCAGACGACCATCGTCGGTACCGTCTTCGGCGATGCCGATGGCGACGGCTGGCAGGACGAGGGCGAGGCCGGCATCCCGGGCGTGCGCCTGGCCACGGTCGAAGGCCTCATTATTGAAACCGACGCCTTTGGTCGTTATCACATTGCCGGCGTCGACGGCGGCCGCCGCGATCGCGGCCGTAACTTCATCATCAAGGTCGATCCGTCCAGCCTGCCGGACGGTGTCACGTTCACCACGGAAAACCCGCGGGTACAGCGCATCACCGAGGGACTGATGAACCGTTTCGATTTCGGTGTGGGTCTGCCGGGCGGCGTCGACCGTTGCTGCGACCAGATCGATGTGAAGATTGGCGAGATATTCTTCGAGAGCGGCAGCAGCAAGGTGCGGCCGGAGTTCCTGCCGCTGGTCGAACAGCTGGCCGACAGGTTGCGCGACAGCCGCGGCGGCACGCTCTACATCGAAGGCCATGCAGAACCGGCCGAGGCGTTGGCCTACCAGGCCGACTCGTACACCGTGATGCAGTACTTCGCGCCTCGCTCGACGAAGCTGCGGCCGGAAGACATTGCCGAGCTCGATGCCATCATTGCGAAGTGGCGTGGCGCGCAAAACGTGTCGGTCAGCGCGGTCGGTCACACCTGCAATACGCCGATAGCGAAGAAGAACCGCAAGGAGTTCAAAGACAATTACGAGCTGTCACGCAAGCGCGCGCAGGCGGTGGCTTCTTATCTCCGGATCGGTCTCGGTATCGCGCCGGAGCAGGTCGCCATTGACGGCAAGGGGCCGGACCAGCCGGTGGCCAGCAACGCCACGCCGGAAGGCGGTGCGCTCAATCGCCGTGTCGAGCTGACCATCAGCGGCCAGGCCCGGCAGCAGGTTTCGACCCCGGCAACGCTCGCGCGCGACCGTGCCAATGCCGTGTACGAGGCGTTGCGGAAGCTGCTCGGTGACGACATGGTCCGCAATATCCGGATCGAGACCGGCGCATTGCCACCAGGAGAACAGGAGCTGGACATGGACGCTGATGCACAGACCGGCTGGCTGAGCCGGGGTGCCGGCGCGCTGCTGGGGCTGGTTATCGGCACCGCACAGGCCGACGGACTGCCGGAGGCCTGCACGGTCGATTCCTGCCGCACCGCAGAGGGTTACGTGATCCAGATCGTACCGTCATCGGATGCGCCGATGGCCGGCGACACCCTGGCCGCAAGGGCAGACACCAGGCGGGTCGATGTCAGTGGTCGCTTCTCCGTGCCGGTTGGCAACAGCGGCATGCTGTGGGCCACTGAAGATCCTTCCGGCGCGACACCCAGGCTGGCGCTGCACGGACCGGAGCTGGCACCCGTCGAAGGCGGAGCGCTGGCTCCCGGCGTAAGTTTCTTTGTCTATTCCAACTACGCGGCATTCATCGATCGTGCCGAAGTGCAGGTGTACCACGGCGACGACATCGATCTGATCGAGCCGCTGGCCATCGTGCCGTTCAAGCCAGGCGTGTTCAGCCGGATCGACTGGCCCGGGACGGGTGTCGAGCGGCGCCTCGAGCCGGGCGACGAACTGTACTACCGTGTCCGTGCGTGGGATGACGCCGGGCATTACGACGAGACACACCTCGAACACCTGCGCCTGGTGAGCGTCGATGAATTCGATCGCTCCGCGGAGAGTGATGCTGACCTGCTGCTGCCCGTCATGGCAGGCAGCTCCGACGGCATTGCCGGTTCGCGACTCGGGCCGCTGGACGGCAACGTGCTGGTGCTGCAGCCACCGGCCGAAGACCTGGAACGGGAACGCGGCACCTATACGGTCACGCCGCACTTCGACACCCGCAAGACGGTGCTCAAGCCGGCCGATCGCGCCGAACTCGACCGGATCGTGAGCGAGTGGGCCGGTGCGGAAAACGTTCACCTGCACGTGATCGGACATACCGACAACGTCCGGATCGCACCCGAGAACCGCAAGGAGTTTGCCAATAACCAGGTGCTGTCGGAGGCGCGGGCGCGCGCCGTTGCGGCCTATGTCGGTAGCCGGCTGGCGCTGCCGCCGTCGGCGATCGTCACGGAGGGCCGGGCACAACGCGAGCCTGTGGCGAGCAACACGACCGCCGCCGGGCGGGCGCAGAACCGCCGGGTCGAGCTGACCATTACCGGCACCCGCGTTACGCGCACGATAACGAAGGCGGCCGGCAAGAAGCTGGTCGAGCCCGCCAGCAACACGGTGATCAATATCACCGAGTCGCTGGAAGAAGCAGTCAACCTGATCAGCGCGCGACTCGGCGACAGCTCGACATCGACCGCCGGGCGGCACTATGCCGACGTGGCCGTGGCACAGTCGTCGGCGCATGCACTCGAGGCCGTTTACGGCCGCAGCGACCTGCGTCTGCAGCGTATCCCGGTCAACGGCAGCCGCGTGCGGATTCACGGCCAGGACATCGGCGGCAACACCGCGCTGCGGATCGACGGCCAGCCGGTACCGCTGGACACGAGCGGCCGCTATGCCGTGGAGTACCTCGTGCCGGTCGGCCGGCACGACTTCGATGTCGAGCTCGTGGATGCCGACGGCCGGGTGACCGACCGCCAGAAGGTCCCGGTCGAAGTAAGCGGCAGGCACATTTTCCTGGTGGCGCTGGCCGATCTCACGCTGTCCGACAGCAGTATTTCCGGCAGCATCGAGCCGCTGGCCGCGGACGATCGTTATGACGACGATTTCCTCGTCGAAGGGCGGATCGCCTTCTATCTCAAGGGCAAGATCAAAGGCAAGTACCTGATCACCGCGCAGATGGACAGCCAGGAAGAAGAGATCGGCGACCTGTTCAGCAATCTCTTCGACAAAGATCCACGCAACGTGCTGCGCCGGCTCGACCCGGACCGCTACTACCCGGTGTACGGTGACGACTCGACGACCTACAGCGACACCGACACCCAGGGCCGGTTCTACTTCCGCGCCGACTGGGATCGTTCCAGCGCGACCTGGGGTAATTTCCACACCGGATTCACCGGCACGGAATTCGCCCAGTACAACCGCAGCCTGTACGGCGCGCATCTCCGTCACGAGAGCCTCAGGGTCACCTCGAAGGGCGAGGCAAAGACCGAGGCGCTGGCATTCGTGTCCGAGGCGCAGACCGCCTTCGGTCACTCGGAGTTCATCGGCACCGGCGGCAGCCTGTACTACCTGAAACACCAGGACATCCTGCCGGGCAGCGAAAAGGCGTGGATCGAAGTGCGCGATCGCGACAGCGACCGGGTGCGCGATCTCATTACGCTTCAGCGCGGTATCGATTACGAAGTCGACGAACTGCAGGGCCGCATCATCCTGTCGCGGCCGCTGATGCAGATCAGCCGCCTTCAATCGCCCGGCCTGATCAAGGACACGCCGCTCGACGGTGACGACCTGGTGCTGCTGGTCGACTACGAGTACCTGCCGGCCGGTTTCGGGCCCGACAAGGTCACCGTGGGTGGCCGCGGCAAGATGTGGCTCACCGACGATATCGCCGTTGGCGCGACGCTGGTCAGCGAGAACCGGGACACCGAGGACTACAACCTGCTAGGCGGCGATATTCTCTGGCAGCCGGGCGAGGGCACCTACGTGAAGGCGGAGTTCGCCCAGAGCGAGGCCTCGCAGGCCGACCGCTTCCAGTCCGCTGACGGTGGCCTGACTTTCGATGACACCACGCCGCTCGGCAGCGGCCGTGAAGGCGACGCCTGGGGCGTCGAGGCGCGGGTCAATTCACGCGAAGCGATGAACACCGACAACGAGTGGGTCGGTGGCGCCTGGTACCGGCGGACCGACGACAACTTCTCGGTGGCCCGCCGCGATCCGGGTGTCGACACGACCGAGTACGGCGTCGAACTCACCGGGCACCTGTCGGATCGCATGGACCTGTCGGCACGTGGCAGCGTGGTCGAACGGGAAACCATCGACGAAGACCGGCGCCTGAGCCTGCAGGTCGACTATGCGCTGAGCGACCGCAGCGAGCTGTCGGGCGAACTGCGCAGCGTCGAGGAAACCCGCGTCACCGGCAGCGCCGACGGCACGCTGATGGCCTTGCGCTACAGCTACGATCTCAGCGATTCGATTGCCATTTACGGCATCGGCCAGTTCACCCTGTCCAACGACAGCGGCCGCTACGACAACAACGACCTGGCGACCGTCGGCATCAGCATGGACTTGAACGGCAAGACCACGCTGCACGGCGAGTACAGCACCGGTCACCGCGGTGACGGCGCATTGCTGAGTCTCGACTACCGGCTCGATGACCGCCACGAGGTGTACGGCACCTTCACGCAGTCCGCGGACCGCACCGACCTGCGCGAACCCGGCACCCGGATTGCGCTGGGTCATCGCTCGCGGATCACCGACCAGGCCACGTTGTTCAACGAACGGCAGTTCGTCGAGGAACGCGAGCAGGCCGGTATTGCTCACGTTTTCGGTCTCGACTTCGAGCTGAGCCCGGGCTGGGCCATCGGCCTGTCGGTGCAGTCGGGTGAGCTGGAAACCTCGCAGGGCAACGTCGATCGCGATGCGGGCACCGTCAGCGCGAGCTATCGCGGCGAGCGGGTCAACTGGCGCGGCAAGGCGGAGTACCGCAATGAGAACGGGTTCTCCGACGTGCGCCAGGTGCTCACGACCAACCGGCTCGATCTCAAGCTGAGCGAAGACTGGCGCCTGCTGACCCGGGTCAACCACTCAGAGACCGAGGACCAGACGCTGACCGATCGCGACGACAGCGCGGTGTTCACCGAGGCCGGCGTCGGTTTTGCCTATCGTCCGCTCGACGGCCGTCTGAACATGCTGGCGAAGTACACCTTCCTGTATGACCTGCCGGCGCCGGCTCAGATCGACGGCGGCACCGACCAGCGTTCGCACGTGGTGTCGCTGGAAGGCATCTACCGGATCAACCCGAAATGGGAAATCGGCGGCAAGGTCGCACAGCGCCAGGGCGAGCTGCGAATCGACCGCGATTTCGGCCAGTGGTTCGAAAGCTCCACCGACTTCTTTGCACTGCGTGGCCGGTATCACCTGGTCCGCCGCTGGGATGCAATGATCGAATACCGGATGCTCGACACCGACGACGCGGGCAGCAGTCGCGATGGCTGGCTGTTGTCGGTCGATCGCCACATCAACGATCACTTCCGGATCGGTGTCGGCTACAACTTCACCGACTTCTCCGATGACCTGACCGATCTCGATTACGATCACAAGGGCTGGTTCATCAACGCGCTCGGCAAGTATTGAGCAAGCAACCCGCCGATAACGACCTGCGCGCCGTCCTCCGCGACGGCGCGTCTCGTCTGGGACTCGCCGTCGACGAAGCCGCGCAACAGTCGATGCTCGATTACCTCGCGCTGCTGGGCGAGTGGAACCGCGCATACAACCTCACGGCAGTCAAAGACCCGATGCAGCAGGTTACCCATCACCTGCTCGACAGCCTGTCGGTGCTGCCGTGGCTGCACGGCAAGCGCGTGGCTGATATCGGCACCGGTGCCGGTCTGCCGGGGATACCGCTGGCCATCGTTCAGCCGGAAAAACAGTTCACGTTGCTGGACTCCCGGGGCAAAAAGACGCGCTTTCTCGGCCACGTTGCGAGGCAGCTGGGACTGGAAAACGTGGAGATCGTGACTGCCCGGATCGAGGACTACCGGCCACCGGCACCCTTTGATACCGTGGTAGCCCGCGCCCTGGCGGTGCTGCCGCGGCTGGCCAACCTGGCCGAACCGCTGCTCGCGCCGGACGCAATCCTGCTGGCCATGAAGGGCCGCGACCCGGTCGAGGAAGTCCGGGCGCTGCCGACCGGCTGGCGGGTGCGGGACAAGCGCCGGCTGGAGGTCCCGGGCCTGCAGGCGGAACGGCACGTGGTCGTGATCGAAAAGAACTGAAAGATGGCCAGGATCATCGCAGTGGCAAACCAGAAGGGCGGGGTCGGCAAGACCACCACCTGCGTGAACCTGTGCGCATCGCTGGCGGCGACACGACGCCGCGTGCTGCTGGTCGATCTCGACCCACAGGGCAATGCCACCATGGGCTGTGGCCTCGACAAGCGCGATCTGCCGGTGTCGGTGTGTGAGGTGTTGCTCGGCGAAGCCCGGGCAGGCGACGCCATCGTCGACCTGGAGCAGGCCGGTTTTCATATCCTGCCGGCCGGCCCCGATCTGACTGCGGCGGAGGTCGGGCTGATCAATGAGGCCGGTCGCGAAAGCCGGCTGCGTGATGCTTTAAAAGCCATCCACGACCGCTACGACTACATCTTTATCGATTGTCCGCCGGCGCTGAACATCCTCACGGTCAACGCGCTCACCGCGGCGGAAGGCGTGCTGATTCCGATGCAGTGCGAGTACTACGCGCTCGAGGGCCTCTCGGCGCTGATCGGCACGGTCGAGCAGATTGCCGCGGCAGTGAACCCGCAGCTGAAAATCGAAGGCATCCTGCGCACGATGTTCGATCCGCGCAATAACCTTTCCAACGAAGTGTCGTCGCAGCTGATCATGCACTTCGGCGACCGGGTTTACAGCACGGTCATCCCGCGCAACGTGCGGCTGGCCGAAGCCCCCAGCTACGGCATGCCGGCGATGTATTACGACAAGAATTCCCGCGGCGCCCTGGCCTACCTGGCGCTGGCCGGCGAGATCAATCGCCGCGCCGGGGACGACCCCGCCGCCCGCGCCACCGCCTGAGCCGGGTAATCGCAGCTAAAGCCGCGCCCGGCGGCGATCTGCGGTATTTCAATGGCGGCAGGCACCGGGGAAAACCCGTACGCGCGGCAACCGGCCGGTGGGTTAGACTAGGGTGTAAGGGTTGGGCGGAATTCCTATGGCAGCGAAACGAAAAGGACTCGGTCGCGGACTGGACGTGTTGTTGAGCACGCCGGCAGCAGAGACCGGAAACGACAAAGACACCGAACTGTTGTCGGTCGACATCGACCTGTTGCAACCGGGCAAGTACCAGCCGCGTGTCGACATGCGTCCGGAGTCGCTGAAGGAGTTGGCCGATTCCATCGCCGCCCAGGGCGTCGTGCAGCCGATCGTGATTCGGCCCCTACGCGGGAAAGCAGGTTACGAGATCGTTGCCGGCGAACGGCGCTGGCGCGCGGCGCAGATTGCGGGTCTCGACCAGATTCCTGCCGTGGTCCGCGATGTCGACGATTCCGCCGCCGTGGCCATGGCGCTGATCGAGAACATCCAGCGCGAAGATCTCAACCCGCTGGAAGAGGCCCGCGCGCTGGACCGGCTGATCGAGGAATTCGACATGACCCACCAGGCCGCCGCAGATGCCGTCGGCCGTTCCCGGGCCGCGGTCACCAACCTGCTGCGGCTGCTCGACCTGTCCGACGACGTTGCACGCATGGTGGAAAGACGCGAGCTGGAGATGGGCCATGCCCGGGCGTTACTGGGACTGAGCGGCAGCGCCCAGGTCGCCGCCGCCCGGGATGTCGCCAAACGCGGCATGTCCGTTCGCGAGACCGAACGCCTGGTCAAGCGCCTCCAGGGCAGGAAAGCCGATTCCGGCAAGGCCCGCGCGACGGCGGCCGACCCCGACATTCGCCGGCTGGAAGACAACCTCAGCGAGAGACTCGGCGCCCGGGTCTCCGTACGCCACCAGGCCTCCGGCAAGGGCCGTCTCGAGATTCGCTACAACAGTCTCGACGAGCTCGACGGCATCATTGCCAAGATCCACTGACCCCCTTCGCGGTTAGCCCGCTGTGCAAACCGGCCAGTGCGGAAAAGAATGGTCGCCGCGCCTTGAACAAGGTTCGGCAAGGTGCCTATAATTGCGCGGCTTTCGGGGCCCGGAACGTGCTCGGGCCGCAGCAAGATGCCACCAGGCCGGTCGGGCCGACGTGGCTTTTTTGTTGCCTGAGCGCCGGGATCGGTGGTCCCTCAGCCCAGCGAGAGCGCTTCCAGAAAATCTTATTTAATCAATCGCTTGGGTTGTCAAAAAGCGACCCGACGAACGGACCTTGAAACGCCTGGAATGACCCCCAAACCAGTGTTGGACATGATGCAGACGGACGCCCCACGAGCCTACACGCCGCCCGGACCCCGGGAATCGGCTGCGGCACTCGGGCGCATCCTGCTGTGGCAGGCCGGCCTGGGCATGCTCGCGGCGCTGGTTATCTTCCTGCTGGGCGGTTCGCTGGCCGGTGCATCGGCCCTGATCGGTGTCGGCATCTGCGTCATCCCCAACCTGGTTTTCGCCGCCCGCCTGTTGCCGGGCCTGTCGCGGGCTGAGCCCCACGACCTGTTGCGGGGAATCTGGGGCGCCGAGGCGCTCAAGCTGCTGGCGGCACTGGGTTTATTCGTACTCGTTTTCAAGTTCGTCGCGCCGCTGCGTGTCGACATGTTGTTTGCCGGCTACCTGGCAACCCAGTTTTCGCTATTTATCGCTGCGTGGAAGTCTGACTGATGGCAACCGAAGGACACGGCGCACAGGACGCCAGCGGATACATTGTTCATCACCTGCAGAACCTCCAGGTCTGCCGGGTCGATGGTGCGTGGGTCTGGAACCAGTGCGAAGGTAACTTCTGGACGATCAACGTCGACTCGATGTTTTTCTCGGTGTTTCTCGGCCTGGTATTCATCGGGTTGTTCTGGAGTGTTGCGCGTAAGGCGACTTCCGGGGTCCCGGGCCGGTTCCAGGCGGCCATCGAATCGATCATCGAGTTCATCGACAAAACGGTGAACGAGACGTTTCACGCCAAAAGCAATGTGATCGCGCCCCTGGCCCTGACGGTGTTCGTCTGGGTGTTTTTCATGAACCTGATGGACCTCATCCCGGTCGACTGGCTGCCGCTGGCCGCCAGCAAGCTGGGCATCGAGTATCTCAAGGTCGTGCCGACCACGGATGTCAACGTGACTTTCGGCATGTCGATCGCGGTGTTCGTCCTGATCATCTTCTACACGATCAAGGCAAAGGGCGTCACGGGGTTTGTCGCCGAACTCACGCTGCACCCGATCGCCCCGCCAAAGAGCGGCATTGGCCTGATCTTTGCGCCGGTCATCATCGCGTTCAATTTCATCCTGGAGTCTGTGGCGCTGCTGGCCAAGCCGCTGTCGCTGTCGCTCCGGTTGTTCGGCAACATGTTTGCCGGCGAACTCATTTTTATCCTGATAGCGCTGCTGGGATTGTGGCAGCTGCCCCTGCATTTCGGCTGGGCGGTGTTCCATATCCTCATCGTTACGCTGCAGGCTTTCATTTTCATGATGCTGACGGTGGTTTACCTGGCGTTGGCAGTGGAAAAGCATTGATTGGACTACGTCCTTAACTGGAGAGAATGATGGAAACTGTTATTGGTTCTACCGCGATTGCCGTCGCACTCCTGATCGGCCTGGGCGCCCTCGGCGTGGGTATCGGTATGGGTCTGCTCGGCGGACGCTTCCTGGAAGGCGCCGCACGCCAGCCGGAACTGGCGCCGATGCTGCAGACCAAGATGTTCCTCGTCGTCGCACTGCTCGACGCCGTGGCCATGATCGGTGTCGGTATCGCGCTGTACTTCGCGTTTGCCAACCCGTTCATCGGGCAGCTGCAAAACGCGATGGGCGGCTAAGCGGCCGATACGCTAAACCGGACGGGAGCGACAGGTGAGTATTACCCTGACTCTGATTGGCCAGAGCATCGCCATGCTGGTGTTCGTGCTCTTTTGCATGAAATACATCTGGCCACCGCTGATGCAGGCGCTGGAAGAACGCCGGCAGCAGATTGCCGACGGTCTGGCCGCCGGCGAACGGGCGCAGACCGATCTCGAGCGGGCCCGCCAGGAGGCCGACAAGATCATCGGCGAGGCGCGCAACCAGGCGATGGACATTGTCGACCAGGCGAACAAGCGCGGCAACACCCTTGTCGATGAGGCACGTACTGAGGGTCAGCGCGAACGCGAGCGGCAGCTCGAGGCGGCGCGCACCGAGATCGAGCAGGAAACCAACCGGGTGCGCGAAGAGTTGCGTGGCCAGGTGTCCGCAATCGCCGTGGCGAGCGCGGAAAAAATCCTGCAGCGTGAAATCGACGCCAGCACGCACCAGGACATCCTGGGCAAACTGGCCAACGAGCTCTAAGCGATGGCCGATAGCAGCACCGCCGCACGACCCTACGCGAAGGCCGTTTTCGAGCTGGCCCGCGAGGATGGCAGCTTCGACCAGTGGGCCTCGCTGCTCAAGGCGGTCGCGAGCGCCGTCGGCGACCGCGATGTTGCCGCTTTGATCGGCGACCCGCGCGTCGGCAGCGCCAGGATCGGCCAGATCATCGTCGATGCGCTGGGCGAAGGTGCCGGACAGGCGGGACGCAATTTCGTGCGTCTGCTGGCGGAAAACGGCCGGCTTGCCGCAGTGCCCGACATTCTCGAGGGCTTCGAGGCGCTGCGCGCGGAGGCCGAGCACACCGTCGACGTCAACATCACGTCGGCCGCGCCGCTCAGCGAGGAACACAAGGCGAAGCTGGCGCAGTCGCTGCGCGCTCGGCTCGGCCGCGATGTGCGGCTGCACTGCGAAGTCGACGAATCGCTTATCGGCGGCGCCGTAATACGTGCCGGCGACCTGGTCATCGACAGCTCACTGCGCGGCCGGCTGCAGCAGCTGGCAACCAATTTAAATAACTGAGCCCTGGGGCTCGGCACTGGACTGAGGAAAGACTGATGTCATTGAAGGCTTCCGAAATCAGCGACCTGATCAAGGAGCGCATCCGCCGCTTCGATGTCGCCGCCGAGGCGCGCAACGTCGGCACGGTGATCATGGTCACCGACGGTATCGTGCGTATTCACGGACTGGCCGACGCGGTGTACGGCGAGATGCTGGAGTTTCCTGGCGAAACTTTCGGCGTCGCGCTCAACCTCGAGCAGGACTCCGTTGGCGCGGTGGTGCTGGGCGACTACAAGCACATCTCGGAAGGCGACACGGTCAAGACCACCGGCCGCATCCTGCAGGTGCCTGTTGGCGAGGCCCTGATCGGCCGCGTCGTTGACGCGCTGGGTCGGCCGCTGGACGGCAAGGGCGCGATCGAGGCCGAGCAGCGCGACCCCATCGAGGTCGTTGCACCGGGCGTCATCGAGCGTAAATCGGTCGACCAGCCGGTGCAGACCGGTCTGAAATCGATTGACGCGATGGTGCCGGTGGGCCGCGGCCAGCGCGAACTGATCATCGGTGACCGCCAGACGGGTAAGACCGCCGTGGCCATCGACACGATCATCAACCAGAAAGGCGGTGACCTGACCTGTATTTACGTCGCCATCGGCCAGAAGACGTCGACGGTTGCACAGGTGGTGCGCAAGCTCGAAGAGAACGGTGCCATGGATCACACCATTGTGGTGTCCGCCTCGGCGTCCGAAGCACCGTCGCTGCAGTACATCGCACCGTACTCGGGTTGCACGATGGGCGAATACTTCCGTGACCGTGGTCGTGATGCACTGATCGTGTATGACGATCTGTCGAAGCACGCTGTTGCCTACCGCCAGATATCGCTGCTGCTGCGCCGCCCGCCGGGCCGCGAAGCCTTCCCCGGTGACGTGTTCTACCTGCATTCGCGTCTGCTGGAGCGTGCTGCGCGAGTCAATGCCGAGTACGTCGAAGAGTTCACCAAGGGTGCCGTGAAGGGCCAGACCGGGTCACTTACCGCGCTGCCGGTCATCGAGACCCAGGCCGGTGACGTGTCGGCATTTATTCCGACCAACGTGATCTCGATTACCGACGGCCAGATATACCTCGAGACGGACCTGTTCAACGCCGGTATCCGCCCGGCCATCAACGCCGGCCTGTCGGTGTCGCGTGTCGGTGGCGCCGCCCAGACCAAGATCATCAAGAAGCTCGGCGGCGGTGTCCGCCTGGCCCTTGCCCAGTACCGTGAGCTGGCGGCCTTCGCCCAGTTTGCGTCGGATCTCGACGAAGCCACCCGCAAGCAGCTGGAACGCGGCCAGCGGGTCACCGAGGTCATGAAGCAGAAGCAGTACTCGCCGCTCAGCGTGTCGGAAATGGCCCTGTCGCTGTACGCGGTCAACGAGGGTGCGCTCGACGATGTCGACGTAGAGAAAGTGGTCGACTTCGAGGCGGCGCTGCGGGCCTTCGCCAACGACAACCACAAAGACACCCTCGATTCGATCGACGCCAGCGGCGACTACAACGACGAGATCGCCGGCCAGCTGCAATCGATCATCGATAACTTCAAGGCCTCCGGAACCTACTGATGGCCGTCGGCAAGGAAATTCGCACCAAGATCAAGAGCGTCAAGAACACGCAGAAGATCACCAAGGCCATGGAAATGGTCTCGGCCAGCAAGATGCGCAAGACCCAGGACCGGATGGAAATGTCGCGGCCTTATGCCCAGCGGATACGCCGGGTGATCAGCCATATTTCGCAGGCCAACCCGGACTACAAGCACCCGTTCCTGCACGAACGCGAAGTGAAGCGGATCGGCGCGATCATCATCACCACCGATCGCGGGCTTTGCGGCGGTCTGAATACCCAGCTGTTTCGCCGGGTCATTACCGAGCTGAAGGGCTGGCAGGAACAGGACGTCGAGATCGACCTGTGCCTCATCGGCCAGAAGGGCGTGAGCTTTTTCCGCCGGCTTGGTATGAACATCGTCGCGCAGACGACGCATCTCGGCGACACGCCGCACGTGGCCGACCTGATCGGCACCGTGAAGATCATGCTGGATGCCTACGGCGAAGGCCGGATCGACAGACTGTTCCTGATGTTCAATGACTTCGTCAACACGATGACGCAGCAGCCGCACATCGAGACGTTGCTGCCGGTCGAACCGATGGACGACAGCCAGCTGCAGGACCACTGGGACTATATTTACGAGCCCGGCGCCCGCGAGCTGCTCGACGGCGTGTTGATGCGTTACATCGAGGCGCGGGTTTATCGCGGTGCACTGGAGAACATTGCATCGGAGCAGGCGGCGCGGATGGTGGCGATGAAGGCCGCTACCGACAATGCCGGCGAGATCATCAATCAGCTGCAGCTGGTCTACAACAAGGCCCGGCAGGCGGCGATTACCCAGGAAATTTCGGAAATCGTGGGCGGCGCGGCGGCAGTCTGAGCCGGCGCAATGCGAACGAGTGACAAACACAGAGGCTTGAGCACATGAGTCAGGGCAAGACCGTACAGATCATCGGCGCAGTGGTCGACGTCGAATTTCCCCGGGATGCGATACCCGGAATTTACGACGCACTGAAGCTGGAAGGCACCGACATTACGCTCGAAGTGCAGCAGCAGCTCGGTGACGGCATCGTCCGTTGCATCGCGATGGGTTCATCCGAGGGTCTCAAGCGCGGCCTGACCGCCACCAACACGGGCAAGCCGATCAGCGTCCCGGTGGGCAAGGGCACGCTGGGTCGCATTATGGACGTGCTGGGCACGCCGATCGACAATGCCGGCCCGATCGACGCTGAAAAACTCATGCCGATCCACCGCGATCCGCCGGAGTACAAGGACCAGTCGACGGAAGCCGAAACCCTGGAAACGGGCATCAAGGTCATCGACCTCATCATGCCGATCGCCAAGGGCGGCAAGGTCGGCCTGTTCGGCGGCGCCGGTGTCGGCAAGACCGTCACGCTGATGGAGCTGATCCGCAACATTGCTATCGAGCACTCGGGCTACTCGGTGTTCGCCGGAGTCGGTGAACGGACCCGCGAGGGCAACGACTTCTACCACGAGATGAAAGAAGCCGAGGTGCTCGACAAAGTCGCCCTGGTGTACGGGCAGATGAACGAGCCGCCGGGTAACCGCCTGCGTGTCGCGCTGACCGGTCTGACCATTTCCGAATACTTCCGCGACGAAGGCCGCGACGTGCTGATGTTCGTCGACAACATTTATCGTTACACGCTGGCCGGCACCGAGGTGTCCGCGCTGCTCGGCCGCATGCCGTCGGCGGTGGGCTACCAGCCGACGCTGGCCGAGGAAATGGGTGTGCTGCAGGAACGCATCACCTCGACCAGGACCGGCTCGATCACCTCGTTCCAGGCCGTGTACGTGCCCGCGGACGATCTCACCGACCCGTCGCCGGCCACCACCTTCGCGCATCTCGACGCCACGCTGGTGTTGTCGCGTAACATCGCCGAGCTGGGTATTTACCCCGCGGTGGATCCGCTCGACTCGACCAGCCGCCTGCTCGACCCGAACCTGATCGGTAACGAGCATTACGAATGTGCCCGTGCCGTGCAGGGCGTGCTGCAGCGCTACAAGGAGCTGCAGGACATCATTGCGATTCTCGGCATGGACGAGCTGTCGGAAGAAGACAAGCAGATTGTCAGCCGCGCCCGTAAAGTGCAGCGCTTCCTGTCGCAGCCGTTCTTCGTGGCTGAAACCTTCACCGGTGCACCGGGCAAGTACGTGTCTGTAAAAGACACGATCCGCGGATTCAAGGCAATTGTCGATGGCGAGTACGATCACCTGCCCGAGCAGGCGTTCTACATGGTCGGCGGTATCGAGGAAGCCGTCGAAAAAGCCAAGAAGATGCAGTAAGGACCCATGGCACACATCCACGTCGACATTGTCAGCGCAGAAGGCGCAATCTATTCCGGCGACGCCGCCATGGTGTTCGCACCGGCCAAGCTGGGCGACATCGGTATCGCCCCGCGCCATGCGCCGCTGCTGACCAGCCTGCGACCCGGCGAGATCCGGGTGCAGCCGGTCGAGGGCGGCGACGAGGAGACCTTTTTCGTTTCGGGCGGCATGATCGAAGTCCAGCCCAACCGGGTCATCGTGCTCGCCGACACCGCGCTGCGTGCCCACGATCTCGACGAGGCCGCGGCACTCGAGGCGAAACGCCGCGCCGAGGAAGCTCTGCGCGACCAGAAAGGCGAAGTCGATCTCGCCACCGCCCAGGCCGAACTCATCGAAGCCGCCGCCATCCTCCAGGCCATCCAGAAGCTCCGCAAACGCTCCTGAGGCCGCTCCTGTTGGAGAAGGGAAACCTCGAGCGGGGTTCCTAAGATTTAGCGCGCCGTTTGCGGCGCATCCGCAGGTTGAGCATTTCTACCGCGACGGAAAAAGCCATCGCAAAGTAGATGTAGCCCTTCGGGATATGCAGGCCCAGGCCGTCAGCGACCAGCGCGGTGCCGATCAGGATCAGGAAACTCAGCGCCAGCATTTTTACCGTGGGATGACGGTCGACGAAGCGGCCGATCGGATCGGCGGCGAGCATCATCACGCCGATGGAAATCATGATAGCCAGCACCATCACCGGAACATGATCTGCCATGCCGACTGCCGTGATAACCGAGTCGACTGAAAACACCAGGTCGATCAGCGCAATCTGCACGAGCACGCTGCCCATCGTTGCGACGGCCACGCCACCGGCTGCGTCGGAACCGTCATGGGCGTCTTCCAGGGACCGGTGAATCTCCACGGTGGCCTTGGCAAGCAGGAACAATCCACCGCCAATCAGGATCAGGTCGCGCCCCGACACTGCGTTTTCGAGGACCGTAAACAGCGGCTGCTGCAGGCGCATGATCCAGCTGATCAGCAGAAGGAATATGACCCGGCCCACCAGTGCCAGGCTCAGCCCGATGAATCGCGCCCGCGCCCGCTGGGCCTCCGGCAGCCGCCCCACCAGGATCGAGATGAAGACAATGTTGTCGATGCCGAGGACGATCTCCATCAGCGTTAGTGTGACCAGCGCCAGCCACGCTTCGGGCATCGTGATCCATTCCATAATCGGTACTCTTCGCTTTACCGGAAGAAGTCTGTGGTAACCGGGACAGCGTCTCTTGCGGGTGTCGGCAACTGTCCAGGCCCAACATTGCCATGCTCGGTAAGCATATGCCCAACTTCCCGCTGCGGAAAGCGCTAGGCCAACGTGGCCGGGATCAGCGCCAGGCACTCATCGATGAGGTCCAGTCTCGACGAACGCACCGGGTAGGTGGCATAGGCCTGGCGTTCAAAGTCCGGCGCGTCTTCGACCAGATGCAGCAAACCGAACTCTAGATCCTTCACTATCATCCGTTCCGGCAGGTAGGCAGAGCCGCCGACGGAGTTGATGTATTCCAGCGCCATCTTCGGATGCGAAACTCGGGTCATCGCCTCGGCGGCATCCGGAAAAGCGCGCCGGTGGTCCAGCGCAAAGGACAGCCCCCAGTCGACGTAGACATAGTCCTGCGCCAGCGCCTGCTCGACCGGGATTCCCTTCTGGTTCGATACACAAACCAGCCTGAGCCTGGCGATTTCGCGGATGTGCATGATCTCGAGCTGCGCCGGCTCGAGCATGATGGCGACATCGAGCGTGCCATCAATCAGCCGTCGGGTTAGCACCTCCTGTGTCTGGGATTCTGCGATCAGCGCCATGTCGGGCCAGTTCCGGCGCATCTCGTGCAGCCAGCGCTGCAGCAATACATCCCATAGCCGCAGGCTGCCGCCAATCACCAGCTGGGCGGCGGCATCTCCCAGCGACACGTCCTGGCGGGCCGCCCGCCATGCGGCGATCAGCCGCTGGGCGTGCGGAATAAGGCGGCTGCCCTCGGGCGTCAGGCGCATCTCGCGCCGGTTGCGTTCGAATAACGTGGTCCCGAGCAGTTGCTCCAGCGACTTGAGCCGGGAACTGACCGCCGCCTGGGTGACGTGCAGGGCCTCGGCGCTGCGGCCGAAATGGCGGCTGCGGTTGAGTTCGAGGAAGGTTCTGAGGAGTTCCAGGTCCATCGGACAATAATAAAAATAAGTTGTAGAAATGACAATAAAAAATAGTTAGATTTATTACAGCCATCACCCTATTCTGGCCAGCGATGAACACCGAGCAGGACCGTTCCGGGGTGCGTGAGGCCTACCTGGCACAGACTCAGCTTCGCCTGACCGAAGTCCGCGAAAAACTCGCTAGACTCGGCAGCCAGGCCGACAGCATCGGTCGCTGCAAGACCCGTCTCGAGGTACAGTTGGCCACCGTCGAGCGACGACTGGCCCGCCTGTGTTCGGATGACGCCGATTCGTGGGAGCGTAACCGGCGATCGCTGGATGCCGCCTGGGACGATCTCGGGCAGGCCATCAACGCGTTCATCAGCCGCTTCCGGTAAGTCGTAAGGAGATTGACTATGCGAGTGAAAATTGCCGTTGCCGCCATCCTGCTGGTGCTGGTTACGCTGTTCGCGGTGCAGAACTCGCAGGTCGTCGAGATCCGGCTGGCTTTCTGGTCGGTCGAGATTTCCCGGGCACTGCTGATTTACCTGATGCTGGCGATCGGCATCGTGATCGGCTGGTTCTTGCGCGCGATCTGGCGCCTGTCGCGAAACGCCTCGGGTGAATAACCTGTTGCGCGTCATGGAGGCCCTGGCCTGGGTCGCCGCTGTCGTGTTGCTGGGCACCTACCTGGCGGCAACGGGACATGCCGAGCTGGCATCGTCGCAGGATCTCCATGCGTTTCAACGCAGCGCACTGGAGATCGACAGCGAAGAACAGGCGCTGTGGTCGGCATCGCGCCAGGAAGCCTACCGCGAAGCACTGCGCAGCAGTCCCGGTTTGCCCGAAGCGGTCATCAGGATTCCGGTCATCGGCCTGGAAGCGCCGGTCCGCGAGGGCGTCGATGAACTGACGCTCAACCGTTCGGTCGGCCGGGTGCCCGCTACGCCGGTCGCTGGCAGCACCGGCAACACAGTGCTCGCCGCCCACCGCGACGGTTTTTTCCGTCAGCTCGGCGAGATCGGCGAAGGCGACACGATCGTGGTGCAGACCCTGACCGGAAAACACCGCTATACCGTCGAAGAGACCACGATTGTGGACCCCGATGCGGTCCACGTCATGGCCGCCACAGAGGAACCGGTGCTCACGCTGATCACCTGTTACCCGTTCTATTTTGTCGGTCCGGCGCCACAACGTTTCGTGGTCCGGGCCGTGCTCGAGCAATCTGCAACTGGAGGAAACCATCAATGAGCAGATTAATACTTACGGCGTTTGCCGTATTTTTCGTCGCGGGACTGACACCGCAGGCCAGCCACGCCCAACAGCCGTTCACCTGGGTGCAGGACAACGTCGACGTCTACAACCTCCAGGTTGTACGGGTTGACGGTCGCCGGCTCACCGCGCGGGTCTTCGAACTGGAAGGCCGCCGCACGTTCCGCGTGCCCAGCGACTTCCGCTTCTATATCGATGGTCAGCCGACCGATGTCACCGCCCTGCAGCCGCGTCAGCGGTTGCGTGCCTACGTGACACGTGCCGCCAGCGGCGAACTGGTCCTGGTAGACGCCGGTCCGCCACAGGCAACGCCGCCTGCCGCACCGCCCGCACCACCGGTTATCGCTGTCCAGGCACCGGCACCTGCGGCGCCGGCGATGCTGCCGAAGACCGCCAGCCCCTTGCCGCTCGTCGGTCTGGCGGGATTGCTGGCGCTGGCAATCGCTATTGGCGCGCGCCTGGCCCGCCGGCAGCGTTAAGATGGAGCCCGGGGACACGCCGTGTCCCCGGGTTTTCAGGTATTCCCAGGAGCGGCGATGAGCAAGGAAAAAATCCCCCTCGGCTGGCGTGAATGGGTTTCCTTGCCGGATCTTGGCATCGAGCGCATCAAGGCCAAGGTCGATACGGGTGCCCGAACCTCTGCATTGCACGCCTTCTTTATCGAAAAACTCGAAGACCGCGAACGGCCCACGGTACGTTTCGGTCTGCACCCCAGGCAGCGCGACAGCGAGACAGAAATTTTCTGCGAAGCAGAGATACTCGACGAGCGCTGGGTAACCGACTCCGGTGGCCACCGCGAGATGCGCCCGGTTATCGAGACAACCGTTGAAATAGCCGGCAGGCGCTGGCCCATCGAGATAACTCTGACGTCGCGTGACAACATGCGATTCCGGATGTTGCTGGGCCGCACCGCCATGCGTAAACGTTGTGTCGTACATCCCGGGCGTTCTTACCTGGGCGGCAACAAACCGGAGAAAAAATGATGGACCAGGAACACAAGCCCGAGCGCCCGAAGCTGCGAATTGCGATCCTGTCGCGTGGACCCAGGCTTTATTCCACCCGGCGACTGGTCGAGGCGGCCACGGAGCGCGGCCACACCGTGCGGGTCATCAACCCGCTACGCTGCTACATGAATATAGCGCCGAACAATCCGGAGATTCACGTCAACGGAAAGAAGCTGGAGGATTTCGACGCAGTTATTCCCCGCATCGGCGCATCGGTGACTTTCTACGGCACCGCGGTGCTGCGCCAGTTCGAAATGATGGGAGTGTTTCCGGTCAATGAATCGGTGGCGATCAGCCGCTCACGCGACAAGCTGCGTTCTTTACAGCTGCTGGCCCGCAAGGGTGTAGGTCTGCCGAGAACCGGTTTTGCCCACGCGCCGGACGACGTCAAAGACATGCTCGGAATGGTCGGCGGTGCCCCGCTGGTGATCAAACTGCTGGAAGGCACCCAGGGCATTGGCGTGGTGCTGGCGGAAACACCCAAGGCTGCGGAAAGCGTGATCGAGGCCTTCATGGGCCTCAACGCCAACATCCTGGTGCAGGAGTTCATCAAGGAAGCCGGTGGCGCCGATATTCGTTGCCTGGTCGTCGGCGACCGGGTCATTGCAGCCATGAAGCGACAGGCCGGGGAAGGCGAGTTTCGCTCGAACCTGCATCGCGGCGGCAGCGCCGAACTGGTCAAACTGACCCCGGAGGAGCGTGCGACCGCCGTCCGTGCGGCCAAGGTGATGGGGCTCAATGTGGCCGGTGTCGACGTGTTGCGCTCCGAACGCGGACCCGTGGTTATCGAGGTCAATTCCTCGCCCGGACTCGAAGGCATTGAGGGCGCAACCGGTAAGGACGTGGCCGGAATCATTATGAAGTTCATCGAGAAGAACGCCCGGCCACACCGCACGCGTACCAGAGGCAGGGGATGAGCAAGGAGTTACGTATCGGCGGTATTGCGGTCGAACCGGGCACCCAGGAGACCATTGACCTGGTTGCCGGTCAGCTTTACACCCACGAACCGATCTACATGCCGGTACACGTGCTCAAGGGTAAGCTGGACGGACCGACGATGTTCCTTTCCGCTGCGATACACGGCGACGAGCTCAACGGCATCGAGATCGTACGCCGGGTGCTCGCCTCCAAAACCCTGCGCCGCCTGCGCGGCACGCTGATCGCAGTGCCGATCGTCAACGTGCTTGGCGTCGTGCACCAGTCGCGCTACCTGCCCGATCGCCGCGATCTCAACCGCTGCTTTCCCGGCAGCGCCAGCGGGTCGCTGGCGTCGCGCATGGCCAACCTGTTTATGGAAGAAGTCGTCGCGCAATCGACCCATGGCATCGACCTGCATACCGGTGCACTGCACCGGAGCAACCTGCCGCAGATTCGCGGCAACCTGGCCAATCCGAAGGTCCGAAAGATGGGTAACGCGTTCGGCGCACCGGTCCTGGTGGATTCGGGTATCCGCGACGGCTCGCTGCGCGACGCCGCCACGGAGCGCGGCATCCCCGTGCTTCTCTATGAAGCGGGTGAAGCGCTGCGTTTCGACGAAGCCGCCATCCGGATCGGTGTGACGGGCGTGCTGAATGTCATGCGCCTGCTCGGCATGCTGCCGCCACGGCAGAAAAAGCCCACCAGGCCCTTTATCGCCCGGTCCACGACCTGGGTGCGGGCCCCCGGCAGCGGTGTTTTCAGGGCCAACGTGCCGCTGGGCGCGGAAGTGGCCAAGGGGCAGAAGCTCGGAATGCTGTCCGATCCCTTTGGCACCGAGGAGCAGGCGGTCACCGCGTCGGCAAAAGGCATCATTATCGGCCGCAGTAACCTGCCGCTCGTGCACGAGGGTGAAGCTGTCTATCATATCGGGCGGGTTTCGCGACCCGCGGCTGCGGCGGCCTTTGCCGAGCAGGCCCAGGATCTCACCGGCCCCAGCCCGCAGTCGCCACCTATCGTTTGAAGGAGTCGCCGATGCCCGGTATTCGCACGATGATCTACGATCCGGCCAGCGGTCTGCATACCGGTGGCGAGGAGCTCCTGGGCAAGGAACCGCAAACACCGGGTGCCTGGATCTGGGTCGATTTCGATTCCATCGACAAAGAACGGGAAAAGAAGATCCTGAACGAACAGTTCGGGATCGACCCGCTGGCTATCCAGGACGCGCAGCGCGACCGGCATCCGCCAAAGCAGGAGCTGTTCGATAACTGTCTGTTTCTATTGTTACGTGAACTGCAGGACAGCGAATCCGGCGACGACCTCGGGTTCCGCCACCTGTCGATATTCGTTGGCGATCGCTTCCTGGTCACACGGCGGCAGCCGGGCACCGCGTCGATTGACGAAATCTGGAAGGCGACCACCGTGGCGCAGCTCGAACGTGGGCCGGCACACATCGTCTACCGAATCTGCCGCCAGGTCGTCGAACGCTACACACCGTTTGTCACCGAGATGGAAGAGCGTCTCGGCCAGATCGAAGACCGCATGTTCGAACATCCCAGCGATGAACTGCTCGAAGACCTCGCCGCCTACAACCGGATCCTGAAAAAGCTGCGCCGCACCCTGACTTACCAGCACCTGATGATGAAACAGGTCGCCCAGAGTGATGAGGGAGTGATGGGCCTGTTCAACGACCACGAGTTCAACGATATCTACGAGAACATGGAGCGGCTGGCCAGCCTCTGCCACCTCAACCAGGAGCTGGCGGTAGACCTGCTGAATACCTACCTGTCCGTTTCCTCGCACCGGCTGAACCAGATCATGCGGGTGCTCACTATCGTTACCGTCATCTTCATGCCGCTCGGCTTGCTGGCGGGTATCTACGGAATGAACTTCAGCAACATGCCCGAGCTCGGCTGGCACTATGGCTATTTCGTGGTGCTGGGCGTCATGCTGACGGTGGTAGTCACGCTGTTTGTCGTTCTGAAGCGAAAACACTGGCTGTGAGACTCGCGCTACTTCTGCTGTGTGCCTGCCTCGTCCTGCCGGGGTATGCCGAGGAAGCCGCGAACGCGACACCCGACCCGCGCAGCCTGGCCGCAAACTGGTGGAACTACCTCGGCGAGGCCGAAGACGAGCTGGGCGCCCGGATCGATACCCTGCTCGAATCGGTCAGCGCGGTAACCGTGTCCGGCGAGCGCCAGGCAGAGGCCCAGCCGTTTCTGGAGCGACTGCGTCTCAACCTGCGGGCCCTGCCGGGTTTACGTGGGCAACAGGGCACACCCGCGACCGACGTGCCGCCAGCCGCCGAGTCCTATCGGCTGGGCGAAGTCCTCGAAC
>JAHEKH010000077.1 GCA_024638445.1 Gammaproteobacteria bacterium | reverse complement strand
GTGATTACGACCGGCGCGGGAGCGGCTTGCAGCCGGGCACCGGCAGTTCTGGCGCAATCTTGGGGCAGACCCTGGGGGAATTGCGGGCAAGCCGCTGCTGCAGGCGCACCTGCAGGCGCAGTGAGGGGTTGCGGCTGGGGGCCCGCTCTTACTCGGGATTGCGTACCGCGTCGAGTACGGAGATCTCGCTGGTGGCATGCATGACCAGCCCGAAGCTCATGTCTTCGGTCACGCGGAACACCATCAGTGCACCTGCGTGCTTGTCCGGGAGCTGGACATTCTTGCTGCGGAATATGCCCTTGAGGCCGCCCGCCTGGGCAAAGCGGTCACGAACGACTTCGCCGGTCTGGTAGATCGACAGCACGGTGCCGGGCACTACGCCGTCCTCAGCGCCGAGATTGAGGGTGACGATCTGGTAGGTCCCGATCAGCGATACGCCATCGACGACGCTCAATATGGTGCCGTCCACCGGCCGGGCAGGCGCCCGCGGGAAAAAGTTCAGCGGCAACTCCGGATCCTCGAATATCAGGCGGTCGCCCTTGAGAGCCTCGCGCCGTGTTTCGGTCAGGAACATCGTTGACGGATCGCCGGGGTCAGTAATCCTTCCCTCGCCGACATAAAGACCTTCATAACCGAGGAGCCGGCCGTTGTCCGGGTCATACAGCGGATCGCCGATGTGATAAACCCGAAAACGTGTACCGACTCCGGCATCGGTGCCACGCACGTAGACGTGAAAGCCCGAGCCGGCAATCAGGTGACTCTCGCGAATGTCGAGTATGTACGGTGCGTTTTTGACCGTCTTCTTGTCCAGCACGGTCGGCTTGGAAAGAAAGCTGGCGATGGCGTCGTACGGAATTGTCTGAATGGCGTCGTCGAGCGAGCCGTAGCGCACCTGCGGCGACAGGCGCACATCGGCGGCCATCATGTCGCGTTCCATCACGATGCGGGGCTGGCCGTCGACCCAGACCAGGCGCAGCACGTCGCCGGGATAAATCAGGTGGGGGTTATTGATCTGCGGATTGACGTGCCAGATTTCCGGCCACAGCCACGGGTCTTCGAGAAACAGACCCGAGATATCCCACAGCGTGTCGCCGCGCACGACGGTGTAGCGCTCGGGCGCGCCGGGGCGAATCGGCACCGAGACCGGGTTGCGGTCGACTTCGGCGACCCAGGTCTGGGTGGCGGGGGCCGCCGGACGCGGCGCCGGTGCGGCCACCGGGGCGGGCGTGTAGCTTGCAGTTTCCGCAGCCGGCATGCTGTGGGCGCCGTCTTCCTCGTCGCCGGGCATGTAGGACTGGACCAGCGAGCAGGCGCCGGTCATGCCGAGGGCGGCCAGCAAGCTGAATCGAACCAAAATACGATGGGGCATGGGTCTGTAACTCCGCTAAAAGTGCCGGTTAGCGCGGTATACTGGGTGCCTGAAAGCCTGGTGAGGGTTGAATCCGGGAACGTTGCAGTGCAACAATTGTCTCAAATGTTGACATTCTCCTGTAGCAGGATTCCCTATCTCCTCGACTTGTCATAACTTTATCAGCTTCTCGTGCCATTTTGCACGAGACAGCTTGCTAAATCGCGGCACAGTTCACACATGAACAAGCTCACAATATTGGAATTTCCCGATCCGCGGCTTCGAACCCGGGCAACCCCCGTGGAGGCGGTCGATGACGACCTCCGGGCCCTGATCGACGCCATGTTCGAAACCATGTACGCGGCGCCGGGTATCGGCCTGGCGGCGACCCAGGTGGACGTCCACAAGCGCCTGCTGGTCACCGATGTGTCGGCGGACAAGACGGAACCCCTGTGTTTCATCAACCCCGAGATTATCGACCGCGAGGGCAGCATTATCACCGAGGAAGGCTGCCTGTCGGTGCCGGAAATCTATGCAAAAGTCGAACGTGCCGAGCGGGTGCGGGTGCGGGCGCTCAACCGCGACGGCATGGAGTTCGAGATCGATGCCGATGGCCTGCTGGCCGTCTGTGTGCAGCACGAGATGGACCACCTCGAAGGCAAGCTGTTCGTGGACTACCTGTCCGAACTCAAGCGTCAGCGTATTCGCAAGCAGCTCGAGAAAAACCGCAAGCATCGTGAAACCGTCGAGCCGTCTCTCGGCGCCGGCGATCACGCTCCGGTGATCTGATCAACGCTACCCGGTCTGCCGAAAACCCGATTCGTATCGTGTTCGCCGGCACGCCGGACTTTGCCGTGCCCTCTCTCGGCGCGCTGACCGGTACCGGTCACAAAATTGTGGCCGTCTATACCCAGCCTGACCGTCCTGCCGGCCGTGGGCGCAAGCTGAGAAAGAGCGCGGTCAGGCAGGCGGCGGAATCCCTCACGTTGCCGGTTGTGCAGCCACCAACGCTGCGCGACGAACCCGCGCAGCAACAGCTCGCGGAGCTGCGGCCGGACCTGGTGATAGTCGCCGCCTATGGACTGATCCTCCCCCAGGCCGTACTGGACCTTCCGCGTCTCGGCTGCGTCAACGTGCATGCCTCGTTGTTGCCACGCTGGCGCGGAGCCGCCCCGGTGCACCGCGCGATACTCGCCGGTGACAACCGCACCGGCGTAACGCTGATGCAGATGAACGCCGGACTCGACACCGGCGACATGCTGGCGAAACGGGAAACCCCGATCGACGAAGCCGAGACCGGCGGTGAGCTGACTGAGCGGCTCGCCCATCTCGGTGCTGCGCTGCTCGCCGACGAACTCGATAACCTGGTCGCCGGACGGCTGGAGTCCGTGCCACAGGACGACACGCAGGCGACGCACGCACCGAAAATCAGGAAAAGCGAGGCGTTGATCGACTGGGACGACACCGCGGCGGCCATCGCGCGCAAGGTGCGCGCCTTTAACCCGTGGCCGGTGGCGGAGACGCGCTGGAACGGCAGGCAGCTGAGGCTGTGGTCCGCCTGGTCGTCGGGGGAGGCAGCTACCGCAAAGCCGGGCACCGTAACTGCTGCGGCGGACGGCCAGCTACGGGTGGCGACCGCTGCCGGTGAGCTTGTCGTATCGACCGTGCAGCCCGAGGGCAAGCGGGTCATGCCGGTTCACGATTTTCTGAACGCCAATCATCTGCTCGGCGACGTGCTGGGTGGCTAGCCCGCGAAAAACCACCGCGAGAATCGTTGCGGCCAGTGCGCTGGCGGAAGTCATTCGTACCGGGTGTTCGCTCGACGCTGCACTGGCGCCGCTGCAGGAGCGGCTCGAGAATCCGCGTGACCGCGCGCTTGCGAGGGAAATTGCCTCCGGGACGGCGCGCTGGTATTTCGAACTGAAGACGATACTCGACCGCCTGGTCGAGCGACCGGTCAGGCAGTCTCGGGTACGCGCCGTCCTGATGACGGGTCTGTACCAGCTGAGGCACACGCGCATTCCGTCGCATGCGGCAATTTCCGAAAGCGTCGAGACCGTGCGCAGGCTCGGTCAGCCGCGTGCGGCCGGACTCATCAATGCGGTGCTGCGTCGTTACCAGCGCGAAACAGATGCCTGTAATGCGGCCGTGGCCGCAAGCCCGGTGGCGCAGTTCGCCACCCCCGGCTGGCTGGTCGAGTCGCTGCGCAAGGACTGGCCGGACGACAGTGACCGGCTGCTGCGGGCCGGCAACGAACGCGCGCCGATGTGGCTGCGTATCAACCGGCGGCGCACGGATCGTGACAGCTACCTTTCGTTGCTGGCCGAGCAGGCCGACCAGGCCGGAAAGACATCACCGTTTTGCGAAACCGCAGTGCGGCTGGAAGCACCGCTGCCGGTCGATCGCGTTCCGGGATTCTCTGACGGCCTGGTGTCGGTGCAGGATGCCGGCGCCCAGCTGGCGGCCGGATTGCTGGATCTCGAACCGGGGATGCGGGTGCTCGACGCGTGCGCGGCCCCCGGTGGCAAGACCTGCCATATCCTCGAAAGCACCGATGTTGCGGTCACGGCAGTCGACAACGATGCCGCACGCCTCGAGCGCGTGCAGGAAAACCTGTCCCGGCTCGGGCTGGATGCGGCTTTGATTGCGGGTGACGCCGGCAACCCGGCAGACTGGTGGGACGGCAGGCCGTTCGATCGCATCCTGCTCGATGTACCCTGTTCCGCAACGGGCGTGATGCGCCGCCATCCGGATATCAAGCTGCTGCGGCGGGCCGGAGACGTACCGGTATTGGCAGCACAGCAGGCGAGTCTGCTCCAGGCCGCCTGGCCGATGCTGGCTGGCGGCGGACGCCTGGTTTATGCCACCTGCTCGGTTCTGCGGGCGGAAAACAGCGGCGTGCTGACCACATTCCTGGACGCGCAACCCGGCGCAAATGCCCGCACCATAGCCGCGGACTGGGGTCGAAAAGACGGTCCCGGCCGGCAAATCCTGACAGGAGAGGCAGGAATGGACGGGTTCTATTATTCTTGCCTCGAAGCACGTTGATGACCTACGGGCACATCTTTTAATGGCACAGCCGATTCGCAATAGCGCGTGGCGGCAAGGGCTGGCGGTCGTCGGCCTGGCCGTACTCGCCGGTCTGGCCACAACGGCCCATGCCGCCCGGGATTTTGTGATCCAGGCCGCCTACGCCGGCGAAGTCGATGGGGTTTATTACCTCAACGCCACGATCGATTACGAACTCAACGAAGTTGCCCTCGAAGCGCTGGCCGAAGGCGTCGCACTGACTTTCGAGCTGCGCATAGACGTTCGCCGCGTACAGCGCTGGCGCCCCGACAAGACTATTGCCGAGCTCGAGCAGCTGTACGAGCTGCAGTATCACGCGTTGAGCGAGCGCTACATCGTCAGCAACATCAACAGTGGTGAGCAGCGCACCTTCCTGACGCTGGCCGGCGCTTTGCAGCACCTTGGCGATGTCGAGGAGCTGCCGCTGATCGACCGGGCGCTGCTAAATCCAAACCGCGACTATATGTTGCGGATCAAGTCGGTGCTCGATATCCGTTCTTTCCCCGGACCTCTCCGGGTGCTGGATGTTTTCTTCGGTGACTGGCGCCAGGCCAGCGACTGGTACCGCTGGAGGCTGCCGCGGTGATGCGAACAGTCTTTACCGCCCTGGGGATTGCCGGAGCCGTGTTGCTCGTCATCTCGCTCGCACTGCTGATTCGCAGCACCGGTGACGCCGCCAGCTTCAACCGCCTGCACGAAGTCATATTGATCATCAATGTCGCCGGTGTGGTCGTCCTGCTTTTGCTGGTTGTCGGCAACATGGTGAAACTGGCGAGAGACTACCGGCGTCATCTGCCCGGGTCCCGGCTGAAGGCCCGCATGGTGGCGATGTTCGTGGTGCTTGCCGTGCTGCCGGTCGTAGTCGTTTACTATTTTTCGCTGCAGTTCCTCCAGCGCGGGATTGACAGCTATTTTGATGTGCAGATCGAGACGGGTCTCGATGACGCGCTGCGTTTGAGCCGCAGCGCTCTCGACCTGCGCATGAGCGATTATCTCGACCAGACACAGCGCATGGTCAAAAAGGTTGTCGGTCTGGACGATGCAGAGCTGATCATCGAGCTGGGTGAGCTACGCCAGAGCAGTGGTGCCAGCGAGCTTACGGTAATCGGCCAGAACAGCCGGATCATTGCCACCAGCGCCGAGGCCGGATCGATCATGCTGCCGTCGCTGCCGGGTGACGAAGTCATGCTGCAGCTGCGCCAGGGGCATTCCTTTGTCGGTCTCGATCCGGTCGGTGGCGGCGGTTTCGTCGTGCGCACGGCGGTGTCGGTGCCGCAGCTTAATCCGACTGACGAGCAACGCATGCTGCAGGGCCTCTACCCGGTGACCGGTCGCCTGTCGGGTCTGGCCGAATCGGTGCAGCAGGCCTACACGCGCTACGGTGAAGCCGCCTACCTGCGCAAGCCCCTCAAGTTCAGCCTCACGCTGACTTTGACGCTGGTCCTGCTCGTGTCGTTGCTCGCTGCAGTCTGGGGTGCGTTCCTGTGGTCGCGTCGCCTGGTGGCGCCGATCCAGTCACTGGTTGCCGGCACCCGTGCCGTTGCGGAAGGCGATTTTGACACCCGTCTGCCCACACAGACTCACGACGAGATCGGTTTCCTGGTCAACTCTTTCAACGACATGACGCGACGGCTGGCAAATGCGCGTGAATCTGCACGGCGCAGTCAGCAGGCGGTCGAGAGTGAGCGTGCCAACCTGGCCGCGGTGCTGGCAGGCCTGTCGAGCGGCGTTATCGCGCTGGAGCCGGATTTCACCGTGCGGGTTACCAACCGGGCGGCCGGCGCCATCCTCCAGGCCGATCTCACCTCGGTTGTCGGTCTGCCGCTGACGATGACCGGCCTCAACGCCACGCTGGTCGACCAGTTTGCGGCGGTGGTCCGTCAAAAGATCGAAGACGGCGAGCTCGACTGGCGTGACGAAGTCGTGCTGCGTTCGGGCACCGGGCGAACGATCCTCAACACTGCCTGTACCGCACTGGCCGGCGACGAAGAAATGCCGGGTGGCTACGTCATTGTGTTCGACGATGTCACCGAGCTGGTGCGCGCCCAGCGCGACGCGGCGTGGGGTGAGGTCGCGAGGCGGTTGGCGCACGAGATCAAGAACCCGCTGACGCCGATCCAGCTGTCGGCGGAAAGAATGCGCCGCCGCTACCTCGATACGATGAACGAAACCGATGCGAAGGTCATGGACCGGGCAACCCATACCATCGTTCAGCAGGTCGAGGCGATGAAGGCAATGGTCGACGCCTTCAGTGAGTACGCTCGTGCACCGACGCTGGATATCGAGCGCATCGACCTGAACAAGATCGTATCGGAGGTCGCCGAGCTGTACCGGACGCGGGAAATGGGGATGGAATTGTCGCTCCAGCTGGATCCTGCGATCGAAGGCGTCGAGGCGGATGCCGGCCGTATGCGCCAGATGCTGCACAACCTGCTGCGCAACGCGGGTGAAGCCCTGGCGGAAGGCGGTCGTGTTGCAATCCGCACCGTGAGACGCCGCGAGGGTGCCGCTCACCTGGCGGAAATCGTGGTGGAAGACGATGGACCGGGTTTTGCGATTTCCACCGAGGAAGTGTTCGAACCTTATGTTACGAGCAAGTCAAAGGGCACCGGTCTCGGACTCGCCATCGTCAAGAAACTCGTCGAGGAACACGGCGGAAGAATCGCGGCTGAGAACCGGGAGGCGGGCGGCGCGCGTGTGCGCGTAATCCTGCCGACCGATGAAGAGTCCAGGGCGTTGCTGATTCACAGCCGAACGACGCCATTCGTTTCCGGAGGAAAGATCGCATGAGCACGGCCCACATACTCGTCGTCGACGACGAAGCCGATATTCGCGAACTCCTCGAGGAGATCCTGCGCGAGGAAGGCTATACCGTGAGCATCGCAGCCGACGCAGCCGAAGCGCGGGAACAGCGCAACGCGCGTGAGCCGGACCTGGTGCTGCTCGATATCTGGATGCCCGATACCGACGGCATTACCTTGCTGCGGGAGTGGGCCGAGTCCGGCAACCCGCCCGACGTGGTGATGATGTCGGGTCATGGCACCGTGGAAACCGCCGTCGAGGCGACCCGCCTCGGGGCCTTCGACTTCATCGAGAAGCCGGTTTCCCTGGCCAAGCTGCTCAAGACCGTGGAGCTGGCGCTGGCGCACCGGCGCGACAGCTCGCGACGCAGAATCGTGCCCAAGATGGTTGCACCGCTGGGCAAGAGCCAGGTCATGCAGGACCTGCGTGAACAGATCAAGCGGGTCGCGGCTCACGACAGTAACGTCCTGCTGGTGGGTGAGGTTGGCACCGGCCGGGAAGCCTTCGCCCGGTTCATGCATTCACTCAGCGCACGGTCGAAGAACCGCATGGTGACGCTGGTCGCGGGGTCGATTACTGCCGACAACGCGGAAGAGATGTTGCTCGGCAGCGAGGACGGGGACGAGACCCGGCCGGGTTATCTCGAGCGGGCCAGGGGCGGCACGCTGTTCATCAATGAAATTGAAGACCTGCCGTCAGCGGCGCAGACGCTGTTGCTGGGGGTTCTGGAGAGCGGCACGTTTCGCCGACGTGGCGGAACGGACGCGATCGATTTCGATGTTCGCGTCGTCAGTTCGGCAACGTCAGGACTGGAGCACAGCATGCAGCGCGACCTGTTGCGTCGCGACCTGTTGGCGCACCTCAACGTCATCCGTTTGCGGATTCCACCGCTGCGGGAATACAGCGAGGACGTGCCGGACCTGCTTCGTTACTACGCCGACAAGCTGGTCGATGAGCAGGGTTTGCCGCTGCGGCGGTTCAGCGTTGCCGCGCAGAACCGTTTACGCAACTATCCCTGGCCGGGCAACATCCGTGACCTGAAAAACATGGTGCACCGGCTGCTGGTGCTGGGAGGCGACGAGGATATCTCGCTCGGCGAAGTCGAGGAAGCGCTCAAGGTGGAGAGCCCGGCAGAGGAGTCGCTGATCAAGCGTGACTTGCTGGCGTTGCCGCTGCGCGAAGCGCGGGAGCAGTTCGAGCGGACGTATCTGCAGCAGCAGCTGGCGCTGTGCGGCGGCAAAGTGGGCCGGCTGGCCAAGCGGGTCGGCATGGAGCGTACCCACCTTTACCGAAAACTGCGGTCGCTGGGCGTCGAATTTGGTTCGTCATCCTCTGACGACTCTTAGGGGCGTCTTCCAGCTGCGATCCCCGGCGTCTGTGTCGAGATTGCGCGAGAGAGCTGCCGGTGTTCATTTTTGGTTCCGAGGATCTGACGTCACCAAAAATGAACACCGGCAGCTCTCTCGCTGAGGTAGTCGCACGGTTGGGCAGATTCCTCGCAGGAGCGGCTTCAGCCGGGATCCGGATAGTCAGCCGGGCCCACAGGGCGGCATCGAAGGTTGACTCGGGTATTGTTTGGCAATCGAGTCTCACAGGGGTGCCTTCGAGGCGGATCCGGGGTATCGATCGAGGATCACAGACATGAAAGCTATGTTGCTCGACCGCCTCGTATCGCTGGAAAGTTGCGCCACGCCGTTGCGGCTGGCCGACGTGCCGGTGCCCTCGCCAGGGCCAGGTGAGATCCGAATCGCGATTACGGCCTGTGGCGTTTGCCATACCGAGCTTGACGAGATCGAGGGCCGCACCGCTCCGCCGCAGTTACCGGTGATTCCGGGACACCAGGTGGTTGGTCGGGTTGATGGTGTCGGTGCGTCAGTGTCGCGCTTTCGTGATGGCGACCGGGTGGGTGTCGGCTGGATACACTCGTCGAGCGGCGAACAAGACGAAAACCTGCACGCGGACTTTCGCGCCACGGGGCGCGACGTCAATGGCGGCTACGCAGAGTTCATGACCGTCGGAGAAAACTATGCTTACCCGATACCTGCATCGTTGAGCGACACGGCTGCAGCGCCCTTGCTTTGCGCGGGCGCGATCGGCTATCGGGCGTTGCGCCTGTGTGGCCTCAGGGATGGCCAGCGCCTGGGGCTGACCGGTTTCGGGGGATCCGGGCACATCGTGCTGCAGCTGGCGCGTCACCTGTACCCCTCCAGCGAAGTTTACGTCTTCGCACGCGATGCCGGCAGCCGTGCTTTTGCCGTAGATCTGGGTGCCGACTGGACCGGTTCGACGGAAGCGATTGCGCCGCAACGGCTCGACGCGATCATCGACACAACGCCTGCCTGGACACCGGTCGTCTCGGCCCTTGCCAATCTCGCGCCCGGCGGGCGGCTCGTCATCAATGCAATCCGCAAAGAGGACTCAGACAAGGCCGTGCTGCAGGGCCTTTCTTACCACGATCACCTGTGGATGGAACGCGAAATCAAGTCGGTCGCCAATATTGCCGGCGCCGATATCGCAGAATTTCTACCGCTCGCCGCCGACATTTCAATCAGGACCGAGGTGTCGGTCTATCCGCTGGCAGATGCCAACGCGGCGCTGGTGGCGCTGAAGCGGCAACCGGTCCGCGGCGCGAAGGTGCTGCTTATCTAGCCGGGATCAGACACGGTTAACGGGTGGCCCCCCGGCAAGGGACGATAAGCCCGGCGCTGCCCCTGTGCTCGTCCCAGCGTCGGGGGTTCGTCCCGGCCATGAGCAACCGGGCTGTATGAAAATTTAAAGGTATCCAGGGGATTGTCCGGGCAAATGGCAAGCGTCAAAAAACCGTCGTCTCCTGTTGGATGTTCTTTCCGATCAGGTCCTTGTTATCGTACTTCGATCGATTTAGCTTTCGCAGGTTATGGAAACAGGCGGAGTGCAAGGGACTGCGGCAATCCAACGTCGATCACGGCGCTGGAAGACACCTGTTCTTCGAATGCATACCCGCTGGTGGGCGCCGGTCATTCTCGGTGTACTGGTTGCCACGCCGGTCTCGGCCGCGCTGTTCGGTGGTGAACCATTCGCCTATTCCGTCGGGCCACTGAGCGGTAACAACGGCGGCAGCGGCTGGTCGAATTCCTGGGGCGCCGGCGACGTCACGGTCACAGCCACGACGTTGACCGGACCGGTTGGGGATCTTGTCGCCTACGGCGGTGCAACTGAGCTGGCAATGCCGCTCGATACGGCTCGTGATACGACGATTGCGCCGCGCGATCTTACAGCGTCGATCGGCGCCGACGGTACTACGGTTTGGGCCAGTGTGCTGGTGCGGCCTGACGCCATCGCCTCCAGCGACAGTTATGCCGGTCTGGTGCTTGGCGACGGTGTGTTCAGCCGCCTGTACTTTGGCTACTCCGGAGCGGCCCTGCGGGTAGAGCGCTACGGGCTGGGCGGCACGGGAAGCAGCCTGACGGCGCCGGCAGTTGCGGGGCAAACCGTTTTCCTGGTCCTGCGCATGGATTTTGTTGCAGGCAACGACACGGCGACGCTTTACTACAACCCGACGCCCGGTCTGGCGGCGCCGGATTCGACCGACACGACGGTCAAGAACGACCTCGATATCAATGGTGGCGCCGCTTTTACGCAGGTCGGGCTTGCCGGCGGGCAGGCTGCCAATATTGTCAATAATGCGCAGCTCGACGAAATCAGGGTCGGCAGCACCTATCTCGATGTGGCGCCGGCGGTCACCGATGCCGTTTTCAACGTCAACAGCACGATCGACGCTCTGGATGTGCTGCCAGGTGACGGCATTTGTGCGACCGCCGGCGGCGTTTGCACGCTGCGCGCCGCGTTGCAGGAAAGCAATGCCTGGGGCGGAACAGACACGATCAATATCCCGCCGGGCATCTACCAGCTGACGCGTGCAGGCACGGGCGAGGATTCGGCCGTCGACGGCGACCTGGATATCACCGACGAGGTCACTATCCGGAGCACCGGGACGAGCGCGACAATAATCGACGGCAACCAGCTCGATCGGGTGTTCGAGATTTACGCGCCGACCGCCACGATTACCGGCCTGATGATCGACAACGGGCAGGTCAATGCGGAGGGTGGCGGCATTCGTGTCCACGGCGCCAACTCGCTGACCCTCAGCGATTCGACTGTCAGTCGCTCTGACGTTTTCGATAAAAAAGGAGGCGGGCTCAAGGTTGGCAGCGGCTCGCTGACGTTGACCAATGTGACCTTCAGCGGCAACAGCGCGAAGGAAGGGGGCGGTGTATTCGCACAGTCGGCCGACATTACCGCGACGAACGTGACGATAACCGGCAACAGCGCGACCAGCAAGGGCGCCGGCGTGGTTCCCGGCAGCGGCACGATGACATGGACCAATTCGCTGATCGCCGGCAATGCCGGGGCCGACAACTGCGACCCGGCGATCGGGCCGGGAACGGCCAACCTCGATGACGACGGCACCTGCAGCTTCGCGCTGACGGCTGCGCCGATGCTCGGCCCGCTGCAGGACAATGGCGGGCCGGCCTGGACCCACATGCCGCTGATTGGCAGCCCGGCAATCGATGCCGGCAGCAATGCAGGGTGCCCGCCCGCCGATCAGCGCGGCATCGGCAGACCGATCGACGGCGATGCCGACCTGGCTGCAGACTGTGACATCGGCGCGGTAGAGGCTTCCGAGGCCTATGCCGTCAGCGGCGTGGTGTACGAAGACATCAATTACGGTGGCGGCGCCGGCCGCGACCTGGCTCTGTCGGCGGGGGCGCCCGTCGGCGGGGCGGTGATCGAGCTCTACGATGTTGCCGGGAACTTCATCACTTCAACCACGACTGCAGCCGGAACCGGTCAATACTCTTTTGCCGCAACTGACGGCAGCTACCAGGTGCGAGTCGTCAACGAATCTGTCGATTCGACCCGCACCGGGGCGACCGGGAGCGAATGGCCGGTGCAGACTTTTCGTACCGATGCATCCGGCGGAGCCGCGGTACCGGTCACCGACCATGTCGGCGGCGAAATTCCCGGTGAGACAGACGCAGGCGCCAATGGCGGCTCCTCGACGCTCGCCACCTTGAGTGGGTCAGCCGGTGTCGAAGTGCAGTCGCTGACGCCGGTAAGTGTGGCCGGTACCGGCATCGCCGGCATCGACTTCGGTTTCAGTTTCAATTTAATCGTCAACACCAACAATGCAGGCCAGGGCAGCCTGCGCCAGTTCAAAGACAACTCGAACAATCTTGCGAATGGCGGGCTGGCCCAGGACGGCCATCCCGCCGGTATCGATAACGCTATTTTCATGCTCGCCGACGGTAGCGCGCGTCCCGGCCTCAACGCCGGTTATCCCAGCCAGTTCAGCGGCGGCATAGCGACCATACGCCCTGCGACGCTGATCCTGGCGTTTCTCGAACCGGTCGTGCTGGACGCCAGCCGCCAGCCCGGCTTCGCCGGCACGCCGGTCATAGAGCTCGATGGCTCGGCATCATCGGGTGCGGACGGCCTGACCTTTGACGGAGGCGGCAGCACGCTGCGCGGCTGGATTATCAATCGTTTCGCCGCCAACGGCGTGTATGTCTCCGGTGCCGGGAACAACCGCTTTTACGGCAACTATATCGGCACTGATGCAGCAGGCACCGGGCCGGCGGCAAACGGCGCCAACGGCCTGTCGATCGCGGGCCAGCCCGGCAACATCGTGGGCGGGGCCGCGGTGGGTGAGCCCAACCTCGTTGCGGGCAATGCGGGCAACGGTGTATCTATTATCGGCGCAGGGGCAACAGGCAATTCGGTCATCGGCAATTTCATCGGCGTCAATGCAGTGGACACCGCCATCCCGAACACCCTGAACGGCGTACGCATCCGCGAGGCTGATGACAACACGGTCGGCGGCACCGGATTGAATGAGGCGAATACGATTGCTCACAACCTCAAGCACGGCGTGTTGCTATACAATAACGGCGCCGCCGCCCCGACCGGAAACCTGATATCCGGCAACGCAATCCACGATAATGCGTTTCGCGGCATCGACCTGTCTGCGGTGATTTCGATCGACGGCGACGGGCCCACGGCGAATGACGGCGCCAAGAACGCCAGCCTCCCCAACTCCGGAATGGACACGCCGGTCCTGGTGTCCGCGGTGATCAATGGCACTGACCTGACGGTGGCCGGCTATGTCGGCAGTGCACCGGGTCAACCGCTGTTCGCGGGAGCCCGGGTGGAGTTCTTCGAAGCCGACAGCGATGGTGCTGACATCTATGGCGAAGGCGAGCGGTACCTGGGAGTCCTCACGGCCGATGGGAG
>JAHEKH010000187.1 GCA_024638445.1 Gammaproteobacteria bacterium | reverse complement strand
ACGACAAGGACCTCTGCATCGGTTGCGGTTACTGCTTCTACGCCTGCCCCTTCGGCGCGCCGCAGTTCCCGCAGAAGGAGGCATTCGGCGTGCGCGGCAAGATGGACAAGTGCACGTTCTGCGCCGGCGGTCCGGAAGACGATAACTCCGCTGAGGAGCTCGAAAAATACGGCCGCAACCGCGTTGCGGAAGGTAAATTGCCGCTTTGCGCGGAGATGTGCAGCACCAAGGCGCTGCTGGCGGGTGACGGGGACATGGTCGCCGACATTTACCGCGAGCGCATCACGAAGCGCGGTGGACGCCCACAGACCTGGGGTTGGGATACCGCGTACAAGGGCGACGCCTGACGTTGTCGGGGCCGCAGGAATGACCGGATTGAAATGAGATGATGGACATGCAAAAGGCAAGTCGCTTACTGGCGCTCGCGGCCAGCCTCGGCATCGTTTTGCTCGGTTCGACCGGTTGCACGGAAAAGACCACTGTCACCCTGCACGAACCGGGTGTCTACAAGGGCGATACGGATCCGCTGCTGGCCATGCAAAAGGATCCTGAGCACATCGAGACACTTCAGCAACGGTTCGCCAGGGGGCAAACGGACCGGTAAGCCAGGCCGGTCCGGGTTAGCGAATAGACGTCGTGGCTTCTGCGAAGCCGCGTCGCAAAGAGGAGCCTGGTCAATGCGCACACAGAAAGTCACGGTGAAACCACGGCGGCGGCGTCGTGCCATAGCTATCACGCTGGTCGCGTCGCTGGTCATTCTGGCGGTATCCGCGGCCTTGCCGCTAGTAGGATATCTCGCATACGAAACGGGTCTGATGCCGACGGCCCATGCGCAGGAGTCCGATGACGAAGCCGTCAACCCACGAGCCGAGTACTGGCGCGCCGTGCGTCAGGGAACAGAGGGCTACTCCGCGGTGCCTGGAGCGGAATCCGGCGTACTGATTCAGAACGGCGGTGAGAACTGGCGGAGCGTCCGTAACGGCCCGGTCTCGTTCCTCGGCGGGTCGTTCATCGTCTTTGTACTCGTGGCGCTGGCCGCCAAGCACATCGTCAAGGGCAGGGACAAGCTGGAGTCACGCACGGGCCGAACCGTCGCGCGCTGGTCGTCATTCGAGCGCGTGATGCACTGGTACGTTGCGATATCGTTCATCATCCTGGCGATCACGGGCTTGAGCCTGATCTTCGGCAAAACCCTGCTGATCCCGCTGCTGGGGAAGGAAGGCTTCGCCGCCTGGGCGCAGCTTGCCAAACCGGTCCACGATTATCTCGCGCTGCCGTTCGCCGCTGGCCTCGCGGTGCTGCTACTCATGTGGATCGGCAAGAACGTGCCGAAATCCTACGATTTCGACTGGCTTAAATCGCTGGGCGGCGCCATCGGCGACGGCCATCCGCCGGCCGGGTTCTTCAATGCCGGCGAGAAGGTCTTCTACTGGCTTGTATTCTTCAGCGGCATTGCGATGACCGTTTCCGGGTTCTTCCTGCTGTTTCCGAACCTGGGCACCGAGCGCGAGGCAATGCAGTTCTGGCACATCATCCACTTGTGCAGCGGCCTGTTCATCGTCGCCGTCGCGGTCGGGCACATGTACCTCGGCAGCATCGGTACCGAAGGCGTGCTCGAAGGGATGGTGAGCGGAGAGGTCGACGAGGGTTTCGCGAAGCAACATCACAGCCTCTGGTACGCGGAGATCAAGGATACTGCTGCAGAGCCGGCGCAGCGCGAGTCAGCGCCTGGCGCATCGAGTGCCGCGACGACCTGACTCGCCCCGGCGTCACCCCACGGGCGCCGGGCTGCGGTCCCAATTTACCACGTCAGACCGGCCGGCTTTTGCCGGCCGGTTTGCCATTGGGATTCTGGCCATCAGCCTGTCTGCCAGCGCCGGCGACCTGACTGGCAGCGGTTCACTGGCGCTGGGCGACCCGCTTATCGCGCCCCGGTCGGCGGCGAACAACAAATCCCCATTGATGTCGGCGGCCCGGGAGGGAGATGACTGGGCCGTCGCACGCCTGATCGAGAGGGGTGCCGACGTTAATGCGGCCAATGCGAACGGTGGCACCGCGTTGATGTACGCGGCGATCAAGGGTGATGCGAAGATCTGCGAGATGTTACTGCGCGCCGGCGCGCGCACGGACCTCAAGGCAAAGCTGGGCTGGACCGCGCTGGCGCTGGCCGCCGTCAAGGGGCATGCCGAGGTCGTGCGGGTGCTGCTGGCCGGCGGAGCAGACTCGAATATTCGTGACACCTACGGATGGACGCCGTTGATGCGCGCGGCCGACCGGCGACGCGCCGAGGTCGTTCGGCTCCTGCTCGAGGTCGGCGCCGCCGACACCACGATACGGCAGGAGGCTGGATCGACGGCGCTGCATATCGCGGCAGCGGCGGGAGACACCGGCATCGTGCGGCTGCTCGTGGCACATGGTGCAAATCGGTCGACCAAAGACAGTAACGACAATACGCCGGCCGCTATCGCCAGGGCGGCAGGCCATCCCGAGATCGCCGAATACCTCGAACATCTGGATCCAACCGGCGCAACGTAAGGCGGCACAGACCGGGTTTTCTGTGCGACGGGAACGAATCGGCTTCGTGCCGGGACTAACAGGCCCCGGTACGCGAGTAGTCTCGCATCGGCCACACGGTGGCGACGTCACTCGTCGCCTGCCAGATGTCCTCGCGCTTGTGCTCGAGCGCGACCTTAAAACTGAACTCGGTGAGAAACCGCTCAAGAATGCTGCCGCCATAGACGCCTGTAGCGAACAGCGCTCGCTCATCAGGGTCATACTCGAGATGCACCGCGGCGAGCGGTTGCGGAGCGGGCCCGGACAGGACGCGCGCGCCATCTCGGGGATCGTAGACGCTGCCCTCCGAGCAGCAGTAGATCACCTGTCCGCGGTTCCACCAGCCGCTATCGGTGCTCGACGCCGACATCGGCTGATGCCGATAGTCGATGAAGCTCACGGCGCGGGTCGGGTAGCTCATGCGATGCGCACAGATTGCTGAGAACGCCACGATAGAGCGGCCGGGCCCGGCTCCGCCCGACCAGCGGTATGATCGGCCGTCTTCGGTGGTCAGTTCGTCGCCGGGTTCGGCGGGAGAACCGAGGTCGATCAGGAAACAGGGCGTCGTCACATACGGGTAGTGGAAGACGTAGCTGCGACCGACAGTCATTGCCTTGGGATGAAAGGTCTTCCCGGCGACGTCGACGAGACGCACGCGCTCCCCCGGCCGCAACTCGCCGGCGGCGCGGGAAATTAGCGACGGGCTGGCCGCGACCGCGGCACCCGCACCGGCACAGATTTTGAGGAATTTGCGCCGGTCGACTGATCTGGAATCTGCCATCCGTTGATAACCG
>JAHEKH010000186.1 GCA_024638445.1 Gammaproteobacteria bacterium | reverse complement strand
GTTGCTGAGCTGTTCGGGGAGCGGCGGTGGCGCATCCTCGCAGGCCCTGGCCTCCCGGATCAGGTCCAGAAGCGTTTTTGCCTGGCGCCGCAGGACGGGTTTTGGCAGCCCTTTGACCTGCGAGAGCTGGTTTTCGTCGCGGGGCAGCTGGTGGGCAATACGCTGCAGCACGTCGTCGCGCAATACCCAGCCGCGCGGCCGGTCAATTTTTGCGGCGCGCTCTTCCCGCCATTGTGCCAGCAGCCGGGCGGCGTGAAAGCTGGCGGGCTTCATGCCGCCCAGTCCCTTGAGCCGCTGCCACGCCTCGTCAGGCTGAACTTCGTACAGCGAGGGATCCAGCAGCCGCTGGCAATCTTCCTCCAGCCAGGGCAGCCGGCCGTTGTGCTCGAGGCGTTCGCGCAGCTGCTGGTAAATTGGTACCAGGTGAATCACGTCGTCCAGCGCGTATTGCAGCTGCTCGTCACGCAGCGGCCGCCTGGACCAGTCGGTACGCGCGTGGCTCTTGTCGACCTCGATATCAAGCAGCCGCTGGGCAACGGCAGCAAGGCCCTCCTGGTCGCCCAGTCCGCACAAATCCGCTGCGACCTGCGTATCGAACAACGGTGCCGGCACTTCGCGGGTGAGCTGGAAGAAAATCTCGAAGTCCTGCCGCGCGGCGTGCAGCACCTTTGTTATAGTCCGATCCAGCAGAATATCGGTCAGCGGATCAAGATCCTCGAGCGCCAGCGCATCCACGCAGGCAAAGGTGGATCCTGCTGCAACCTGCACCAGGCAAAGCTGGGGATAATAAGTGCGCTCCCGGATGAACTCTGTATCGACTGCAATGAAATCGGCGCCGTCGATTTCGCGGCAAAGCGCTTCGAGGTCGCCGCGTTTGTCTATTAGTTCTGGCAGGCTCATTCTTGCAGGCAGCTTAACATGCCGGTGTTGAGGAGCGTTTCTTGCGCACCCTGTTAGCTCTGGTCAGCCCGTTTGCCGCGATCGCTGCGCACCGGGCCGGACCGCAGCACCTGCCGCGATCAGCATTCCTGCTGGCGCTCGTTATCGTCGTGCATTTCCTGGTGTACCTGCTGGGCATGAAGGTGCTCGGTACGCCTGCGCCCCGGTTTTTCGTGCTCCCGTTGCTCGACACCGTGGCACAGGCCGGGTTTTTCGCGTTGCTCCTGTCAGCAGCGGGATTCCGGGACCGGCTCACCCAGACTTTGACAGCGGTTTTCGGTGCCGATGCCCTGCTCAACGTACTCTCGGTCATACTGGCGATGGCGAGCAACGCGAGCGGCGAGGCTGCCGTCGGCATACTGCCGGCGATCGCCGCCCTCGTGGTGATGCTCTGGTCGCTGGGCGTGAAGGGCCACATTCTCATGCACGCGGCAGGCTTTCCCTATTTCGTAGGCGTCAGCCTGGCGCTGGGCATGTTCGTTTTCGTGATAGCCGTCGATTACTCGATTTTTGGACCGCCAGCCTGATGCACGTTCATATCCTGGGAATCTGTGGAACCTTCATGGGCGGAGTCGCCGTGCTGGCGCGGCAGGCCGGGCACCGGGTTACCGGGTCGGACCAGCACGTTTATCCGCCGATGAGCACCCAGCTGGAATCGCTGGGAATCGGGCTGCACGAGGGCTATGACGCGGCGGCCCTGCAGCCGGCTCCGGACAGCGTGGTAGTCGGCAACGTGATGAGCCGGGGCAGCCCGGTCGTCGAGCACCTGCTCGACTCAGGCTTGCCCTACAGCTCCGGACCGCAGTGGCTGGCCGAGCACGTGCTGGCCGGGCGTCACGTGCTCGCGGTGGCCGGGACTCACGGCAAGACATCGACCGCGAGCATGCTGGCCTGGATTCTCGACTACGCCGGACTCGAGCCGGGCTTCCTGATCGGCGGTGTGCCCGTCGACTTTGGCGTCTCCGCGCGCCTTGGCGAATCGGAGTATTTCGTAGTCGAGGCAGACGAGTACGACACCGCGTTTTTCGACAAGCGTTCCAAGTTTGTTCACTACCGGCCCGCGACCCTGGTGTTGACCAACCTGGAGTTTGATCACGCCGATATTTTTGCGGACCTCGCCGCAATCCGTACCCAGTTCCATCACCTGCTGCGCACCGTGCCACGGCGCGGCACGGTGATTGCGCATGCCGCCTCCGGAGAGCTCGACAAGGTTCTTGCGATGGGCTGCTGGTCGCAGTTGCTGCGCTATGGCGATGACGGCGACTGGACCGTGCAGCGAAACGGAGACCGGCTGGAGATCCGGCTGCACGCCGGTGACAAGGCTGTGTCCGCGGCAGGCGAGTTTGGCTGGCCTGGTATCCACAACGCCCATAATGCGCTGGCTGCCTGCGCAGCGGCCCGCGACGTCGGTGTGCCGCTCGAAACCAGTCTCGAGGCGCTGAGCCGGTGGCGCGGTGTGCGCCGCCGTCTCGAAGTCGCGGGAACCGTGGCCGGCATAACCGTATACGATGACTTTGCGCATCACCCGACGGAAATCGCGGCGACACTGGAAGCACTCGGCGGAACGGGCCGCGTCGTGGCCGTTCTGGAGCCCCGCTCCAACAGCATGAAGAGCGGCGCGCATGCCGACACGCTTGCCGCGAGTCTTGCTGCGGCAGACGGCGTTTTTATCTTTCGGCCGCCGGGGCTCGAGTGGAACCTCGAGGCCGCAGTCAAAACCCTGCGTAGCCCGGTTACGATCAGCGAGAAACTGGATTCGCTGATCGAAAGCATTTGCAGCTTCGCGCGGGCCGGCGACCGCATCGCGGTGATGAGTAACGGCGGATTCGGTGGTTTGCCGGGACGGCTGGTCGCAGCATTACAGGCGCGCTGATACGGGCCGCGGGTGTAGTCAGACGCTGTGCTAGACTGAACGGCCTGTCGCGTGGCCTGGAAAAATTGGCCCGGACCGGTGATCACCGATGAAAGTACCGGAGGCGCCTCTTTTTCCGCTCAACACCGTGTTATTCCCGGGCGGGCCGCTTGCGTTGCGGATTTTCGAACCGCGGTACATCGACATGATCAGCCGCTGTCTTCGCGATGACACCCAGTTTGGCGTTGTTGCTATCGAGCGCGGGAGCGAGGCTGGCCCTGCGACGACACACCAGGTCGGCACCCTGGCCAGGGTGCGTGACTGGTACTCGGAAAGCGACGGCCTGCTGGGGATCGTGGTCCTGGGTACCCAGCGGTTTCGTATTCTCAACTCCCGCGTTCAGGACGACGGGCTGCGGGTGGCCGAGATCGAGACTCTGTCCAGCGAGGCGGCTCACCAGGTGCCCGAAGAGTATCGGTATATGGCCGACCTGCTGGAGTCGATCGTCGATCAGCTGGGTGACCAGTACGCCCTGGTGGAGAGAGATTTCGAAAATGCGTCGTGGTTGGGGTATCGTTTTGCAGAGATTCTGCCCGTGGGT
>JAHEKH010000076.1 GCA_024638445.1 Gammaproteobacteria bacterium | reverse complement strand
GGAGCAAACTGCAGCCAGGTATCGGAGTAGCCGGCATCGATAAGCTGCTGGTAGGCCTGTTCCGGCGGGTCGTCCGGCGAGGCGTTGAAATCACCGACCATGATGACCGGCAGGAATTCGTCCGCAAATGCGCCGATCAGCTCGGGTGCCTGGAGGATCTGCACGTCGACGCCGAAGCTGCCGCCCGTCTCCAGGTGAGTGTTGACGAAGCGGTATGGGCGACCGTCGACAAACGCGTCGACAGCGACATAGCCACGTTTGAAGTCGATCGAAGTGCCGCTGAGGTCGACGATCACCGAATTGGCAAAGTTTTCCTCAACGACGTTGCTGGTGACGACATCGCTGCGGGCGAGGATGACATCCCGGTCGGTCAGCCGTACGTCATCGAGCCCGGTAATGACCAGCGGCAGCTCGACGTCAGCGTTTTCGACTTCCGCAGCCACCGTGTAATTCAGTCCGCGCTCGGCCAGCGCGTCCAGCAGGAGCTGCAGGTAGTCGAACTGCACGTCCTCGGCAGCGATGGGATTGCCGAACAGGAAATCGCCCGGCGTCTGTGTGCGGATCAGGCTGACTTCCTGCAGGCCGATGAGATGTGGATCCGTGGCCAGGACCTCGTCTGCCAGTGCCTGCGCTCGCGACGGAAAGTCGGTCATTTCGACAGTCTGGTAGACAGCGGCGATTTCCTGGAGGATGCCGTCAGGCTCGACGTTGATCACGCGGAAGATATCCGCACCGACGTAAAGATTACGGGTGATCACGCGGATTTCGCCGGAGCCGGTCGCACCGGCACTGGCCCAGAGGGGAAACAGGATCACGGCTATGGCGCCGAGCAGACCGAATCGTTTCATTATCTTTCTCGATTTTCAGGTCGACTTGGGCATCAGTATGCCCTATTTTGGCTTCCGCATCGCCGCCCCGGGCTGCATTATGTAATCCCGGTGTTTCCCAAGTTGTGTGAGAAAGGTTTCCAGTGAGCGAGAATCGGCTGCCGCAGTTCATCGTCGCCGGTGCGCAAAAAGCCGGTTCGACCTGGCTGGCGGAAATGCTGGGCAACCACCCGGCGCTCTTTGTGCCCGGCCACGAGCTGCATTTCTTTGACCTGGACAAGAACTACCGGCAGGGCGCCGGCTGGTATGGCGACCAGTTTGCCGGCGCTGCCGATGGCCAGGTTTGCGGCGAGAAAACCCCGGATTACCTGCTGGTGCACAAGCAGGATGGCACACGGCTGGACACGGCCCGACGGATTCGTGAATTGCTGCCGGAGGTCAAGCTGCTGTTCGTGCTTCGCGATCCGGTAACACGCGCAATCTCCGCGCTGCGGCATCACCTGTGGTTTCGCCGGCTGCCAATCAGCGTTGATCCCGGGGAACTTTTGTTTGGCGAGCAACGCGAGCTTTGCGAGCGCTGGAACATTCTGTCAAACGGGCTTTATTGCCGGCAGCTCGAGGAATATTCCCGGATCTTCCCACCGGAGCAGCTGCGGGTCTGGATTTTCGAGGACGACGTACGCGCCCGGCCGCTGGAGATGATCCGCGAGGCTGCCGGTTTTATCGGGGTATCGCAGGCCGACGCCAGCATTGATCCCGGCCGGGTTTCGAACCGGGGTATTCAGTCCAGGATCGCGCTGCGCGGAAACTACTATCTGCCATTCCTGTCGCACGGCTGGCAAATGCTGGATCGATTGCTTGGCCAGAAATTCGATGTCGGCGAGGACTGCCGCCAGCAGCTCGTGGAGTTTTATCGTGATGACGTGAGCAGGCTGAAAGTCTTGCTGAACCGGGACCTTGCATTATGGTTACCGGCCAAATGAGTATGAGTTGCATTTCTTGACACCCTGAATCAGCTGCTATACTCAATCGAAATTTCCACCAAATAGAAAGGATTGCGGCTCAGTGCCGTACAAACAATATGAAGTGTCAACACTTGTTGGTCACTGGTGGCGCGGGGTTTATTGGTTCTAATTTCGTTCGTCAGGTTCTGGCGAATAACGAAGATGTGCGAATCACAAACCTCGATGCCCTGACCTACTGCGCCACGCTCACCAGCCTGGCAGATGTCGCGAAAGAGCATGGACCGGACGGCTCGGGTCGCTATATCTTCGTCGAGGGCGATATCCGTGACGGCGAGCTGATTACCCGCCTGCTCGAGGACGACAGCAATGGCCGAATCGACGCCATCCTCAATTTTGCGGCGTGGAGCCATGTCGACCGGGCAATCCTCAATCCGCTGGAGTTCGTGGACACCAACGTCACCGGAACCGCGGTGCTGCTCGACTGTGCCAGGAAAGCTTTCGAGGGCCGCTTTGACGAGACCCGCTTCCTCCAGGTCAGTACCGACGAGGTTTATGGTGCGCTCCAGGCCGACGATCCGGAATTCACCGAGACTACGCTGCTGGAGCCGAACAGCCCGTACTCTGCGTCCAAGGCAGGTGCGGAGCAGCTGGTGCGGTCTTACAACCGCACGTTTGGCCTGCCGGTTCTGACGACCCGGTGTTCCAATAACTACGGGCCCTACCAGTTTCCGGAAAAGCTGATCCCGCTGATTATTTCCCGCGCGATGGCCGACAAACCGTTACCGGTTTACGGTGACGGCAAGAATATTCGTGACTGGCTGCATGTCGAAGATCATTGCCAGGCAATCTGGCGGGTGTTGAACGACGGCCGGGTAGGCGAGATCTACAACATCGGCGGCAACTCCGAGGTCTACAATATCGACATGGTCAAGAAGATCCTGGCGATCCTCGACAAGCCTGAATCGCTGATCACTTTCGTTACCGACCGTCTCGGGCACGATCTGCGTTATGCGGTCAACATCTCCAAGATCGAAAACGAACTTGGCTGGACGCCGTCGGTCGACCTGGACACCGGCCTGACCGACACCGTGCGCTGGTACACCGATAACACCGAGTGGTGGTTCCCGCTGCTGGGCGAATCGGAAACGACAATGAAAAAACTGTACACGGGCAACAAAGGCTGATGCCGGAGCGAAGCGCATGAAAGGACTGATTCTCGCGGGAGGGGCAGGGAGCCGGTTGTACCCGATGACCAGCGCTATTTCGAAGCAGCTGCTGCCGATTTACGACAAACCGATGATTTTCTACCCGCTGACGACGCTCATGCTGGCGGGGATTCGGGAAATCCTGGTGATCTCCACGCCGAACGATGTCCCGTTATTCGTGCGCCTGCTGGGCTCGGGCGAACAATGGGGCATCCGGATCGAGTACGCCGTGCAGCCTCACCCGGCCGGTCTCGCGCAGGCCTTCACGATCGGTTCCGCCTTCATCGGTGACGACACCTCGTCACTGATACTCGGCGACAATCTCTTTTACGGTCACCAGCTCGAACAGGAGCTGGAGATAGCCAGCAACCTGGAAACCGGCGCCCATGTCTTTGCCTACCGGGTGAACGATCCCAGCCGCTATGGGGTGGTTGAATTCGACAGCGACCGTCGCGCAGTCAGCCTCGAGGAAAAACCAGACAACCCGCGGTCCAACTATGCCGTGACAGGCCTGTACTGTTACGACAACCAGGTGGTCGATATGGCGCGCAGCCTGAAGCCGTCGGCTCGAGGTGAGCTGGAGATCACCGATCTCAACAACATCTATCTCGAGCAGGAGCAGCTGCACGTCCGTCTGCTGGGGCGGGGCATGGCCTGGCTCGATACCGGCACGCCCGAATCGCTGCTCAGCGCCAGCAGCTTCGTGCACACAATGGAGGCACGGCAGGGCTTCAAGATCTGTTGCCCTGAAGAGGTGGCTTTCCGGAAGGGCTACATCGATGAGTCCCAGCTCGGCAGCCTGATTGATTTTTATCGAGGCTGCAGCTATGCCCAGTACCTGGAAAAACTGCTGGACGGAACCAACATCGAATGAAAGCCACCAGCACAGCGATCCCCGACGTCAAGATTATCGAGCCGCGTGTTTTTGCCGATGATCGTGGCTTCTTTCTCGAGAGCTTCAACGAGCGCGTCTGGCAGGAAGAGGCCGGCATCACGGGCCCCTTTGTCCAGGATAATCACTCGCGTTCAGGTCGGAACGTGGTTCGCGGGCTTCACTACCAGCTGGGCGTCGCCCAGGGCAAGCTGGTTCGGGCTGCCGTCGGTTCCATTTACGATGTTGCCGTCGACATGCGGCGCAGATCTCCGACCTTTGGAAAATGGGTGGGTGTAGAGCTGTCAGCAGAAAACCAGCGACAGCTCTGGGTGCCGATAGGATTCGCCCACGGCTTCCTGGTGACGTCGGAGAATGCGGAAGTGCTCTATAAATCGACGGATTATTACGATCCGCCCAGCGAGCGCTGCCTGCTCTGGAACGACCCTGAGGTCGGTATCCAATGGCCGCTGCAGGGCGAGCCCCAGCTGTCCGAAAAAGACCGGTCAGCGCCGGTCTTCACCGAGGCCGATTATTTCGACTAGCTTTGGGCCGTCCTGAGACCCGTCAGCGGCTGTCGGCAAACCCGCGTTCCGCGCGCTCGCGCCGTTCCTGTGCCTCGACACACAGCGTAGCCACCGGCCGGATCTCCAGCCTGGCAACGCCAATTTCTTCGCCTGTTTCTTCGCAATAGCCGTAGCTGCCGTCGGCAATCCGGGCCAGCGCCTGGTTGATCTTCTTCAACAGCTTGAGTTCGCGGTCGCGGGTGCGCAGTTCCAGCGCAAATTCGGATTCCTGCGTGGCGCGGTCGTTCGGGTCGGCAAGATGCGTGCTGTCGTCCTTGAGGTTGTTGATCGTCTGACCAACGTCCTCGAGGATTTCCTTTTTCCAGTCCAGTAGTTTCTGGCGAAAGTGTTCCAGCTGGTCCTTGCTCATGTATTCCTCGCCGCGGCGTGCCTTGTAGGCGCTGCCGAGACCGGGTCCGCTCATGACATTGCTGCGGGATCGCTTTGACGCAGACTTGGCAGGCGTCTTTTTTCGGGCCGTCGTCTTGGCCGTCTTGCGTGCAGTTTTCTTTTTTGTCGCCGTTTTCTTTGCGGCAGTCTTTTTGGCAGCAGTCTTCTTGCTGGCCGTTTTCTTCGCGGCGGTTTTCTTCGCCGTGGTCTTTTTCCGGGTTGCGGTCTTCTTTACCGCTTTGCGGGCCTTGGTGGTTTTCTTACGCGCAGAAGTCGTCGTTGCCATCGTATCTCCCAAAGTCCGTTAACACACCGCGTGCCGGTGGACAGGCGCGGTATTTTACACAACGGCGACCCCATGGCAATGGCCGATTCCGTCACAGTTTTGCAAAGAAGTGCGGCAAGGAGTCAGCCTTTATGTCAGGCGAAACAACTCTGACCTTCCGGGCCGGTGAGAGTTCGCCAGGATTGTTGCAAAATGCACTTCTTCCGGACACGATGCCCGGCAGCGTGATGACTAGACTTTCAATCAGAACAGCCAGCCTGCTGGTGGCCCTGGCGGTCCTGCAGGGCTGTGGGGCAGGCGGCCCGCCCCTGCCGCCGGTCCCGACGGTGGATCTTGCCGTGATGTCGGTGGAGGTCCGCGAGCAGGTGGGTGAAGCGCTGAGGCGTTTTGAAAAGGACCCCGAGAACGCTGACCGCAATGGCCGCCTGGGCATGTTGCTTCATGCCTACGGCCGCCATGCCGAGGCGGGTGTCTTTTACGATCGCGCGCGTCATCTCGATCCCGACCGGTTCCGCTGGACCTACCTGCACGGCCAGATGCTGTCGAAGACCGGCCAGACCCTGCACGCTATCGCGGCCCTCGAGCGTGCGCTGGAGATGCGTCCGGGATACCCGGCAGCGGAGCTGGAGCTGGCCAACCTGCTGGCAACGACCGACGATTACGAGCGGGCGGGCACAATTTACCGTCAGTTGACCGAGCGCAACCCGGGTTTTGCGCGGGCGCACTATCACCATGGCCGCTTCCTGCTGGAGCAGGGCGATCCGGCAGCGGCGCTGCCGAAACTCGAGATGGCGCTGTCGCTGAGCAACCGGTTTGGCAAAGCCCATTACACACTGTCACAGGTACACCGTGAGCTGGGCAACCCGGAGCGTGCGGCCCTTCATGCTGCGCTGTTCGAACGGCACCGGCTGTTTGAGCCGCCGGGGAACGATCCGCTGCGGCTGGAGATCGAGGCCCAGAACGTGACCGATTTCCTGCAATACCAGAAGGCGCTGGCGCGGGTGCATGCCGGCCGTCACGGGGAAGCGCTGGAAAGCCTCCTGGCGCTGGAAAAACGAGATCCCGACAACGTGTCGATTCCTGTCAACCTTATCGCGGTCTACGGTGAGCTGGGCGACATTGAGAAAGCCCGCGCTGCTGCAGACCGGGCGCTGGCGCTGGACCGGAACTCGGTTGCGGCCTGGGACAACCTGGGAATCCTGCATCTCAAGACCGGCAACCTGGCAGAAGCAGAACTGGCATTTCGCAATGCGGTGGATGTTGACCCGGGTTACTCGGTGCCGCACAAAAACCTGGGTGTGTTGTTCGAGCAACGGTACCAGCTGGACAAAGCCCTGGACAGCTATGCCCGGGCGGTGGCGCTCGACCCCTACGACCGCCAGGCACGGTATTTACTTGGCCGCGCGCAGCTCACCGATAACCAGCCGGAAGCCGCCATCGAAACACTGGAGCCGATCAGCACGGCCGATACGCCGCAGCTGGCCGAATATCTCCTGGCGCTGGGCACGGCGCTGGACCGTGCCGGCAGGCCGGATGCGGCGATCGAGACCCTGCAGCGTGGGGCCGTGAAGGCGCGTGTCCGCGGAGACCACCGTCTCGCCGACACGATCACAGCAATGCTCGACCAGGTTCGATCACGGAAGCCGCGCTAGTGCGTGTTGCCACTGCCGGCTTTTGTCTGTTGATGGCCTCCTGCGGCGGCCTCGGCGACGCCCCGTTCCGGTTCACCGAGGTCGCCGAAGAAGCCGGACTCGATTTCTGGCACTTCTCCGGGGCGCGTGGCGATTTCTTTCTTCCGGAGATAACCGGGTCGGGGGTTGCCCTGGTCGATTACGATACAGATGGCGACCTCGATATCCTGTTTCTGCAGGGCCGTTACCTCGAGGGGGCAGGCGATCCTGCCGATGCCCTGCGGCCGCCACCCTCCGGGTGGCAACCGGGGAACCGCCTCTACCGCAACGACCTCATCCCTCAGGGGCAGCTCCGGTTCGTTGATGTCACGGCCGAATCCGGTGACCTCGGTAGCGGCTTCGGCATGGGCGTTGCGGTTGGCGACTACGATGGCGACAGCGATCCTGACCTGTACCTGACCGGTGTAACCGGGAACGTCCTGTTGCGCAATGACGGCGCCCGTTACACCGATGTCACTAAACGAACCGGTGTGGCTGATCAGCGCTGGAATGTTGCTGCGGCATTCGTCGATGTCGATCAGGACGGCGACCTGGACCTGTACTCGGCAACCTACCTGGCCGATCCGCTGAAAAAGAACCGTATTTGCCGCAATTCCGCGGGCGCGCCGGATTATTGCTCACCGTCGAACTTCGATGGTCTGCCCGACCGGCTCCTTCGTAACGATGCCGGTATTTTTGTCGATATCAGCGAGCAATCCGGGGTCGCCGGGAAGACCGGTGCGGGGCTCGGAGTCGTTGCGGCCGATTTCAACGGCGACAACCTGCCGGATCTGTTTGTTGCCAATGACCAGACCCCGAACCATTTGTGGATCAACCGTGGCGCAGCGGGTTTCGAAGAAACTGCGCTGCTGGCGGGTACGGCGTACAACGGCAGCGGTCAGGCCGAGGCGAGCATGGGCGTTACGGCCGCCGACCATGACGGCGACGGTGACCTCGACCTGTTCATGACGCATCTCACAACCGAAACCAACACCCTTTACCGCAATGACGGGACCGGTGTCTTTCTCGATGCCACGGATCGGGCGGAGCTGGGGTCGGCCAGTATCCGTTACACGGGTTGGGGTACGCGCTGGTTCGACGCTGACCACGATGGCGATCTCGACCTGTTCGTTGCAAATGGCGCGGTCATGGGCGGATATGCGGATTCCTCGCACCACCCGTATGCTCAGCGTAACCAGCTCTACCTCGCAAACGGCGGGCGCTACGAATCCGTGCCATTTCCCGGCCAACCGGAGAATTCGCGGGGTGCGGCGTTCGGCGATATCGATAACGACGGCGATATCGACATCGTGGTTTCCAACAACGATGGCCCGGCGGAGCTTCTGCTCAACTCGACCAATGATCAGAACTGGCTGACCGTCGAACTGTCAGGACAACACAGCAACGGCTCCCGGGTGGCGCTGCTGACTGCCAGTGGCGAAATCTGGCGCCGGTCGGCCACCGAGGGCAGCTATGCTTCGGCGAGCGATCATCGCGTTCATTTTGGGCTCGGTGAGAATCACGACCCCGTCAGTATCGGTGTCGTCTGGGCCGACGGCACCCGCGAAACCTGGCGGGATCTGGCCGGCGGGCAATTTATCGAGCTGGTCAGGGGTACCGGAAAACCGTGGTGAAACACCGGTGCATCGTAATTCTGCTGGCGCTGTCCGGCTGTGAGTCGCCAGAGATGCCGTTGGCCGAGCCGCCTCCACAGGAACCCGAGACCAACGTGTTCGAGGTGCTGCCGCTCGGCGATTTTCGCCATATGCCGGGAGTTTCAGGTGAGTTTTACTTTCCAGAGATCATGGGGTCCGGCGTGGGCCTGATCGATTATGACGGCGACGGCGACCTCGATATCTACCTGGTGCAGGCTGCCGACCTGCCACCGGAACCCGGTGGCCATCGAAACGTCCTGCTGGAAAACCGGCTGAAGCCGGACGGCCGGCTGGTTTTGCGTAATGCAGGCATCTCCAGCGGGCTGGATCATGACGGCTACGGCATGGGCGTGGCGACCGGCGATATCGATAACGATGGCGACCCCGACCTGTACCTCACGAACTTCGGGCCCAACGTGCTTTACCTCAACAATGGCGACGGCACTTTCAGCGATATCACGCCGCCCGGCGACGCAGCTGACCAAAGCTGGAGCACCAGCGCATCGTTTCTCGACTACGACCTGGATGGGGATCTCGACCTGTACGTCGCTAACTACGTCGGGTTTACGCTGGCGCATAACGTCCGCTGCGCCGGTCATGCCGGCCAGCGCGACTACTGCGATCCGAAGGCCTATGCGCCGCAACGCGACCGGTTGTGGCGCAACGAAGGCGACGGCCGCTTTACCGATGTGACCGGGCCATCCGGGATAGGCGCCAGCCTCGGTAACGGCCTCGGTGTCACCGCCGCCGACTTCGATGGCGACGGTTGGCCGGACATTTATCTCGCCAACGACCAGATGGCGAATTTCCTCTGGCGTAACAATGGCGACGGCACGTTCAGCGAAACCGCGCTGATGACCGGCGCGGCCTACAATGCCGACGGTGCCAGCGAGGCGAGCATGGGCGTGACGGCAGGCGACTACGACGGCGACGGCGACGAAGACCTGTTCATGACTCACCTTGGCGCCGAGACCAACACGATTTATCGTAACGACGGCAGCGGCGGCTTCGTCGATGTCAGCGATCTTGCCGGCCTGTCCGCACCCAGCCTCGGGTTCACCGGTTTTGGCGCCGCCTGGTTCGATGTTGACAATGACGGCTTGCTCGACCTCTTCAGCGCCAACGGCGCGGTCCAGGCCGAGCCTGCACAGGTGGGCAACCACCCATGGCCCTACCGGCAGACCGACCAGCTGTTCGTCAACCAGGGCAACGGCCGCTTTGCCGATGTGAGCCGCCGCTCCGGTGCGGCATTTCAGGAAGAACACGTCGGTCGAGGTGCAGCTTTCGGCGACATCGACAACGACGGCGATATCGACATCGTGGTCAGCAACAACAACGGCCCCGCCCGGTTGCTGATCAACCACGCTGATTCACCGGCATGGTTGCGCGTGCGTCTGCGGGGAAGCACGGCGAACCGGGACGGCACCGGGGCGCGGGTCGCGGTTCTGCGCGGCGGTGAGCCTTTGTTGTGGCGTCGCGCCCACACCGACGGCAGCTACCTGTCTGCCTCCGACCCGCGGGTCCATTTCGGCCTCGGAGAGGTAGCCGGTGTCGACGGGATACGGGTGGAATGGCCGGGCGGCGGCCGCGAACACTGGCCGGTGACCGCGACCGGCGTGGAGCTGTCCGTGGTGCAGGGAAGTGGGGAGCCACAGCCTTAGCCGGCTGGGCGCCGCTGCGGTTAGAATGTTCATCTCCTGAGAGTCCAGATTCCCGCATGAGCAACCTTTATTACGCGGCTGCCTGCCAGACCGATTTCCCGGCGCCGGCGGATCGCAGCGAGATTGGCGAACGCACGACGCGCATGGCGCGCATCGTCGAACAGACCGTTACCGGCTATGAGCCGTTTTTCGACGTGCGCCTGCTCGTCTTCCCCGAGTTTGCTCACGCGGTACCGGCGTATGCCACGGTCGAGGAGTTGCACCGGCGTCTCGCGGTGCCCGTGCCCAACGAACACACGGATGTCTACGAGAAGCTGGCAAAGAAATACGGCTGCTACATCCAGACCGGGACATTTCTCGAGGCCGACCCGGATTTTCCCGGCCGGGTGTTCAACACGACCGCACTGATCGGCCCGCAGGGACTGCTCAGCAAGTACCGCAAGGTCAACCCGTGGATCCCCTGGGAGGTGCACAGCAGCCCGCACGATATCGAGGACTACCCCTACGAGCCGTTCCCGGTGGTCGACACCGAGCTGGGCGCGCTGGGTGTGGCTATCTGTTATGACTGGCTGTTCCCGGAAACCATCAGGCAGCTCGCGTTTAACGGTGCCGAGGTGCTGATCCGGGTGTCGGCCTACATGGATCCATGGGGCACCGCGGAGCCCACCGACTGGTGGACGCTGGTCAACCGCACCCGGGCGCTGGAAAACACCGCCTACGTCGTGGCGTCGAACCAGGGCGCAGCGATGGCCAACTACCCGCCGTTTTCCTGGCCCGGTGGCAGCATGGTGGTGGACTACGATGGCCGGATCCTGGCCCAGGCCGATCCCGGTCCCGGCGAGAAAGTGGTGGTCGCGCCGATCGACATCGACCGGCTGCGTGCCGAGCGCACACGCCGCAGTGGCCACGACATGCGTGCCCACCTGCGCAGCGAGGTTCACACTTATATGAAACAGGGGCAGCTGGCGCCCGGCGGTGACAAGCCAATCGACGATGAATCGCTGAAGCGGCGCATTTCTGCCGCCAAGCGGGGGCTCGACAGGGAATGAGACGGCTCATCGCTTTATTGCTGATCCTGTCGACTGCCGGATGCAGCAAAACGCCCGAGGCACCGCCACCGCTGAGCGAGGCCGATATCGCCGACAACAACCGCGGTGTCGCGCTGATGGGTTATTTCGACTACAGCGGGGCGCGCGACGTATTTGCCGCGCTGGTCGAGCGCCGTCCGGACTGGCACGACGCGCGCGCCAATCTCGCCATCTCCACGCTCAACCGTCAGCAGGAGGGCGACGAAGCCCGCGCGCTGGCGCTCGTCGGGCAGATCCTGGAGCAGGATCCCGGTCACCTGCGGGCGCATTACATCAGCGGGTTGCTGCGGCTGTACCTGGGAGAAGCCGAACCGGCGGTGGCGCATTTCTCGACCGTAGTGGAAGGCGACCCGACCGATGCGTACGCCACGTATTACCTCGGCCAGGCGCTGGTGCAACTCGGCCAGGTCGACGAAGCGGTTGCGCGGTACCGTCGCGCGATGGAGCTCGATCCCTACCTGCGCAGCGCCTATTACGGTGCGGCACTGGCGTTACGGCGGTCCGGCCGCACGGAGGAGGCGACCAGCCTGCTGGCCGACTATCAGCGTTTTGAAAACAATCCGCGCGCCCGGTTGGCGGAATTCAAGTACACCCGGATGGGGCCACGCGCCGAGGCGAAAGCGGTGGGTTCCGGCGACACGGCACCGGCGGAAAAACCCGCCGGCGATGTTTTCGGCGCGGCACAGCCGCTGGCCCGGCTGCCGATGCTCTACGCGCGCAGCACGCTGACCACCGTCGATATCGACGCCGACGGCGACCAGGACCTGTTCGTTACCCGGGTCGGCGTGGAGAACACCAATACGATGCTGGTTGCCGACGGTAACGACTACACGGCAACAGCGCATCCGCTGTCGCTCGTTACCGCGGTCAATGCGGTGGCCTGGGGCGACTACGACAATGACGGCCGCGTCGATGCCTATCTTTGCCGGGATGGCGCCAACCAGCTCTGGCGACAGGACGAGGGCGGCTGGCGCGACGTGACCACCGAGACGGGCACGGACAACGGCGAATACGATTGTGCCGATACCCTGATGATCGACGCGGATCATGATGGCGATCTCGACCTGTTCCTGGTCAATCGTGACGGTCCGAACGAGCTGTACAACAACAACCTCGACGGAACCTTCCGTTCCTTGGCGGCCAACTACGGGATCGGCGGCCGGCCCGGCTCACGCGCCGCGGTGGCCGGCGATCTCGATAACGACCGCGATCTCGACCTGGTCGTCATCAAGAACGAAGCGCCGCACGAAGTCTTTCTCAACGACCGCCTGTGGCAGTACCGACCGGATGTCGATAGCGACGGCGATCCGGCGCGTGCCTTCGCCGGCGCCGCGATAATCGCCGCCACGCCCGCCGACCTCGATGCCGACGGCACGATGGAGCTGATCACGATCGGTACCGACGAGCCGGACGGCAGTATCGCGACTGATTTCGGTGGCTGGCCGCAGGCTCCGTCGCCAAACCCAAAACCGTTTCCGCTGCCGCCTGCCGATAGTGACGGCTATGTTCAGCAGGCACTGGCCGATTTTGACGGCGACGGTGTAGCCGACCGCCTGCTCGCCGGAGATGCTGGCTGGGCCATTTATTCCGGAACCGCCCGGCGCGACGAGGCGCCGCTGGCGGCCGGGGACGCGGTGCTGACGGCTTTACCGCTGTACCGGGAAGCGGGGCGCGGACCCGCGCTGGTCACCGCGACGAAAGACGGCGTGGTCGAACTGCTGCCGCCCGGGCCAGGGCGATACCCGTTCGCGGAATTCACCTTCAGCGGCAAGGAAGACCAGGCCGAGTCAATGCGGTCAAACCGCGACGGCCTGGGCACCCGGGTCGAGCTGCGGGTCGGTTCCCGTTGGACAGTCGTCGAGTATCTCGACCGGCATTCGGCCCCGGGCCAGTCGCTGCAGCCGCTGATGCTGGGCCTGGGCGGCGCTGAAACCGCCGACTACGTTGCGCTGACCTGGTCGGATGGCGTCTTTCAGACCGAGCTGGATCTCGCCGCCGGCGAACTGCACGCGATCGAAGAAACCCAGCGCCAGCTGTCGAGCTGCCCGGTGCTGTTTGCCTGGGACGGCAGCGAGTACCGTTTTGTCACCGACCTGCTCGGGGTCGGCGGCCTCGGTTTCTTTGTCGAGCCAGGTGTTTCGGCGACACCGCGTCCGTGGGAGTACCTGATGCTCCCGGAAGGCCTGCTCGCGGCACGCGACGGCGTGTTGAGCTTCAGGCTGACCGAGCCGATGGAAGAGCTTGCTTACCTGGACTCGGTGCGGCTGCACGTCTATGACCTGCCGGACGACCTGTCGATGACGGTCGACGACCGGATGGTCATTGCCGGCCCATTGGCGACGGGCGAACCGCTGTTTTACCGCGAAGTGCTGGAGCCGGTGCAGGCGATCGGCACCCGGGGTGCCGATGTCACCCGCGAGATTGCTGTCGCCGACGGCATTGCGGCGCCAGTCGGCGAGCTGGATGCGCGTTTCATCGGCCGGCTCGCCGGCGAGCACGAGCTGACCATTGATTTCGCCGAGCCGCTGGATCGCAACGACGGCACCCCGGTGCTGATCGTCGATGGCTGGGTC
>JAHEKH010000075.1 GCA_024638445.1 Gammaproteobacteria bacterium | reverse complement strand
CCTCAAAATCTGGGAAGGCGGCATGTCGTTTCACGGCGGCCTGATCGGCGTGATGCTGGCGATGTGGTGGTACGCGCGACGCAAGGGACGGACATTTTTCGAGGTGACCGATTTTCTCGTCCCCGCGATTCCACCCGGCCTGTTCTTCGGCCGCATGGGAAACTTCATCAACGGCGAACTGTGGGGAAAGCCCACAGACCTGCCGTGGGGCTTTTTCTACGACGGCACCGCGCGACCCGAGGTGGCGCAGGTCTTTGCCGACGGCCAGGCCCGGCATCCCTCCCAGCTATACGAAGCCGGACTGGAAGGACTGGTGTTGTTTGCCCTGCTCTGGCTGTATTCCTCGCGTCCGCGGCCGGTGATGGCAGTCTCCGGCATGTTCCTGTTTTTATACGGCATTTTCCGTTTTTCGATCGAATTCGTGCGGGTGCCTGACAGCCACATGGGTGACGGCGGCTACCTGGCTTTCGGCTGGCTGACGACCGGCCAGGCGCTGACTGTCCCGATGGTTATTTTTGGTCTCGCCCTGATTATCATTGGCTACCGGCGGGGCATCATGCCGCGCACAGCCAAACAAGAAACATGAAACAGTATCTCGACTTCATGCAGCACGTGCTCGAGAATGGAGCGCGCAAAACCGACCGCACCGGTACCGGGACGCTCAGCGTTTTTGGCCACCAGATGCGTTTCGATCTGCAGCAGGGCTTTCCGCTGGTTACGACCAAGAAGCTGCACCTGCGCTCGATCATCCACGAGCTGCTTTGGTTTCTCAAAGGCGAAACCAATATTGTCTACCTGACAGAAAACGGGGTGCGCATCTGGGACGAGTGGGCCGACGAGAACGGCGACCTCGGACCGGTATACGGCGCCCAGTGGCGCAGCTGGCCAACGCCGGACGGCGGTCACGTCGACCAGGTCGCGCGGGTGGTCGAGCAGCTGAAAACCGAACCGGACTCGCGCCGGATCATCATCAGCGCCTGGAACGTCGGCGACCTCGACCGGATGGCGCTGTCGCCTTGTCACGCGCTGTTCCAGTTTTATGTTGCCGACGACCGCCTTTCGTGCCAGCTCTATCAGCGTAGCGCCGACATTTTCCTGGGCGTGCCGTTCAACATCGCGTCCTATGCGCTGCTGACGCACATGCTGGCGCAACAGTGCAATCTCCAGCCGGGTGAATTCATCTGGACCGGCGGAGACTGTCACCTCTACAGCAACCACCTGGCCCAGGCCCGCACGCAGCTGGCGCGTGCGCCGTTCCCGTTGCCGAAACTGAGGCTGGCGCGCCACCCTGACAGTATCTTCGACTACCGGTTCGAAGATTTCGTGATCGAGGGCTACCAGTCCCACCCGGGAATCAAGGCGGCCGTTGCCGTCTGAGCCGCGCATCTCGCTGATCGTAGCCATGGCCCGCAACGGGGTCATTGGCCGGAACGGCGATCTGCCCTGGCGCCTGCCGGCGGACCTGAAGCACTTCAAGGCAATGACGATGGGCAAACCCATCGTGATGGGCCGCAAGACCTGGGAGTCCATCGGCAAGCCGTTGCCGGGCCGGGAAAACATTGTCGTAACCCGCGATCGTGGCTACGTTGCCCCCGGGGGCCGGGTGAGCCATACGCTGGACGAGGCGCTGGCTGCCGCGGGTGCGGTCCCCGAGATCATGGTGATCGGTGGTGCCCAGCTTTACGCCCTGGCCATGCCGCGAGCGACGCGGCTCTACCTGACAAGGGTCGACGCTGACATCAGCGGGGACACCCTTTTTCCCCCGCTGGAACCGGGTCGTTGGCGCCTCGTGCGCCGATCTGCGTTACAACGGCACGAAGACCTGCGCTATGACTTCAGGGTTTATTCTACGGCCCCGATCGGCAGTCAGAGCCGCTGACCAGTTTCAGACCGCCGGGATTTCGGCGCTGGCGTGGCGCGCTGAACGGTTCGCAAACGGCCAGCGCGCTGGGACCAGGCCCCAGGAAGAACTGAGCTGACATCACCGCGAGGTCCGCGAAGTCCACCTGGCCGTCACCGTTGAAGTCGGCGTGCACGTCGGCAGTAAAAAACCGGTCGGCCATCAGCTGCAGATCGTTGAAGTTCACGATGCAATCGTTGTCCAGATCCGCGTCACAGGCGTTGCCGAATCCATCGTTATCGGTATCGTTCTGCGGCGAACCCCCGGCCGCCCCATTTGGCGCATTCAGGCAATTGTCAGCGAGGTCCGGGATATCATCGTTATCGGTGTCCGCCAGGTGCATGACCGCGGTATAAACTGCGCCGGTATCCGGAGCCCCTGCGTCGCGACCCGGCGCGCCGACGACTACTGCGTCATAAGAGACTGCTGTGCCACCGCCCAGCTGGTCCATCGTGTTGGGTTGTTCCGCGATCACACGGGCGACCATGCCCCACCGGCCCGGGCCGCCTGTATTTCGCGCAAACAGGTAAGCGGCACCGGCGTCAGGGATATCCTCAGCAGCGTAGGGCGCACCGACGACGAGAATATCTTTGTGCAACGCCAGTGACGTGCCGAACCCTGTTCCGCTGGTGCCGCAAGGTGCCGGGATGCGGGTGGTTTCGACCCAGTCGTAAGAGCCGGGCTCGCGGTCGAACACAAAGACGGCTTCTTGTTGCGAACCGGTCGCCGCGACGGCAATTGTCAGATCGGTTGCTGCAACGGCCGACCCGAAACGATCGCCCGCAACAGCGCTGCTACCGGTCAGCAGCTCTGTCTCCAGCCAGCCGATCGGCGAGGCCGTGAACACGTGCACGCGCCCGGCCGTCGTCGGGTTAAAAACCGGACCCGGGGCGCCAACCGCGATGACGGAACCTGCGAGGTCGAGCGAGGTTGCAAACCAGCCGCTCGCAGCGCCGCCGGTGAGCTTCTGCAGCAAAACCCAGGTGTCCCCGTTTTGCCGCTCGAAGATATACGCGGATCCGGACATCGGTCCAGCGTCGTCATCGAATCTCGCACCGATGACGACAGTATCGCCATCGATCGCCACGCTGTGGCCAAACTCGTCGCCCAGTTCGGTATCGTCGGCGGTAATTCGTGCGACCTGGACCCATGTGTCTGTGTCATTAGCTGAGCGGCTAAAAACATAGCCGGAGCCCTGCTCGTTGCCGCCGCTGCCACGCACGCCGGATTCCAGATACAGGCAGTGGGGCGCTCCGATCAGCAGTTGGTCCCCTGACAAGGAAACGTCGCGACCGAATTCGTCAAAGGGCTGGGCATCCGCCGCCAACAGTTTTGCAACCTGCTGCCAGTGCTGGCCGGCATCGAGGCGAAAGACATAAGCCGAACCGGCGGACTGGCCGGCTTCGGCATCTTGCGGTGCGCCGACAACCAACGTGAGTTCATCGAGCGTGACATGACGGCCGAACTGGCAGTACTCCGCGATGTCTGCGGGCACGATTTCCTCGATCTGACCGATGGCCACAGTTGCCGCGAGGGCCGGCGACGTAACCAGGAGCCCAAGCAGGCAACCGACTTTCGCTGGGCCTTGAAACATGCTCAACACCTCCATTCCATCATCGGCGTAGTCGGGATCGGGCGCCATGCGGGCAAGTACTTAGAACGCACGGAGTCTCGCCTGCTATCGCTTCATGGTCCGTAAGACGATGATTTAATGGAACGAAACCGGCTTAACCGGAGGTGGCAATCCGGGTGTGCGATGCCAGCCGTTCGGCGATGAGTTTGCCGCCGATTTCGTAATCGATGTGGTCCAGTGACGCCCGGTCGCCAATCAACGCATCGAGGATTTCCTGCTGAATGACACCGCGGCGCTGCGCCTCGGCGTAAGGGACGTGATGGAACATCACCAGCGAGTAGCGCGGGACGAAGGTTTCCGGGAATCGCCGTTCCAGTTCCCACGCGAGCTCTTTTTTCAGGTGAAACCGTGGATCGCGCACGGTGTCACGCATCTCGACGTAGTTCTCCAGCGCCATGGCGGCGATGGCATCGGCATTGGGCTTGCGCCGGGTTTCAAACTCGGCAAACACCCGCTCCCAGCCGCGCGGTCCCGGTGCACCTTTTTCGGCCAGGCAGCGGTCGAGTTCGTAGCAATCCTCGAAGGCGCAGTTCATGCCCTGCCCGTGAAACGGCACGATGCTGTGGGCGGCATCGCCAATCAGCAGGAAGCGCCCGCCGGCGCGCCACGGCTGGCAGTAAACCGTTACCATCGAGCCGGTGGAGTTTTCAAAAAAATGCGTCGTGAGGTCGGGAATCAACTCCAGCGTGTCGGGAAACTCGCGCGAAAAGAATTCGGTGACAGCTTCGGGTGTCGTCAACGATTCGAAGCTGTCTGGTCCCGAGCGCTGCAGGAACAGGGTGACCGTGAAACTGCCGTCGAGATTGGGTAAGGCGATCAGCATGTAGTCGCCGCGGGGCCAGATGTGCAGCGCGTTGGCGTCGATGCGGTGGCCACCGGTTTCGGCGGCCGGGATCGTCAGCTCCTTGTAGGCGTGATCGAGATAGTCTTCACGGGCGCGATATCCGGGCAGCTTGGACATTTGCCGGCGAACGATCGAACCGGAGCCGTCGGCCGCAATGACGGGACTGCCTTCCAGCACGTATTGGCGGTCACCGTCATAATCCCGCATCCGTACGCTGCCGGCACCGAGATCGGCAGCCATCACTCGCTGCTGGAAGTGAAAATTCACCCCGTACTGGTGTTGCGCGGTATTGAGCAGCAGCTCGTTCAGGCCGCCCCGGGACACTGAGTAAATGACTTCGTCATCGTTCTTGCCGTAGGGCTGGAAACTCAGTTCGCCGCCGACGTCGTGGAGCATACGGCCGCGCATGGTGATCAGCAGATCGTGTACGGCCTGGTACAGGCCGACCTCGCGCAGCGCGCGGATGCCGCGGTTGGCCAGCGCCAGGTTGATCGAGCGCCCGGCGGGGATCTCCGTGTCACGCATATCCGGCCGGCCTTCATAGACGTCGACGTCATAACCGCGCCGGGCGAGATAAATCGCCAGCAGCGAGCCGGCCAGCCCGGCACCGAGGATCGTGACGTGTTCGCGACTCATTGCTCCAGCAGCTCCTCGAGGTGGTCCACAAAGCGGTAAACGTCGGCGAAGCGGTTATACAAAGGCACCGGTGCAACCCGGATGACGTCCGGTTCGCGCCAGTCGCACAGCACGCCGCGCTCAATGAGCTGGCGCTGCACGGTCTTGCCGCGTTCCGCCCGGCGCAGGCGCAGCGAGAGCTGGCAGCCACGTGCCTGTGCCGGGGTAATGCTGTAAATATGCTCGTCCAGCCGTTGCTCGATCAGCCAGGCGAGAAAAGACGTCAGCCGTTCTGATTTCTCGCACAGGGCCGGCATGCCGGCTTCGCTGAAGATCTCCAGGGACGCCAGCACCGGGGCCAGCGAGAAGATCGGCGGATTGCTGAGCTGCCAGCCTTCGGCACCCGGAATGGGCCTGAAGTCCGGGCCCATGCGAAAACGGCTGTCCTTGTCGTGACCCCACCAGCCGGCAAAGCGGGGCAGGGTGTCATCATTGGCAAATCGTTCGTGCACATAGCAGCCGGCAATCGCACCCGGTCCGGCGTTGAGATACTTGTAGCTGCACCAGGCGGCAAAATCGACTTCCCAGTCATGCAGGGCCAGCGGCACGTTGCCGGCGGCGTGGGCCAGGTCGAAGCCGACGATGGCGCCCTGCTCGTGACCGACGCGGGTGATAGCCGGCATGTCGAGCACCTGGCCACTGTAGTACTGCACGCCCGGCAGCATGACCAGGGCGATGTGCTTCCCCTCGCGCGCGATGAGTTCGAGAATGTCGTTTTCGCGGATTGCGTGTTCGCCGGCGCGTGGCGCAATCTCCAGCAGGTGCTCGTCGGGGTCGAGACCGTGGAATTTCAGCTGCGATACGACGGCATAGCGATCGGATGGGAAGGCCGGCTGCTCGATCAGGATCTTGGTTCTGTCGCCAGCAGGCCGGTAAAAGCTGACCATCATCAGGTGCAGGTTGACGGTCAGCGTGTTCATGTAGACGATTTCGTGCTCGCGCGCGCCGACGAGTCGCGCCGCAGGCGCCGCGAACTGCTCGTGGTAGGGCATCCACGGCCGGCGGCCGTGAAAATGGCCTTCAACGCCGAAGCGCGCCCAGTCGTCGAGTTCGCCGGTGACGAAGTCACGCGCCGCGCGGGGTGGCAGCCCCAGCGAGTTACCGGCCAGGTACAGCGTCGGGCTGCCATCGTCGGTGACCGGGATATGGAAACGCCCGCGATAGCCGGCCAGCGGGTCGCGCCGGTCCTGCGCGTGCGCCCAGGCGATATTGTCGATGAAGTCGTTCACGCGACGATACGGTACAGCAGCGGCCGGCTCGGTGCCGCATCGCTGGCGATGGGTGCGATCTGCAGGTCGAGCAGGTAGCGTCCATCGGTCACGTCATCGGGCACATAGACCAGCTCGGTAATGGTTGCCTCCGGTCGGGTCGCGTCGGCGACAGAGCGGGCGTCGTCGGCGGCCCCGGCACCGAGCGGAAGACCCCAGAACGTCCGGTGGGCCATGAGGCGTTCGTCTTCGAGCCAGTCGACGCTGGGGGTGTCCACGAGCAGGTGCCGGATCCCGTGGCCGACCACCCATTCCATGGCCTCAATGCTGAAATAGGGCGACTCGGTGCGGTTCCAGTGGCGGCCACACTTCTCCGGCCCGTTAGGCGAGGTGCGGATCACCAGTGCGTCGGTGTCGAAGGCGCCGGTCCCGGCTGCGGCATCTTCCAGCGCCCGTGAAGTAATGATCCGCGCCGGCTCGTTGCCGCCGAATCGCTTTGGCCGGGTCTCCGTTTCGGTTTCAACCGTCACCAGCATGGCCAGCAGCAGCGGCTCGGTAGCCAGCGGGTTCACCCTCACCCGCTCAAGGGTCAGGTGGCCGACACACTCGGTGTGCGTCGCGTGGCAGTGCGGGATGAACTCCATGCGCTCCGCATTACAGCTGCCGGACAGCCGGGTATCGCCGATGAAATTGCCGGCATGCATGGCGTGCGAGGAGGCCGGCCTGGCGCCGAAGAACGAGGGCTGTGGCCCGTCGAACCGCAGCGGAATCGAGATATCGATGGCCGGGCCTTCGCTGGCCCAGGCCTCGCCGCCCCGATGCAGTTCGATCCGGCTCATGAAAATCTTTCCGCATCGAGACCGAGCCAGCGCAGCGCCGTGCCGTGCAGCAGCTGCGCGCGGGTCTCGATGTTCATCGACATCGATTCGATCAGGGATCCCGGTCGGTGTTCACCCAGTGGGAACGGGTAGTCGCTGCCGAGCGCGATGTTTTCCGCACCCATTAGCTTGATCATGTAGTCGAGCACGTGGGGATCGTGCACCAGCGAATCGACGATAAAGCGGCCGATATATTCGCGCGGGTTGGTCGTATTGTTGACGGCAACCAGGTCGGGGCGCACGTTGAAGCCGTGCTCGATACGGCCGATGCTGGCGGGAAACGCGCCACCGCCGTGGGCAAAGGCAATCCGCAGCTTCGGCAGGCGCTCCAGCACGCCGCCGAAGATGACCGAGCAGATCGACAGGGCCGTTTCGGCCGGCATCCCGACGAGCCAGGGCAGCCAGTAGCGGCTCATTCGGTCGCGACCCAGCATTTCCCAGGGGTGAACGAACACCGCTGCACCGAGCTGCTCGGCCGCCTCGAAAACCGGGAACAGCTGCGGGTCATCCAGGTTCCAGCCATTGACGTGCGAGCCGATCTCGATGCCCGCGAGCCCGAGATCGTTGACGCAGCGCTCCATCTCGCGGATTGCCAGGTCGGCCGCCTGCATCGGCACCGTGCCGAGTCCTACAAAACGCTTCGGGTTGTCGTTGACCAGGCCGGCAATGTGATCGTTGAGCAGCTTCGAGAGGTCGAGCGTGTCTTCGGCCCGGGCCCAGTAGGAGAACATGATAGGGACGGTCGACAGGACCTGCACATCGACGCCGTGGGCATCGCAGTCCGTCAGGCGCACGCCGGGATCCCAGCAGTTCGATTCGATCTTGCGGAAAAACTTGCCGTCGCTCAGCATGTGCGCGCAGCCCGGGCCCTGGTGCTCCAGCGCGACGAATCCACCGTAGCCGTAACGTTCTTTCAGGTCCGGCCACTTTTCCGGCAGGACGTGGGTGTGAATATCGATCTTCAGCAGGCCCGCGGTTGGCATGCCTCAGTCGCCTTTCCCGGGTTCGGCCATTACCGTGCCGCAGCGTTTGCAGGTCCGGTTTTCCTCGCTGCCGAAAAACCGTTCGAACACCGGTGGCAGCTGCGCGACGATATCGGTCAGCTGCAGGTACTCCTCGTAGAGCTTTTCGTCGCAGTTCTCGCAGTACCACATGAAGCCGTCCAGCTCCCCGGAACGGCGCTGCCGCTCGATGACCAGGCCGACGGTATCGGCAAAGCGCTGCGGTGAATGTGGCACCCGCGGAGGCAGCAGGAAAATTTCCCCTTCGCGTATGGGTATGTCGACCGGTTTGCCGCCCTGCATGGTTTTCAGCAGCATGTCGCCCTCGAGCTGGTAGAAAAACTCCTCGCCTTCGTCGTAGTGGTAGTCCTTGCGGGAATTGGGGCCACCGACGACCATGACGATAAATTCCGAGTCGGTATAAACCTGCTGGTTGCACACGGGCGGGCGCAGCAGGTGGCGGTGCTCGTCGATCCAGGCTTTGAAGTCAAAAGGCGGCCGGATGTCTTGCATATCAGGCTCCCTCGGCCCGGCGGTTCCGGCCAGCGCCACGCATTTCAGCTCGACGGCAATCGGTGTCGGCAGGCGGGAAATTTCCACGGTGGTCCGGCACGGCTGGTTGCCGGTGAAATATTCCGCATAGATTTGGTTGTAGACCGCAAAGTCACGCTCGATGTCGGTCAGGAATACCGTGACATCAACCAGCTGTTCCCACGAAGAGCCGGCAGCATCCAGCACGCTGCGTACGTTAGCGAACACCGCGTGACACTGTGCGGCCATGTCGTAATCGACCACGCGGCCATCGTCGTCGAGGACGACGCCCGGTATTCCTTCTCCGTCGGCGCTGCGTGGGCCGATACCCGACAGGTAGAGCAGGTCACCGACCCGGCGGGCGTGCGGATAGGCGCCTACCGGCGGCGGCGCCGCGGAGGTACGAACGATCGGGTCAGTCATAGCGCACACACACGTTCTTCGGTTCGGTAAAAAACCGCATGGATTCGAAACCGCCTTCGCGGCCCATGCCGGACTGCTTCACGCCACCCATCGGCGTGCGCAGGTCGCGCACCATCCAGGTGTTGACCCAGACCAGCCCGGCCTCGACGTGTTTTGCTACCCGCAGGCAGCGCTCGATATCGCGGCTCCAGATCGATGCGGCCAGGCCGAATCGGCTCTGGTTGGCGAGCGCCACCGCCTCGTCCTCGTCATCGAACGGCATGAGGCTGACGACCGGGCCGAAGATCTCTTCCTGGTTCGTGCGGCAGCCGGCGGACAGGCCCTCGATCACTGCCGGCGCGACGAACCAGCCGTCGGCGCAGCGGCCGTCGGGCCGGACCTGCTCTCCACCGCAAAGAATCTCGCCGCCTTCCTCGCGCGCGAGTCCGAGATAACCCAGCACCTTTTCCAAATGCGCTTCCGAGATCAGTGCGCCCTGGTCGGTAGCGGCATCGTTGGGGTCGCCGACCTGCAGCGCCCGCACCCGCGAAACGAGTCCCTCGCGGAATTCGTCGTAGATACCACTCTGGACCAGAAGTCTAGAGCCGCATAAACATATCTCGCCCTGGTTGGTGAACCCGGCGCGCACGGCGCCGTCCAGCGCACGCTCGACATCGCAGTCGGCAAACACAATGTTCGGATTCTTGCCGCCCAGCTCCAGGGAAAGCTTCTTGAAACGTCCGGCAGTCGAGCGCGCAATAGTTTCACCGGTGCGGGTACCGCCGGTGAACGAGATGGCCGCGATTGCAGGGTGATCGACGATCTGCTGACCGATGCCGGCCCCCGTTCCATGCAGCACGTTGACCACGCCCGGCGGCAGCCCGGCACGGCTGAACAACCGGCTGAAAAGGTAGGCAGTCATCGGCGTCAGTTCAGAGGGCTTCGCAATCACCGTGTTGCCGGCCGCCAGCGCCGGGGCGATCTTCCATGACAGCAGGTAAAGCGGCAGGTTCCACGGCGAGATACAGCCGACTACGCCGAGCGGCTGGCGCAGCGTGTAGTTGATTGCGCCTGATTCCATTGCGTGGGATTCGCTGGCGAAGTGTTCCGCGGCACCGGCATAAAAACGCAGGTTCGCAGCCACACGCGGCACGTCGACGTTGCGCGCCAGGCTGAGCGGTTTGCCGGTGTCGATCGATTCGGCCTCGGCAAAATCTTCGGTACGCTCCTCGACCAGGTCGGCGAGTCGATTTAGCACCCGGGCGCGATCGGCCGCGGGCGTCGCGGCCCAGTCATCGAAGGCGCCACGCGCCGCCTCGACCGCGGCATCCAGGTCGTCGGGCGACGACTCCGCGGCCTGGGCATAGACTTTGCCCGTTGCCGGTTCGTACACGTCGAACCAGTCGCTGCCGCCCGTCGATTGCACGGTGCCGTCGATGTAGTTGTAAATCTTTTCCATGCTCAGCTCCCGCGCGAGCGCCCGCCGTCGACCGCCAGGCTCGTGCCGTTGACGTAGGAAGCCGCAGGTGAGGCCAGGAAAGCGACAACGGCGGCAATTTCTGCCGGCTCGGCGAAACGCCCGGCCGGCACTTCGGCCTGGCGCAGCGCCATGATTTCTTCGAGTGTCTTGCCGCTGCGTTCGGCCTGGTTGCGGAAGATCTGGTCGAGCCGGCCGGTCGCCGTGTAACCCGGCAGCACGTTGTTGACCGTGATGCCGAATGGCGCCAGCTCCCGCGACAGCGTCTTCGCCCAGGCCGCTACGGCCGCACGCACCGTGTTCGACACACCCAGACCGGGAATCGGCTCGCGCACCGACGTGGAAATGACATTGACGATGCGTCCGAAGCCTGCGTCTTTCATGCCGGGCGCGAGCGCCTGCACGAGGACCTGGTTGGCGATGAGATGCTGACGAAAGGCGTTTTCGAAGTCTTCCGGGTCGGCGTCGATGGCCGTCCCCGGGGCGGGTCCGCCGGAATTATTGATCAGCACCTGGAATTCCCGCCCGGTGACAGCCTCCTTGAGAGCCTGGGTGTCGGTGACATCGCAGGCAATCCAGTCATGCGTCTGGCCGCTTTCGGCCGGCAGTTCGTCGCAGGCCGCGGCAAGCACCTTGGCGCTGCGGGCAAGCAGGGTGACGGACAGCCCGTCAGCCGCCAGGGCCTGGGCGACTGCGGCACCGATGCCGCGGCTGGCGCCGCAGACGAGGGCCTGGTTATTCGTGGCGCTCAATCGGTTCTCCGGCTGGCAAAATGACTATGTTAAACGTCAGCAGGCGCCCTTGACAGGCTGGTGCGCTTCGCAGGCGACGTCATAGCGCCTGCCGCTGCCGTCGAGCGCTATCGCGCCCAGTTTTCCGCCCCAGACACAGCCGCTGTCAAGCGCGTGCACTCCGTTTTCGTCAATAGCCCCGAGCGTGGACCAGTGCCCGAAAACGATTTCCAGGCTCTCGCTGGCCCGTCCGGGCACGCGGAACCAGGGATGCAGGCCTGTGGGCTGGCTGCCCGGCGGGCCCTTGGCATCGAGATCCAGGTCACCGTCGGCCGTGCAGTAACGCATCCGGGTCAGCGCATTGACGATAAAACGCAGCCGGTCGTAACCGGAAAGTTCCGGGTCCCAGCGGATCGGACGATTGCCGTACATCGCCCGCAGGAAGTCACGATAGCCGTCGCCACGCAGCGTCTCCTGCAGTTCGGCGGCACAGGACAGCGTGGTGTCGAGGTCCCACTGCGGCGGCAGTCCGGCGTGCACCATCAACACTCCGGACTGGTGATGCGCAACCGGGCGATGCCGCAGCCAGTGCATCAGTTCTTTACGGTCTGGCGCATCGAGTATGGCATCCAGCGTGTCGCGTTTTTTTGACCTGGCCAGGCCGGCATCGACCGCAAGCAGGTGCAGGTCATGATTGCCGAGCACGCACACGGCAGCGTCTCCGAGGTCGCGCGCGTAGCGCAGCGTTTCGAGTGAGCCGGGCCCGCGGTTGACCAGGTCGCCGGTGAACCACAGCCGGTCTTTGCCGGGATCGAATGACAGGCGCTCGTTCAGCCGCAACAACGCGTCGTGGCAACCCTGGATGTCGCCAACAGCGTAATCAGTCATGCTGTTTCAGTTGAGTGTTCCCGGTGCCGCCAGGGTGAACGGTGCGATGGACGCATCGAAAGCAGCACCGTCGTCGCCCACCATGCCGTAGCTGCCGTGCATGCTGCCAACCGGTGTGTCGAGCACCGCGCCGCTGGAATAACGAAAAGTCTGGCCTGGAACGATATAAGGCTGTTCACCTACAACGCCTTCGCCACGAACTTCCTGGGTGCGGCCGTTGGCGTCGGTAATGATCCAGTGGCGGGTCAGCAGCTGCGCGGGCAGCTCACCGCGGTTGCTGATGCTGATCGTATAGGCGAAGACGTAACGCTCGTTTTCCGGGTCAGACTGCTGATCGATGTAACGCGTTTCAACATCGATATCGAAGACGCGCGTGTCTTTCACTTTACCCGCACCGCCAGCAGGTCGCAGGGCGCCGCATGCAGGATGGTGTCCTCGGTGTAGTTGACCAGGATCGCCAGCCCATGCCGTTCGCGGCTGCCGAGGACGATGAGATCGGCCTGCATCTCTTCCGCGGCCTGGACCACTTCGGCCTTGATGTTGCCGACGCGGACTTCCTGAGGGGCATCGCCCAGCCCGTGTTGGGCGGCAAGCCCGGTGAGCCGCTTGCGGGCATTGTCGACCAGTTCCTCGGCGAGATCCACGCTCGGTAGCAGCGCTTCGCCCATCGGTTCTACCGGCACGTATTCGACGACGTGCAGGAGGCTGATCGCGGCATCCTGGCCGGCAACCTTGCAGGCGCGGGCACAGACCGCGTCGCTGTTCTCGCTCAGATCGACGGCGACGAGGATTCTGCGATATTTATCCATAGGGCTATTTTATCAGGCCCTCGCCCTGCCGGCCCGTTGCCAGTTGCCGGGAAATAGCGGCAAATCCGGCCGGATCGACCGTTTCAGGGCGTGCGCCCGGGTCCACACCGGCCGCTTCGAGGTCCGCCGGCGTCGCCAGCCCCCCCAGGGCATTGCGCAGGGTCTTGCGGCGGTGGCTGAAGGCCTGCCTGACCACCCTGGCGAAAAGGGCGCGGTCGGGCAGGGCAAACGGCGGCGAGGCGTGAGGTATAAGCCGGACTACGGCGCTCTCGACCTTCGGCGGTGGCGTGAATGCGCCGCGGCCTACCGTAAAGCACGACTCCACCCGTGCCGCTGCAGCGAGCATGATGGTCAGGCGGCCATAGGTCTTGTTTCCCGGGCTGGCGCACATACGATCGACGACTTCGCGCTGCAGCATGAACAGCATATCCGACACCAGCGCTGACTGCGTGGCCAGGTGAAACAGCAGCGGGGTGGAGATGTTGTAAGGCAGGTTGCCGAAAACCCGCAGCGGTGTCAGGCCCAGTGTTGCCAGGTCGAAATCCAGGGCGTCGCCCACGTGGATCACCAGTTCGCCATGACTGCCAAACGACGCCTTCGCCGCCGCAGCCAGGTCACGGTCGATCTCGATGACGTGCAGCCGTCCGGCGCGTTCGAGCACCGGCACCGTCAGTGCACCGCGACCGGGCCCGATCTCGACCAGGTTCTCACCGGGTCGCGGGTCGAGTGTGTCGACGATGCGCTCGATAACCCGGGGGTCGTGCAGGAAGTGTTGGCCGAAGCGTT
>JAHEKH010000185.1 GCA_024638445.1 Gammaproteobacteria bacterium | reverse complement strand
CGTCCCGTCGCTCAGCTCCACCACGAGTTTTGACAGCCCGTCCTGTTGCCGGATGCTGTAGCCGGAGACGTCAGAGTGGCTGCCACCCTCCAGCGGTACCGCCCGGTCGAGGAAATCGGCCGCGCAGGCTATAACCGCCGCACCGCGCCCGGGATTGTAACTGCCGCCCCGCTCCTGGCCGCCGTTCTCCGGTATGACGTCGGTGCCGTACAGGGCGTCATAGAGACTTCCCCAGCGCGCATTGGCGGCGTTGAGTGCAAAGCGGGCGTTACTCACGGGAACTACGAGCTGAGGCCCGGCGACTGTCGCAATCTCCGGGTCTACGTTATCGGTGCGGATCGTCACGGCCTCGCCGGATTCGACCAGGTAGCCAATGCTGTTCAGGAACGCCCGGTATTCGTCGGCCGTCCAGCTGCCGGCCGGGTGGTCACGATGCCAGGCATCGATGTCCTGCTGCAGCGAATCGCGTACCGCCAGCAGCCGGCGGTTTTCCGGCGTCAGTTCATCGACGATATCGCGAATTCCCTGCCAGAACTCATCGGCCGACAATCCTGTCAGGCCCAGTAATTCGTCCTCGGCAAAGGCCGCAAACTCTGCGTTGACCTTCAGTCCTGCCCTGTTAACCGTTCCCAATGACCATCCTCCTCCGCGTCCAGGCTGTAATCCTATGCGAATGCAGCCGTGAGTTGCCACCCAGCAGGCAGACACTGATCAACCACACCAGTTGAAGTCCGTTGGACCCCACGCCGGCTCAACCTTTCAGGGAATGTCCGGAACCGGGTCGCGCAGGGAACAGGCAGCGAATCGCCCTGACACTTGAAACCCGTCGCCTGTCGCTTAAGCTCTGCAACTCTTCCCGCTGAGAGCTGGCCGTGAGAAAAAGTCTCGACAACCTCTACGATCTCGCCACCGGCGACGAGGACGCGCGCGTCTGCAAGGACATTCCCGAAAGCGCCTGTCATCACCTGCCGCGAAACTTTTTCGCCCAGCTGATCGCACTGGTCGCGACAAAGACTGGCGACAAGCTGGCGGGACCGAAGCTGGTGCTCGCCTGGATGCTCTCGAGCGTCGGCGCAGCGCCCCTGGCCATTTCCCTGCTGGTGCCGCTGCGTGAAGCCCTTGCCCTACTGCCGCAGCTGCTGGTCGCGGCCCTGATGCGTCGCATGGCGGTGCGAAAATGGTTGTGGGTAGGCGGCAGCGTTGCTCAGGGCCTGGCGGTGATCGGCATGGGCCTGGCGGTTACTCAACTACCGGGACCTTCTGCGGGCTGGACTGTGGTTTGTCTGCTGGTTTTTTTCAGCCTTGCCCGTGGGATTTGCTCGGTCGCAGCAAAGGACGTGATGGGAAAAACGGTTTCAAAGACCCGTCGCGGCCGGCTCACCGGTTATGCCGCCTCTGCGGCGGGCGCGGTAACCATTGCGGTGGCGCTGTTTATTGCCGTTGCCCGCAGGGACGAGGCGCCCGATCCCGTGTTTTTCCTCGTGCTGCTGGGCGCCGCGGGCCTGCTTTGGTTGCTGGCCGCAGTTGCCTACTCGACAATTGCCGAGGTTCCGGGCTCGACCGAGGGCGGCGGCAACGCTGGCCAGGTCGCGTTGGCAAACCTGTCCCTGTTGCGCAGAGACAAGCCGCTACGGCGGTTCGTGCTGACGCGGGCGCTGCTCGTATCGACCGCTCTCATGGCGCCCTTCCTCGTGGTGCTGGCGAACCGGCATATCGAATCGTCACTGTCGGACCTCGCCATATTTCTCATCGCGAGTGGCGTCGCCTCGTTAATCAGCGCGCCGGCCTGGGGCCGGATGGCGGACAGCTCCAGCCGCCGTGTCCTCATACTCACCGCGACCGGCGCCGCCATCCTGGGCCTGGCTGTTTTTGGCTATGCGGCAAGTGGCGCCCACTTTGCCCCATCGGTTGCGTATCCGGCGGCCTACTTCCTGCTGGCGGTCATCCATACCGGCGTGCGGATCGGCCGCAAGACTTACCTGGTCGATATCGCTGACCGCGATAACCGGGCTGCCTATGTCGCGGTGAGTAATACGGTAATCGGGCTGGTGTTGCTGGGCGGGGGCCTGGTCGGCTTTGTCGCGGAATTCGCGGGCATCGAATCTGCGATTCTTTTGCTTTCCCTGCTCGCCGCGAGCGCGGCAGTGAGCGCCATGACGCTCACCGAGGCCCAGTAGCTCAGCGGTTCTGCGATCGAAAAATCCGCAGCTGCCGGCGGTAGGCGTTTCGCACAACGAGCGCATCGATGATTGCCGAGAAACGTTGCGAAATTCGCTCTGTCAGCGTGCGTTCGCGGTAGTCATCCAGCGTGATTTCGCGGGCTGATGCAAAATCGTCCTCGAAGAGTCCACCCAGCGCTGCGACCAGTGATTGGTCGGCTGTCTCGATATTCGCATCCCGGTTCCAACGCATGTTCCAGTGATCGAGGTTGCACGAACCCGCGCATAACCAGTCGTCCGCTAGCACCGCCTTCATGTGCAGGCAACGGTCCTGGTATTCGAAAATCCGGGCGCCGGCACGTAACAGGCGCCCGTAGTAACGCCAGCCGGCGCTGCGTACCAGAGGCCGGTCGGTTGCCGGCCCGGACAACAGCAGCCGTACATCGACGCCACGCGCGGCCGCACCCTGCAACTCGCGCAGCAGCCGGCGCGCAGGCGCGAAATACGGCGTGCACAGCCACAGCCGTTTTTTTGCCGCCCGCGCCTGCCGGGCAACACGGTGGCGGATTTCCCGGCGTCTCAGGGGATGATTGCGCAGGAGCCTTGCCCGGGTTCCGCCCTGTATTTCTTCTGCCGCCGTGATCCCGGACGAGGTTCCTGAATAGCGCACCCAGTCCCGCTCGAACTCGGCCAGCATGTCACGGGCCGGTCCCCCTGCAATCCTGATCACGATGTCGTGCCACGGCCGGTCGGTTTCAGCCGGGTCGAACTCGTCAGCCAGGCAAAAACCGCCGATAAATCCGGTGTGGCCGTCGATCACCAGGAGCTTGCGATGGTCGCGCAACAGGTTGGTACGCGGCGGCCACAGCTGTGGCGGGTTGAACCAGCTGAGGATAACTCCGCGATCGGCCAGTTCCTCCAGTTCCTCGCGAGCCGGATAGCCACCGAATGCGTCGGCCAGCACCCGCACCTCGATTCCGCGCCCGGCCGCCGAGGCCAGCGCGTTGCCGAATCGATCCAGGCACTGACCCGGGTGAACCATGTAGATGACCAGGACGACCGACTCCCGCGCGTCGTCGATGGCCTTCAGCATCTCGGGAAAGAAGCTGCCGCCGTCGATCATCAGCGCTGACGGGCTCATTTGCCGCCACGGGTAGCGGTACTTCACCGGCGATATCTCAGGGGGACTCAGCCCGGTGAACAATCACGCCATCCTTGATAACCAGCCGGATTCCGGTGGTGGCCGTGATCTCCTC
>JAHEKH010000184.1 GCA_024638445.1 Gammaproteobacteria bacterium | reverse complement strand
CGACTTTCGGGCCCCTGGTCCGGAAAAAGCCCCGCTCATTCGAGCGGGGCTTTTTTTTGGCCACATCGAACCCCTGCTCACTTATAGTGCCTAAGATGAGCATGGCAACAACGTCCTGGCTACTCCTGTCCATTACCCTGGTCCTCGCTGTAACCGGCTGTAGCGGTGGCAGCAGTCCCGGCACCAGCCCACCGCCACCGCCACCGCCTCCGCCTCCGCCCTCCACCCGAACCGCTATCGACCTTGCAGGGCTGTCGACCGGCAGCGGCTTCATCCGTATCTACGGGGATGCTTTCAGCGGCGGTTTTGGCGTTCCGGTGGCCAGCGGTACCGACGTCGATAACGACGGATTGATCGACTACGCGCTGTCGTCGATGGTGGCCGACGCGGGCAACGCCAGTGGCGCCGGGCAGGTGCACCTGCTTTTTGGCGACGGCGATCTCGAAGGCGCCGACATCGAAACCAGCCAGGTGCAGAGCAATGTGCTGCGTATCACCGGCACCGGGCCACACGAAGCCACCGGCAGCGAAATCTGGATTGACGACGTCACCGGTGACGGCGTCGGCGACCTGCTGATCGGCCGGCAGAACTACCGCGAACCCGTCACAGGCAGGATCGGCGCCGGCGCGCTCTCGATCTTGACCGGCGGTGCCGAATTACGCGACATCGCGGCGGCGGGCGTCCCGCTGGAGTTGGCGTCCCCTGGCAGCGCGCGGGTGCTGACGATAACCGGGGCAGACGAATTGGATCGTTTCGGGTTCTGGTTTCGCACCGGCGATGTCACCGGTGACGGCATCGCCGATATCCTGGTTGGCGCCGACCAGGAGGACTCCGCGGCCGGCGACAACAACAGCGGCGCCGCGTGGCTGATTCGGGGCGGCGCGCATCTCGAATCCAATATGGAAATTGACCTGGCTGGCTTTGGCAGTACGCCGCTCGCCGGTCATATCCTGAAAATCCTGCCGCCACCGGCCAGCGCCGATTACCACTTCGGCTCCACGGTGGCGCTGGCCGACCTCGACGGCAACCTGCGTGCCGAAGTATTGATTGCCGCTGCGCTCGCGCGTGCCGGTGGCCAGCTGCAGGCCGATGGTGCGCCGGCCGGTTCTGCCACCCGAAACGGCGGCAACCCCGGCGGCAGCCTGTTTATTTTCTGGGACGACAATTTCGACACGGGCGCGACCTGGCCCGCCGGTCTTACCCTGGAGACCGAAAACCCGCCGGGCGGCTTCAGCCGGATCGACGGCGGCACCGTCGTCGGCGTGTTCAGTAACCTGCGTTTTGGCGAGGACATGCTCGGTGGTCTCGACTACGACGCCGATGGCACCGCTGACCTGTTCGTCGGCGACATCCGCGGCTCGACCCGAACCGACCGTACCGAGAGCGGCATCGGTCACGTGTTCTTCAATTCGGCAACCCTGCGTGGTCTGAGCTTCGCTACGGACAACGTCCCAGGCACCGTTAACGTGACCACGATACTCGGCATCGAGGCCGGCACCATTTCCGCCGACACCGCCATGCACGGCGATTTCAATGGCGACGGAATCGCAGATCTCGCCATCTCTTCCCCGCTCGCCAACCCCTTTGGTCGCGTTCACGCCGGTACCGTGCATGTCCTGTGGGGCCAGCCCGGACCGTGGCCTGACCTGATCGACCTCGCCGACACCAACCGCACTGACGGTTTCTCTGTCACCGACATCCACGGCGCCAACGGTGCAGTGTTACCCGACGACCAGGGCGACACCCTCATGTACAGCGCCGTTGCCGCCGACCTCAACAACGATGGCCAGTCCGATCTCGTTATCAACGAGATGCGCGGCAACGCCCCCGGCATTACCGATGCCGGCAACATGCTCCTCATCGACGGCACCCTCATCCTCAAATCCCCCTGATCGCCGGAGAATCGAGGCTAAAGCCGCTCCCGGCGGCATCTCCCCGGGCTGGCGACAGCCCCAGCGCGAGAGCTGCCGGTGCCTCTCTTTGGTGACGTCAGATCCTCGGCACCAAAGAAAGGTGCCGGCAGCTCTCTCGCGCAATCGCGAAGACGTCAGGATTACGTAAAATCGCGCGCTACCAATTCCTAGACGGCAGTCACATAGATAAGGAGAGCAATCTGTCAGGATTATGACAGTTCGAACGACCTAACCCGCAGACATGGCAGAAACGAAAGACTACGACGGTTCCGGTACAGTCATCCTGTCACCGGACGATCTCAAGAAGGGCATGTACGTGTCCTATCTCGATCGTCCGTGGACCGATTCGCCATTTCCCTTCCAGGGATTCCGCATCGAGTCCGAAGCGGAACTGAAGAAGATCCGCGAAACCTGCGACTATGTCTTCGTCGATTCAAGAAACAGCGGCAACGACTACCAGGAATACTTCGAGAAGCGCCGCGATGACGCCGCGGCCCCCGATCCCGAACCAACCGCCGTCAAAGAGCTGCTGCCAACCGAGAAAGAATTTCCGGTTGCCAAGGCGGTACACGCCGAGCTGCGTCACGCGATGATCGAAGTCTACCGTTATGCCGGCGCCGGCCGGCTGCCCGACCTGACCCGCCTGGAGCGTGCCAGCCGCGCGGTGGTTGACAGCGTTCACCGCAGCCCGGACGCCCTGCTCTACTTCGTCCGCACCCAGACCGACGGCGATTACCTCTATCGCCACGGTGTTGCCTGCGCGATCATGCTCAGCGTCATGGGGCACAGCCTCGGCAAGACCTACCAGTCGCAGAAAACGCTGGCCATGGGTGGCGCCCTGCTGGATATTGGCAAGACCCGGGTGTCCGGCGACCTGCTCAACCGGCCCAGGGCGACAGAACTGACTCCGGGTGAACTGCAGCAGCTGCGCCGCCACGTCGAGCGTGGCGCCGAGATCATCTCCCAGATTACTTCCGAGGGAAGCGCACTGGTCACAATGATCATGTCGCATCACGAGCGCTACAATGGCAGCGGCTACCCACGCCGGCTGGCCGGTGACCACATTCCCCGCTTCGCCCAGATGGCCGGCATTGTCGACATGTTCGACGCGATGATCAGTGAGCGCAGCTATGGCCGCCGGGCCACGCCTTACGAGGCGATGCGCTACCTGCGTTCTCAGCGCGACCAGGAATTCAGCGAATCGCTGGTGCGTGCGTTCACCGACGCATTCGGCACCTATCCCACCGGCTCGCTGGTCGAGTTATCCAGCGGCGAAGTCGGCCTGGTGATCCAGCAAACCGGGTCCAGGTTACAGCCCCGGGTCTACCTGATGCTGGACGCCAATAAGAATCGCATCGGCGAGTTCCGCGTCATCAACCTCAAAGAGAACCAGCGTAACGTCTGCATCGAGACCTGCCTGAAACCGGGCAGCTACGGCATCGATTTCTAATGCCTGCCCGGGATCACTCCCGGAAGTCGCGGCAGATCGCTCGCGCAATCTTG
>JAHEKH010000074.1 GCA_024638445.1 Gammaproteobacteria bacterium | reverse complement strand
GAGCCGCGGATCGGTCCAGTAATGCGGATCCGAATCACCGGCTGGAATATCGCGGTGCATCGGTATCACCTGCATGTCCGGCTGCAGCCTGGTGAGACGCGGCAACCAGGTTCGCTCGAATGGCAGCCCGATGCTGAAAAATATCTCGGCGCCATCCAGTGCTGCCAGCTCCTGCGGCAAAGGCTGAAAATCCTCCGGGCTGCGATCCACGCTAACCAGCGTGCGGACCTCGACGCTGCCGCCGGTGATGCGCTCGACCAGCCAGGCCTGCGGCGGAATGCTGACGACAACGAGCGGACGCGCCGTCGCGACCGGTGTGTCCGGCGGACCGGCACAGGCGCCGGTCAGCGCAGCAAGTAACAGGGCGGCGCCAGTGCGGATCACGCCAGGAAACCACCGTCCACCGCGAGGCTGGTGCCGGTAACATAGGACGCTGCATCCGATACGAGGAACAGGACGGCCGGAGCAATCTCTTCCGGTTGCGCGACCCGGCCCATCGGAATGAGCGGCAGGACCATCTTCAGCACACTCTCGTTCTGGGTGATCGCCGACGCAAATTTTGTATCCGTCAGTCCCGGCAGCACCGCGTTCACCCGGATCCCGTCCGGCGCACACTCGCGGGCAAACGCCTGGGTCATGTTGATGATTGCTGCCTTGGTGATGGAATAAATTCCCTGCCAGGGTGCAGGCCGCATACCGTTGATCGACGCGATGTTGACGATGCTGCCACCGCCATGGTCTTTCATCCAGGCACCGGCCTGGCGGGAAAAATAGAAAAAGCCACGAAGGTTGACTTCGATCGTCTTGTCGACCGCCTCCATGCCGGTATCGAGTATGGGTCCGAAATAGGGATTGGCTGCGGCATTGTTGACCAGGATATCCAGGCGGCCGTGCCGGCCAGTCACATCCTCGACGAGCCGGTCGACATCCTCAGTGTTGCCGGCGTGGCAAACCGCGGCCTCGGCCGACCCGCCGTCGCTTACAATCGAGTTGGCCACCGCCTCGACGCCCTCTAGCCTGCGACTCGAAACCACGACATGGGCTCCGTATGACGCCAGCAGGTGCGCTATCGCCTCGCCGATTCCGCGGCTTCCGCCTGAGACCACGGCAACGCGGCCACTCAAATCGAACAGTTCGGTTCTCATCACCCGGACTCCGGCAAAAACCGCACCGTAGAGAGGCCCTCAGGCCGTGTCAATCCATGCCGGTCACGCTACACTGCGCAGACCTCATGGCTGAGCGATTCCCCCAGAAAAGAATCTTCATCACCGGCGCCGGCAGCGGCCTGGGGCTGGCCATCGCGCAGCGGTATGCGAGCGCCGGGTGGCGGGTTGCCGTGACTGATATCGATGCGGAACGGGCCAGCGCCGGGCTCGAGGCTGTCCGAGCCAACGGCGGCGACGGGTTCGCCGCAGTCTGCGACGTCCGCAGCGTCGACCAGCTGCACGACGTGGCAACACGCCTGCGCACCGACTGGGGCGGAGTCGATATTGTCGTCAACAACGCCGGCGTGGCCTGTGCCGGCTCGGTTGCCGATTTTCCGCTCGAGGACTGGGACTGGGTGCTCGACATCAATCTCATGGGCGTGGTCCGCGGCTGTCACGTATTCGGGCCGCTGCTCCAGCGCCAGGGCGCGGGTCATATCGTCAATATCGCCTCCCTGGCCGGCATTGCGCTGGCGCCGGCAATGGCCGGCTATAACGTTGCCAAGATTGGCGTTATCGGCCTGTCAGAATCAATGCGCGCAGAGCTGGCTGGCACCGGTGTCGGCGTTTCCGTGGTCTGTCCGTCTTTCTTCAGGACCAACCTGATGGAATCAATGCGATCACCGGACCAGCGGCTGCAGCACATTGCGGAAAAGCTGGTTAATGAATCCAGCGCCCGTGCCGCCGATGTGGCCGATTACGTCTATCGCCACGTGCGCAAGCAACGATTCATGATTCTTCCGCACGCGGATGCCCGCTGGTTCTATAGGTTGAAGCGTTTTTCTCCGCGCCTGTTTGCCTGGCTGCTCAGCCGCCAGGGGCAGGCCTTTCTCGGCCGGCCTGGAAAAGGAGCAACTGCGCCATGAGATGGATGCTGTACGGAGCCAACGGTTATACGGGCCGGCTGATCGCCGCGCAGGCCGCCGACCAGGGGCAGACGCCGGTGCTGGCCGGCCGCAACGGCGAGGCCGTCGGCGACATGGGGCGGCGGCTCGGCCTGGAAACACAGGTATTCGGCCTTGATGGCAATGTGACCGAAGCACTGGCGGGGGTGGACCTGGTGCTGCACTGCGCGGGCCCTTTCTCCGCTACGGCGGAACCGATGATGCGAGCCTGCCTGGCATCGAAAACCCATTACCTGGACATCACCGGTGAGATCGCCGTATTCGAACTCGCCCAGTCGCTATCGGCGGCGGCGCGCGAGGCCGGCGTCGTGCTGTGCCCCGGTGTCGGCTTCGATGTCATACCGACCGACTGCCTGGCGGCGGCCCTGAAACAGCGGCTGCCCAACGCGACACATCTCACGCTCGGTTTCGACTCGCGTTCGGGGCTGAGCCGGGGCACCGCAAAGACCAGCGTCGAGGGCCTGGCAAAAGGCGGCATGGTAAGGCGCAACGGCCAGCTGGAAAAGGTGCCGCTGGCCTACAAGACCCGGACCATTGACTTCGGTGATGGCGAGAAGCTCGGTATGACCATTCCCTGGGGTGACGTCTCGACCGCCTACCATTCCACGGGTATTCCCAACATCGAGGTGTACATCGGCGTCCCGCCGGCGCTGCCAAAAAGGCTGAAACGCCTCAATCTCATCCGCCCACTGCTCGGCCTGGGATTCGTTCAGTCGATGCTGAAATCTCAGGTTGAGAAACGCGTACGGGGGCCCAGCAGCGAGCAGCGTCGCAAGTACCCGATGCACGTCTGGGGCGAAGCGACCAACGGCATCGAGACCATTACAGGCCGCCTGAGGACCGCGAACGGCTATGAAGTCACGGTGCACGGCTCGCTGGGAATGGTCGACAAGGTGCTTGCCAGCCCGCCGGAGGGTGGTGCCTATACGCCCTCCCTGATCGCCGGCCCCCATTTTGCCGAAGCCCTGCCCGGCTCCGGGCACATGACCTTCGATTAGAGCCAGCCGGTTCCGAACCGTCAGGATACAGGCGAATTCATCCGCGAATGTCGGATTGCGCTGCAGGACAATCTGCAGCGCGATTCGGTCTCGCTGAGTATCTCCGGGACTAGCGGCGTGCCACGGCTGTCCGGCGGCGGCGGGCCGCCATCGTCATCCCGGCCAGACCAAACAGGACCAGGGCGAGGGTTCCGGGCTCGGGCACGGTGAGCACCAGCGCGAGGTCCATGCCGAGGTCGTGCAGCTGAGGCTCGTGATCCGGTCCCCACACCCAGACGCTGAGCGAATTACCGGTGAGGTCCCAGGTATTGAACGGTCCCCCGAGCACCTGCGGCGGGAACACGAAGACAGACGCTTCCGGCAACCCGAGCGAATAGAGCAGATAGCCGCCCACCGTTCCGTCACCGTTCAGCGTCAGCTGCATGTCGATGAAGATGATCTCTTCAATCGCTTCGGTCGCCGGTACGGACAACGCAAACGTCTGCGGTGAGACCAGCGACAGGGTATTGCCCGTGTAGTCCAGGGTGATGTCCTGGTCCGGATCGAACCAGCGCCAGAAATCCGGATCACCCGATCCCGAGGGAATGGCGCCGTCATGAATCACCGAAAAGGTGCTGGACGAGCCGATGATGCCGCTGATCGGCGTCGCCTGCGCCACTCCGACAGCCAGACCCAGCAAGAGCGCGAAAATTAGGTGGATTTTTCTGATCATGATTGCTTCTCTGGAAAATGCGCGCAGGGTCGACACCTGCTGTTATCCAGAAAAAAGCAATGATCGTGCCAGTTGACAAAAGCCGTGCGCTCACGAAAATTTTTGAGCGGCGGCGCGCACATGCGGCTCACCAGAACTGAGTTAACAGAACCGTGTAAAAAAAACCGACGCGTAAGCGCCGGTTTATGTGAAAAACGGGCGCCCGAGGGGCGCCCAGATTGTTTGCCTTACTGTTTCGGAAACGTGAACTCCAGTCCGGCAGACCAGTAGCTTACTGAGTCGCCGAAATCGAAAACCTCGTAACCGATAACGCCGCGCCAGGTTTCGTTGAAGTTGTAGCCGAAGGTGACACCGTAGAAAGCCGAGCCATTGGTCTCGTCGATACCGCTGGCGCCGTTGACTTCACGATCGGAGTCAGCGTCGATGATGCCGAGCTTGAGCGCGATGTTGGTGTTGGCTGCCATCCCGTTCTGCCCCAGCGGGAACCGAATAACGCCGGCCAGCGTCAGGCCACGCGGCATCACCGGGATGCCGTTGGCGACATCCTGGGTGAAACGCGCCACATCGGCCGGCGGTGTATCGGCGGTGACGCTGGTACGCACCTCGCCGAGATCGACATAGCCGAACTCGACCGCCAGCATGTCGGTGAACGACAGCCCCATGAGGAAACGCCAGCCACCATCTTCGGAATCGACCGTGGCGCCGGTCACGTTGTGTCCCAGCGCGTTCAGCCGGTTGGTCATATCGGCAGCACTGACGTCCGCATCAGAACGGCCTATACCGAGACCGCCATAGAGCTGGTAATCCGCAAGAGCCGCGCTGGAGGCCGCAAGAGCGAACAGGACCACTAAACCGCGTAGATAGTTCATCACTGGGCTCCTTTGTGTGTACGCCGGCTTCTCAGGAACAACAGGCTCGCACCCAGCAACAGCAGCCAGGGCGTCGTCGCGCCGTTGCCGCCACCGTCACCCGACACGCTGGTCGAGACTACCCCGGAGGCAACCTGGATATTGAAGGACTGCGTGCCCTGCTGCGGTACGAACGAACCGTCATCGACCTGGAGGCTGACGGCGCTGGTGCCGATATCCGACGCTGAAGGCGTGCCGCTCAGCGTTGCCGTGCCATCGCCGTTATCGACGAACGTCAGCCAGGACGGCACCGTCAAACCGCTGAATGTCAGTGCGCTGCCGCTCTCGACATCAGTCGCTGTCGCCGTGTAGCTGTAAGCCTCGCCTTCGGTCACGCTGGTAATCGGCGTGCTGGTGAAGGCCGGTGCGTTGGTATTGCCGTTTTTCGCCGGTCCGACCGGGTCGACGATCTGGCCGTTGGCAACACCGTCGGCATCGCCGGAGCCGCCGTCGGTCAGGGTGAGGACTATTTCGTTGGGTGACGCCCCCACCATGTAGGGGAATGACACCCAGCCGTTGACCGCGTCCCACTTGAAGACGAAGTCCGTAGCCATGTCGTACTCGGTCGGCAGGGTCAGGGTCATGTCGACCGAACCACCCTCTTCGACGCCATTGATCACCACCCGCAACAGACCATCGACAAAATCGATCGCGGCCGGCGCATCGCTCTGCGCATCCATCGGAAGATCCGCAACGTTCAGTGCAGCCAGCGACACGGCAACGCCACCCGCGGCATTCACCGAAGCGATACCGGTTGCGGTTGCCGTTTCCACGGGCTCTGCGACCACGGTCCGCCCGACAATGCTGGTAACACCATCGATCGATTCCTTGAGAATCGCCTTGCCGGCGGCAAATGGTACGTAGTTGCTGTTGGTGATATCGACCGCACTGCTCGACACCAGGATTGGATTCGTGGTCGACCCATCCGCCGGATTCAGGCTCATGTGATACACCGGGGATGCCCGGCCGCCGCCGCCATCGTTCCAGGTGATCTGGATCGCCCCGCCGGACATGCTCGATTCCATGTACCACGACTGCTGCCCGTCGTTTTCGGTGAGCATCGTGATCGGCGTCGCGGTTATCGTAACCGGATCCGCCTCGTCGCCATCCAGGTCGTCCTGAACCGGATCCAGCTTCGTGTAGAACACCTCGGCCGGCTCGTTGCCGCCGCCGCGTACCGGTGGCTCGACTCCCATGCCGAAGATAACGTGGGCCATATCCGAGTCGTCGACCGAGATCGTCGTGTGCTTGACGCGCTGGCCATCGTCCGGAGTCAGCAGCGTGGGTGCAATCAGGATATTGCCGCCGCTGTCAACCATCGCATAGAACATCTGGTACCCGCTCAGACGATTGAAGTTCGGGTCTTCGTTGCTGGAGTACACGATGTGCAGGTTGTCGGCGCTGTCCAGGCCGAAATCGACTGTTTGATGGCAGGAGTCGGCGTAGAAGAGCGTATCGTCTGACAGCACCGCGCCTGTCGCGTCGATCTCGAAATGGCGCATATCGCCACCGCAACGCGAAGAACCAACCACCCGGGCGTTGCCCGCGCTGTCGATCGCAAGCGCCGGATGATTGATGTCATCAGTTGTCAGGAGAATTGGGGAATCAGGTCCGATAGTCGCCAGGTCGGCCGCGCTGCCATCCTGGTCGTCAGCCGAGATATCCAGAACCTTGAAGTACAGCTGGTCACTGCAGCAGCGCTGCTGCCAGGTTACGTACACGGTGCCCGCGTCCGTCGCGGCAACCTGGGACCGCAGGTTGTAGTCGTCACCCTGCCCTGCTTCGCTGATCATCGTCGGAGCAATCAATACCGAGCCATCGCCACCCCGCAGCGTGTAGAAAATCTGCCGGAATGAGCCGCCCCTGTTGGCCGGCATCATCGGTTCGACCTCCGCGCTGTAAACAACGTGGAGGTTCCCGGCGCCATCCTGATAGGCATGCGGGGACATCGAGCGGTTCTCGCCGTCGCTCAGCAGTAAATCGACGCCTACATCGGTACCGTCAAGCGGATCGAGACCACTGTTAATCTCACCGCCATCCGACACGCCGTCGCCGTCGGTGTCGGCCTTCGTCGGGTTGGTTCCCAGGTCATTGAATTCGGCACCGTCAAGCAGGCCGTCGCCGTCCGAATCGGGATTGGTCGGGTCGGTGAAATTATTGAACTCGTCGATGGCGACCATGCCGTCCATGTCGTTATCGCTGGCGGCATCGCCGGCGTTTTCCGGATCGAGCCCGAAGGCGGTCTCGTAGCCGTCCGGCATGCCGTCCTCGTCAGTATCGGCGATCAGCCAGTTTTGCAGCATGTTGAGATCGTCGTCGGTCATATTGAAAGTCAGCTGCGGCAGCTGCTGGTTGTATGCAGCATTGACCTCCACGACCGCATTTTCCGAAGTCGACGACATGATGCCAACGGTCATATAGATTTTCGTCTCGCCCGGAGCAACAGTCACGCTGTCCCAGGTCCAGTCGACGTCGTCGTCACCCGGCGCGGAAAGGAATAGGACATCGACGGTATCCATCGCGCCCAGGCCGTCCCAGATGTGACTGACAATCGGATCCCTGGAATCACCGTTCGTGACCGCCCAGGAATCTGCCAGGTCGGCGATGATGTCACCGCTCGTCGTTGCCACGATCGTGGTGTTGCTGTCCGAGCCCAGGTTGGTGTCGTACTCGACCGACACCGTGATGTCGGCGCCCGTAGGGTTCGTCAGGACATTGAGATAGCGAACGAAGTTGGCTTCCTGTGGTACGTAGACTCGCCTGACCACATCGAGCCCGGACATACTCTGAACCGGGAAGGTTACTTCACGGCCGGAGCCGTCGAGGGTAAATGAACCCGGCGGATCGTAACGCGATCCGTCGATGCGCAGCTCCCAGCACCCGTCACAGGCATCGTCGAGCGTATCGTTATTCCAACTACCGTCACCCAGTTCACCCTCGTTTTCCCGGATGTCGTAGATGAACAGATCATCGTTCAGGAAGTCGATGGCAAAAAGCGGGGACGTAATCGAAAAAAGAAAAAGCGAGAACAGAACCAGCGTTCCGCTACGGCGAGAGATTGGCATTGTGTTTCTCCTATCGCCCGTCCGCGGCGCCAGTGGCACGCGACAGGCTAGCGAACCCATCTCGGACAAAGCGTACTCTAGTTCGTTTTCAGACAGTTAACAACGTTTCACGCAACTGGCCCGGGTTTCACGGCCACGCCCTTCAGATGCGCCCAGACGACCTGGCCGTTTTTCAGCGCCAGCCGGTTGAATGACAACCGGGTGATGCGTGCGATGATGCGGCTGTGCCCTGCCTCCAGGTGAATCTGAACGTGGGGTTCGCCGGAGTCTGTGACGCCGGTCACAGTTGCCTTTACCTGGTTAACGATTGAGCTTGTGCCAGGCGGCTCGAGACTAATGCTGACATCGCGTGCCAGCAGGCGCAGCCGGACTATGCTGCCCGGATCGCCTGAAAAACCCGGCACTATCAACGTTCCGCCGGAAAACTGCATCCAGCTGGCCTGCTCCTTTGCGTCGTACCGGTCTACCGTCGCCTCCAGCAACACGCCGCTCTCGGCTTCCCCGAATACGTCCGGATTGCTCAATAGTTGACCAGTGCTGCCCGTCTGGCTGACCTGCCCGCCTTTCATCACAACGAGGTGATCACACAGGTGAGTTACCTCCTCGATGCTGTGGCTGACGTAAAGCACCGGGATCCTGAGCACCGCATGAAGCCGGTCGAGGAACGGCAGGATTCTCCGCCGGCTGTCGGTGTCGAGTGCGGTAATCGGCTCATCCAGCAGCAGCAGTCGCGGTCCGCGCAACAAAGCGCGGGCTATAGCCACCCGCTGTCGCTCGCCTCCGGACAGCTGACCCGGTCTCCGCTCCAGGAGGCTGCCGATCCCCAGCAGCTCGCAAGTCTCGTCGCGGTCGAATTGCGGCTTCCCGTCGGCCCGCCGGCGGCCATAGTCGATGTTGCCGCCGACATCGAGATGCGGAAACAGCCGTGCGTGCTGGAAGACATAGCCTACGGCGCGGCGATGCGCCGGCACGAACACGCCCCGCTCACTGTCCTGCCAGACTTCGCCCCCCATGCGGACGACCCCTGCGGCAGATCGCTCGAGACCGGCCAGGCAGCGCAGCACCGTCGTCTTGCCGCAGCCGGAAGGGCCAAAAAGACCGGTAATACCGTGCGGCGGCAGGTCGAAACCGGCATCCAGGCTGAAGTCGCCCCGGTCTAGCCGAAGGCGGCAGCTGCCGTACGAATCAGCGCTCATGTCGGGGCCGGTTGATAAAATAAAGCATGAGCAGCGACAGGAACGCGAACACGAGAAGTATGGCTGAAAGCACGTGCGCCTTGCCGTAATCGAGCGCTTCGACATGATCGTAGATCGCGATTGATATGACCCGGGTCTCACCCGGTATGTTGCCGCCAACCATCAGTACAACGCCGAACTCCCCCAGCGTATGCGCAAAACCCATGACAGCCGCGGTCAGGTAGCCACGCACCGACTGCGGAATGACGACGCTGAAGAAGCGGTCCAGCGGGGACGCGCCCAGCGTTGCTGCCGCCTCGAGACTGGCCTCGCCGACGGACTGGAAAGCGTTCTGCAAAGGCTGAACGACAAACGGCAGGCTGTAGACACACGAAGCGATTACCAGCCCTGAGAAAGAAAAGCTGAGCGCGTCACCGGTCAGGGTGACCCAGAACCGCCCAAGGGGACCGGCGGGTCCAAGCAGGATCAGCAGATAAAACCCCATGACGGTCGGCGGCAGCACGATCGGCATGGCGACGATAGCCTCGATCGGTGTGCGCCAGGCGCCGCGCCCACGCGACAACCACCACGCCAGCGGCGTGCCGGCAACCACGAGTATCACTGTGGTAACGGCCGCCAGCCTGATAGTCAGCCAGAGCGGTCCCGCACCGGGAAAATGCGGTAACCAGCCGCCGCTGTCGATCACGGCGCCGGCAACCCGTTACTCGGGTAACCGGTAGCCGGAGCCGGCAATGATTTCGGCTGCCTCGGCTGACGCTAGGTGGGCGACAAACTGCCGGGCCGCCGGGTTGCCGGCAGCACGCTGCAACAGGACGACCTGCTGCTCGATCGGGTCGTGCATCGCCGCCGGCACGACGACGTGACAGGTGCCGGCAGCAGCCTTGCCGGTAGCGAGCTGCGCGGCGGCCACCAGGCCCATCGCCGCGTTTTGCGAGGCCGTGAAGTGGAACGCCTGGCTGATGTTCTCACCGGTTACCAGCTGGCGCCGGGCGTCATCCCAGATGCCGAGCTGCTGCAGGTACTGCCGGGCCGCGGCCCCGTAGGGCGCTGTCGCCGGGTTTGCAATTGCCAGGTGATCGAACTGCAGCGACCGGAGGCTGCCAACACAGTCACCGCCACGGTAGTCATCACGCACCGAGTAAAGCACCAGCGTGCCCAGCGCATAACTGAATCGCGAGCCCGCCACGGCGAGCTGCTCCGCCTCCAGTCGCTCCGGCCGTGCGGCGTCCGCCGACAGGAATACATCGAAAGGTGCGCCATTGACGATCTGGGCATACAGCTTGCCGGACGAACCGGCGCTGATGCGCACGCGGTGCCCGGTACGCTCGCTGAACGAGCGGGCCAACTGGTGCGCGGTGTCACTGAAATTGCTGGCCACTGCCACGGAAACCAGGTCAGCGGAAGCCGTTGCCGACAGCAAACAAGCGGTCGCGAATAGCAGGCCTTTTGCTATGATCGTCATGGCGGCATACGGTACCCCAGCACTTGGTCACCCTCAAGCTCATCTACCTGATCGTCCTGGCGATCACCCTGTTCCTGCCGCGCGATCCGCAGGTCCTGCTGTTGTTGCTCGGCGCGCACGTACTGCTGTGGCTGGCGTCGGGTTTTGGCATCGCCGCCTTGTGGCAATCGGTACGCCGGCTGCGCTGGTTCTTCCTGGTCATCTTCCTGTCCTACGCGTTCATACGCACCGCCAGCAGCGACTGGTACGCATTGTCGCTCGGGCCACTGTCGGTCAGCATCAATCTCGATGGTCTTCAACTTGCAGCACTGATGCTGACCCGGGTGCTGGTGCTGGTGATCGCGAGCGCATGGGTACGCAAGACCGCCGAACCCGGTGAGTTTGTCGCAGCCCTGAAAAAGATACGTATTCCCGAGACCGTCGCCATTTCGGTCGATGCCACGCTCGACATGATCAGTGGCGACAGCGGCACTGGTGGCGGTGGCGGTCGCGGCAGGGGTCGTGGCGACGGCAAGAACACCGGAAAGAAGCTGGGCTGGAGCAGCCTGCGCTCCGGGCAGCTGGATGCCTTCACCGGCCTCCTCGAACGGCAGCTCGGGCGCGCGCGAACGCGCGTTTCACGGCACCACCCCCAGGTCAGCGAGCAGCAGGCCAACGACATTGCGATAGTGCTGACCGTCGGCCTGGTGGTGATGGGATTAAAAGTGCTCCAGGTGATGCCCGGTCTGCCGGTGGCACCGGGCCACAAGAACCTGCTGATCGTGCCGCTGCTGTTGTTCGCAGCCCGGGCTACCCACATGCCCTTTGGCGCGACCGCAGCCGGGCTGACCACCGGCATCGTGTCCTTTCTGCTGGGATACGGGAAATTTGGGGTACTCGAAATCAGCCATTTCGTCGTGCCCGGCATCCTCGCCGACCTGCTGATGCCGCTGGCGCGGGCCCGCAGCCGGCCTGGTCAGCTGGTCCAGTTTGCGCTCATCGGCGCGATCCTCGGATTGGGGCGTTTCAGCGCCAATTTCCTGGTGATCGTCCTGGCCGGAGCTCCCTGGACAGCCTTCGTCTTCTACCTGCCGATGCTGGCATCGCAGGTCGGATTTGGTGCCCTGAGTTGCCTCGTGAGCCCGGTAGTTGTAAACAGGGGCGCTGCAGCCGCCACCAGGGCGACAGAACAGAGATCTAAAAGCACAGCCAAGGAGAGAACCCCGAGTGAGTGACCTGATTTCCGGCGACGGCCGGACGCACGTGCGCAGCGGCCTGATGCGCGAGAGCCTCGTCAGCAAGAAGCTGATGGCCGAGACCGACAATAAGCGCGTCAAGCGCATGGTCCCCGACGTCAACATGATTGCCGTCGGCGGACGCAGCATCATGGACCGTGGACGGGAAGCCATACTGCCGCTCGTCGAAGAGATTGCCGGACTGAAGGGCCGGCACAAGATGGTGCTCGGTGTCGGCGGCGGTGCGCGCGCCCGGCACACCTATTCGATCGGCCTCGACCTGGGGCTGCCGCTGGGTGGTCTCGCCCGGATCGTCGGCGGTGTCGAGGAAAACAATCGCGACATCCTGCAGTTCCTGCTGGCGCCGCATGGCGGTGTCACGTTTATCAAGGATCATTTCCAGGACCTGCAGCTGTTCCTGTCCAACGGGATGATCCCGATCTGCATTGGCCAGCCGCCCTACCACTTTTGGGAGCCGCCATCGAAAGAACCCGGACGGCTGCCGGACAACGGCCCCGACGTCGGGCTGTTCCTGATGGCCGAAGTCATCGGTGCCGAACGAATGATCTACGTCAAAGACGTCGATGGGGTTTATACGGAAGATCCCCAAAACGACACTGCCGAATTCATTAGCGAAACGACTGCTGAAGACCTGCTGGCGCGCGAACTGCCCGATATGCCCATCGAGCGCGAGCTGCTGCGAACGCTCGAAAATGCCCGGTCGCTGACCGAGGTGCGGGTCATCAACGGCCTCGTGCCGGGCAACCTGTCGCGGGCACTGGCCGGCGACGCCATCGGCACGCGGGTCTACTCGACACGGCGAAGCGGTGACAGCGAATGAACAAGCGCGAAGGAAAGATCTGGATCGAGGGCATGCAGACGGAGCTGTCCGGAGAGACACTCGCAGGCACCGGTATCCGCGAACGGCTCGGCAACCGGCACAGCGTCGACGTACTGCCGGATGTCTGGGTCATCAAGATCGGCGGTCAAAGCGTCATGGACCGGGGGGCCGACGCGGTACACCCGATTCTCGAAGAGTTGCTCGCCGCACGCCGCGACGGTACGCAGTTCGTTCTGGGTGCCGGCGGCGGTACCCGTGCCCGTCATGTTTATGCGCTGGGGCTGGACCTCGACCTGCCGACCGGCATGCTGGCGCGACTGGGCAGCAGCGTGCCGGTACAGAATGCACGCATGCTGCAGATGCTGCTGGCGAAGGATGGCGGCATCATGATGTACCCCGACGATTTCGAGAAGCTGCCGTTTTTCCTGAATGCCGGCTGCATCCCGGTCATGTCGGGCATGCCGCCCAACGAGTTCTGGGAAAAGTCTGCCGCGGTTGGTCTGTTACCGAGTAACCGGACCGATGCCGGTGTTTATCTCATGGCGGAATTCCTGGGCGCCAAAGGCGTGCTGTTTATCAAGGACGAAGACGGCCTCTATACCGATGATCCGAAGAAGAACCCGGATGCCACGCTGATTCCAGAGGCCAGCGCCGCGGAACTGCTGGCCAGCGGGCAGGATGATCTCATCGTCGAGCGGGTCGTACTCGAGTACATGACCCGAGCGGAAAAGATGCGTGAGATCAGAATCGTCAACGGGCTGGTCCCCGGTAACGTCACTGCCGCCTTGCGCGGTGAAGCTGTCGGTACGGTAATCCGGGCCTAGGACAAAGCCAGCAGCCAGGCCAGGCCGCAGAGTGCCAGCGTAGCGCCACCCAGCGCGAACTGGTGCTGGCGATCGTGCCGCCACCGGGCCGGCAGCTGTGCGGCGAAAAGGCCGGCTCCTGCGCCGCACACGAAACCGGTCAGGTGCGCGACGATATCCGTCCGCGCATCGCCGGTCCCCAGGTAGGCCAGCAGAACCGCGCCACTGATCAGCGGCGCAATCCGGTAGGCCAGCTGAAAACGATCGTCATTGCGGTGCACCCACGTGTAAGCGGTCAGCAGCCCCAGCGCCGCAAACACGGCTGTCGAAGCACCGACCGACCGGTGAACCGGGTGCTGAACCAGTACGTTGACTAGGTTGCCGGCCGTTCCGGCAAGGAAAATGAGGCTCCATCCCAGCCCCTGCCCGACCAACTGACCGGCGAACAATCCGAATACGGCGCCGATGATCATGTTGCCGGCAAGGTGCGCGCCATCGGCGTGCAGCATCAGGGCCGTTGCGGCGCGCCACCATTCACCATTTCGCATCAGGCGGCCGTCTACACGCCCTTCCGTGTACCAGTCCAGCCCCAGCGCAGAGGCGTTAGTCGCCCAGTAGAGCACC
>JAHEKH010000183.1 GCA_024638445.1 Gammaproteobacteria bacterium | reverse complement strand
GAGGCCATGCAGCTGCGGATCGCCGAAGACTACGTCAAGCAGTTCGGTCATCTCGCCCAGCAGGGCAACACCCTGATCGTGCCGGCCAACCTGACGGACGTGTCCAGCATGATTGCGCTGGCCACCAAGCTGTTCAAGGACCTGCCCGCGTCGCCTCCGCAGGCTACGCCTCCCTCGCCCCCGCCCGCATAGCAGGAATCGCGCCCGGAAAGCGCTCCTGCGGGGCGTGCTTACGAAGCACCGAGCGAGAGAGCTCGCGCAATCCCGGAACAGCACCCCAGCCATCACGGGCAGGAAGTCGCTCCAACCGGGGAATCTCCCCAGGCTTGCGACAGCCCCAGCGAGAGAGCTGTCGGTGCTTTCCTTTGGTGACGTCAGATCCTCGGCACCAAAGGGAAGTGCCGGCAGCTCTCTCGCGCAATCCTGGAACAGACCCGGGGGATCGCGCCTGAAAGCCGTTCCTACGGTGAATCACCCGGGTTTGCGGCGCCGAGCGAGACGCGCTCGAGAGGTTCGGCGACCCGGTATCCGGCGCGCTCGATAACTTTGCGGGCCTCGCTGCCGGGCCAGAGCGCCGGATTCGTGTGATTGAGATGGATGAACCGCACCTTGGCGCGCTGCGCCGGCGGCAAAGGCGCCAGGCGTTTCATCGTGTGGGCGATGAACGGGTGCGGGAAGCCACTCATGTCGCGGCCGGGAATCTCGCCGTCGGCGAAAAACGTGGCGTCGAGATAGGCGACATCGACCTCCGCCAGTACTGATTCCAGCTGCACCCCGGCCTCGTCCCAGGCATCCCAGCTGTCGATATCGGGAATGAAAAGCACGCTGCGACCCGGCCCCTCAATGCGGAAACCCGCAACCTCGCTGTACTCCTGCCGGTGCGGAACCAGGAAAGGCCTGATCGACAGCCGCTTGTTGAGTTTTACCGGCGTCCCGGCCGTCAGTTCACGCAGCTCGATATTCTCGTAGCGCACCAGCTGGTCCCACGGCCCGTTCGTCGAGAGGTATTCGGTCATGCGTGGCAGTGCATAAACCGGCACGCCACGCGCACCCATCGACTCGTGCCCGAAATGCATCAGCCCGGTGTAATGACCCATGTGTGCATGGGTGAGAAAAACACCGGCCAGACCTGGCGCCCGCAGCCGCGTCGGCGCAATGCGACCCAGGCGCACCAGCTGTTCGGCGATATCTGGCGTAGCTTCGAACAGCCAGCGCTCGCTGCTCGACGGATCGACCAGCCCCAGCGAAACCACTAAACGGCGGCGTGCCGCATCGTCCCAGCCTGGATGATCGTTGTCACCGGCCTGCGGCACTCCGCCGTCCTGGGCAACACCCAGCACGACGATGAATGGCTCGTCATCCGCAACTGCCTGGGTGACGGTTAACGCCAGCAGGAAAATCAGTAAACGCATCATTGATCCATCAGGGTCCGTTCAAAAAACCGGGTTGCATAACCGCCGAGGACATTAAAGCCCAGCGGCGTCATGGCGTAAAACGCCGGACGGTGACGAAAGCGAAAACCGATACGTTCAGGCCGGCCGAGCGCTTCCCAGAGTCCATCCCGCGAGGCCTGGGTCATGCAGTCATCATAGATGGCCTCGATGAACAACAGCCGGGACGGATCGGCGATCCGGCCCGGGTAGTCGCGGGAATCGCCGCCGGCAAGGCCTTCGCGAAAGATGGAACGGTACTCTTCCGTGCCGTAGCCAAACCGGGCCAGCGCCGCCTCCCGGACCTGGCCCGGACGGCCATCGCACACGGTGAAAATCTCCGCCGGATCGGAACCGCCCATCACGATCACACCTGCCGCCAGGCGCGGATCATGCTGGAGGGTCAGTGCGGTCACTACCGCGCTCAGGCTGAAGCCGATAATCCCGATACGGTTCTCGTCAATGGACTCGTGTGCGGAGAGCCAGTCCACCATGCGCCTCACATCGACCACCATGTCGCGCATGCGTTTTCCGGTCACATTGGCCAGCTGCCGAAATCGTGCGTCAGTCTCGGCGCCTGACAACGCCTCCCAGTCAATCAGGTAGCCGTCGCTTTCCACCAGCATGATATCGATGGCTCCCCTGGCCCGCTGGCGAAGGTCGCGGGCGAACTTCCGGGATGGATACTCACTGATGCCCCAGACCGGCAGCACAATGACTACCGGCCGGGCTGCCGTAGTCATTCCGCTGAACAGCCGGCCCGACACCGAGTTGTCCCGCTGACCGTTTTCACCGGTTGCCGCGAAAACGAAACGCTGTACCTGGTAATGCCGTTGCTCGGGCAATGATTCGAGGTGCATGACCACCGGCTTGCGAGCAGCTTCAAACGGGCCCGCCGGAGCAACGGGTTGCGGTGCAGCGGGCCGGTAAGGCTGGCGTACGTGGCTGATACACGCCGATGCAACGAGACAAACACAAATGATCAGGCCAACACGCCCGGTCACCGAACTCTCCATTTCCAGGACCCGTTTAGTCTAGCGAAAGTCAGGCGGGCTATTGCTGCAGCCGGCGGTACTGTTCTTCGAGCCGCGCCAGCAGGGCGCCGGCCCCGCTCTCCTCGATGACGGCAGCATACTCGGCCCGCTTCAGGGCCAGGTCACTGACGCCGTCGACCAGGATGTTGACGATTTGCCAGCCGTCGGCCGTTTTACGCAGCAGGTAATCGAAAGCAATCGTCTTTCCGTCAGCACGATAGAGCCGGGTCGTCACCCGCTCGATGCCCCGGAGCTGGCTGTCCTGCCCGGCGATCTCGAACCGCTCGCCATTAAATGCGGGAAAACGCCCCGCATAGCTGGCAATTGCAAGACGGCGAAAACGGCCGGCAAATTCAGCGCGCTCTCCTTCTTTTAGCGTCCGCCAGTGACGCCCCAGCGTAAGCCTGGCGATGTAATCGAGATCGTGGGTGGCCACCACCACCGGCTCCAGTATCTCGAACCGCGACTGGAACGAAGCGAATTCTGTTGTTGCGATGTCCATCAGCACCGCCTGGAATGATTCCACTACCTGGCGGGCCGAGCTGTCGGCCGGAGCCGGTAACGCCCGGCTCGCCAGCGCTACCACGCTCAAAATAATCAAAAGGGGCCTGGTGATCATGTTCCTGTTGGAGCGGCTCCACCCTGATTGGTTCGCGGCCGCCGCAGAACGACACACTCCGTCAACGGGCCTGTCAGGAGTCGCGGCGCCGGACCTGGTCGACCGGAATGGCGACCGCGGGAATCGGCCGGGACGTGTAATTGACAGGCACCTCGGGGGCCATCGGACCCTCCGTGCGCGGGCCGCGCAACGAAGCCAACAGCGCCTTGAAGGGGTGCGCGAAGGTGTCGTCGACGGCGGTGCCCTCGTAACCGCAATGCGCCATGCAGTTGTCGCACTTCGGATTGTTGCCCGTACCGTAGCCGCTCCAGTCGGTGGATTCGATCAACTCCGCGTAGGTTTCGACATAGCCTTCGTCCACCAGCAGGTAGCAGGGCTTCTGCCAG
>JAHEKH010000182.1 GCA_024638445.1 Gammaproteobacteria bacterium | reverse complement strand
TGCGGCAGCTCGGCGAGCAGGCATCGGACGGCAATATTCGCCTGAACCTGCAGTCGCCCGAGCTCGGCGAGATCAAGAACCAACTCGCTGAGCAGCGGCGCCAGCGTTACTGGCTTGCCGTAGCGGCAACGGGTGCCATCGCCGGGACTCTCGTCCTCACCTTGAGCGCTCTCCCCTGGCTGGGCGGGTCACTGCTGGCGGCAGCGGCGCTGGCCGCTATCGTGGCGCGGCCGTGATGGATTTAAAGGCCCAAAAAGCCCTGAAAAACGATAGGTAATAGCCGAATTCACGGCCTGCCCCGATAAGTGTAATCCACCGCCTTTTTTCAGGCCGAAACTGACAAATGTCAGTGATGCTTTTCGTCGTCAATCGTAAGCTTCTTTCAATGCCGGTGGTCCGTCCGAAGGTTATTGAGCAACCCCCGGTCTCTTGAAAATCCAAGAAGAATTTAGGAGTAATACCATGAGACAGTTCAACGTTTTGTTCAGGTGGGGTTGGACATTACTGGTGGTTGTTGCCCTCGGTCTCGCCGGCTGTGACGGCGATGACGGCGCCGCGGGTGCAGCGGGTGCGACTGGCGGCACGGGACCGACAGGACCGACAGGACCTGCGGGACCGCCGGGACCTGGGGCCTCCGTGACGCCTCTCGAAAGCTGCGGGGTATGCCATGATACAGACTCCTTTGCCGATGCTGCGGTGGCCCACGCGCTACCGCCGATCGAATCGGTCAGCAACGTCGCCTTCGCGGTGGCCTTAAATGGCACCGACCTCGAAGTCACCTTCGATCTGGCGGACGGCGGCGCTCCGTTGACAAGCTACGACGAAGTCCGGCGCGCCTATGCTAACAACGGAGGGACGCGGACCGACTACCGTGCCGTCGCGACGCTGGCCAACAACGGCGGCGGAAACTACACCATCACTGTTGCCGGCGCCGCAGCCGAGGCGTTGATCGACAATCGCTGGTTGTTCCAGATTCAGGATAGCGCTGATACCGTTAAGCGTACCTATTTCCACGCCGACAACCCGGCCAATCCGTTCGCCGCGGACGGCCCGCTGGTGGTGGGAGGCGATGCGTGCGCAGCCTGCCACGGTCCGGAAGGCATACGCGTCCACGGGAGCCACTTTATCGCGTCGGACGGCGGCGAGCCCTGCCTGACCTGCCACGGCTCTGACGAGTCGGACGATCCTGAGGTCACACCAAGCCTCGCGGCGGTGGCTCACGGCTTACATAGCAGTATCTGGGTCGAAGATGGCGAGGTCATCGAGATCACCTACCCGACCTACATGAACAACTGCAGCGTGTGCCATAGCGAAGCGGCGCAGCTGACTGCGGCGAACACGATGCCAGTCTCCGGTGCTGGCTGCTTCAGTTGCCACGGCTCGCTGGCAGGTTTGGGTATCGCGGCAGGGAACTTCCACTATAGTATTCCGGACCCGGAAACGGCCGACTGCACGGTGTGCCATGGTGCTGGCGGAGTCGCGGCGAACTTGGCCGCCGTGACCGACTTCCACAACGGCTCGATCACCGGGAACGACGGCGTCATCTGGGACGGTGTTGATACCTCCGTCACCGAGGGCGCGAAGTTCGACTGGCAGATTACCGGTGTAGCCGACGACGGCACCGACCTGGCCATCACCTGGACAGCGACCTATGACAACGGCGCGGGTCCCGTGGGTGTCGACCCGTGTAACGCCACGGCGGGTGCCGGTGCCCCGGTGTTCCACGCCGACGGAGCGGAGGGGGCTAACCTCAGCATCATCCGCAACTACGCCCAGGGCGAGGACTTCATCCTCGGCACGCGCGCGGATCGCGCGGGTCAGCCCAGCAGCACGCCGGGCGTCACGATCGACAACACGACCTGCGCCGGCAACGTCGCGACCACGGTGGTTTCGGTGGAAGAGACTGATGCCATCATGTATGGCCGCGTGGCCATCCAGGGCAAGCCGCGGATACCCAATATCGATCCTGCGCCCGACCCCAATTCCAGCTTCGTCGAGGAATTCGGGTCGCTCATGCCGGTCCGCGCCAAGACCCCGACCTACGACTGGGTCATCGGCGAAACTGGCAAGGCACCTGACCGTCGGCTCGTTGCTGACACCGGCCTGTGCCTGACGTGCCACGTGGGTTCGCTCTATCAGCACGGCGGCAACCGGGTCGATAACATCGACATGTGCTATCTGTGCCACAATGCCGCCGCCAACGACGAGTACGTCCGTGTCGACACGTTCGGCGTGGATGCGTCCGAAGCATACGACGGCAGGGCCGGCCAGGCCTTCGGCATCAAGGAGATGGTGCACGCTGTCCATCCGGCCGGCGCAACCGGGAACCCCGTCGTCATTTACCGCGGCCGCGGTATCTACGGCTGGGCCAGTAGCGTGGATCAGCTGCAGAACTGGCCAACTGTGGATGACTGTGTCCGCAGCAACGGCAGCCCAGGAAGACTGGTCGTCGGAGCAGATGACCCGACAGCTTCCAGCGCGTGCCAGGCGCACATCTTCCACAGCCCGACCTATCCGCGCGGCCTGTACGACTGTGCGGCCTGCCATGTGGCAACCGTCGACCTCCTGCCGGATCCAAAGGTCGCCATGGCCACGACGGTCGAAGCCGGTGCGCCGCCGTTCGGCGATCAGCTCAACGACGTGCTCCAGGGTGTTCAGTCGTCGTCTTGCGTCACCTGCCACGCCGACAGCGCGAGCAAGGGTCATGCAAACCAGAACAGCTGGGCCCCGCAGGCGTTCCCAGAGGGTCGCCAGACGATCATCGACGCGAACTAAAATCGGTTCAAGGGGCGGGCCTCCGGGCCCACCCCGCACAACCGACAAGGAGGAAAAACCGAGGCCGGGAGAGCAATCTCCCGGCCTTTTTGATTCGCGACCTGCGGGCGCCCTTACTTATGCCGTTCCGGTGTCCGCGCTCAAGACGAAACCAAGCTCGCGGCCCGTCTCGGAAATCGCAAATATCCGGTAGCCGAGCGTTCTCAGGTACTCGATCGTGGCCGCCGTGCGCTGTTTCCCGATGCCGGGAAAGCGGTGATGAAACTCGACGAGCAGCTGCATCGGCAGCTGGTCCTGTTCGCGGAAGCCGTCGAGTATCTCGTACTCCGCGCCTTCGACGTCGATCTTCAGGACATCGATTTTCTAGTGGCCCAGCTTTTCCATCATCGAACGAATTGTATACGCGGGTGCATCGATAAAGTCGGCGTCGTCGCCCGCGTCGCCCTCGGCCGTCCACATGACCTTCGACTTCCGGCCGCGCTTGCTGACGCGCCGAAACAGACGCAGGTTGCCGTCTTCACCGGCCGCCGCCCAGGCATGGAAAACAAAGTTGGCCGGCAGCTCCAGTGTTGCAACCCACTCTTCCGAGTAAGGCGTCGGGTCGAACGCATGCACGGCCAGGCTGTATCGATGGATCAGGTCCATGTCGAAGTCGATCGAGTCACCGACACCGAGCGAATAAACAATTGAATCAGAC
>JAHEKH010000181.1 GCA_024638445.1 Gammaproteobacteria bacterium | reverse complement strand
CCGGTCATGGCGGCGAAGGCACCGCCGGCGGCGACGACGCCCTCGTTGCGGGCGATGGCGCGCTCATACAGCTGGGGTTCGTTGAGGTTATAAAAAACCTTTGCGACTTCGTTCAGCCCCAGACCAGTAATTGTATTGTTCGGATTGACCCTGCCGATGACCTGCACGCTAAATTTCCCTCATCTTTCAGCGCATGCGCCGTTCCCTGGACGCAGTGGCTGGCACTCGAACGCGAGATTGGCGGGCATGCACCGGATGCGTTCTCATATCTGTATTGACCTATGGGGTGATGGCCTCATGACCTGCGGCACTGATCGACGGGGTTCCGCCACCGCAAACATGTTTCTGCCTTTCCTATTCCCTTGACGACGCAAAACTATGCAATCGCGACACCCAGCGCAACCATACTATTGCGTTAGTCCACTGCCGGAAGCGCAGTTTGTGTACCGCGAAACGTAACCGGATACCGAGCTATTTCCTGCAGGCGCCGGAGCCAAAATCGTCGAGATCGATCCAACCGCACCATGTTTTGACTTGCGCTCGCGACCTTGCGGCACCATGTTTGCGCCATATTCGACGGCGGCAGCAGGAAATTCCCGGGAATTTCGCTGATTCGGACGGCCTGTCCACGCCACAATTTACCCTAGTTAAACGCGTAGATCGCTAAAGGGGTCAATAAAGCGATGGGTAAGAAAATGCCAACGATTGCGCTGGTCGATGACGACCGGCATATTTTGACATCCGTGAGCATGGCGCTGGAGGCCGAAGGCTATCTGACGCAAACCTACACGGATGGTGTTGCCGCCCTGCAAGGGCTGGAAGACAATCCGCCCGACATGGCGATATTCGATATCAAGATGCCGCGCATGGATGGCATGGAACTGCTGCGGCGGCTGCGCCAGCGTTCCGACCTGCCGGTTGTCTTCCTGACATCGAAAGACGATGAAATCGATGAACTGTTCGGCCTCAAGATGGGCGCTGACGACTTCATCCGAAAGCCGTTTTCGCAACGCCTTCTGGTCGAGCGGGTAAAGGCGGTATTGCGGCGGGCGCAACCCAAAGACGCAGCGGCCGTGACCATCGAAACGTCGCGAGCCATCGAACGCGGTCAGTTGCTGATGGACCCGGATCGGCACTCGTGCACCTGGGGCGGCCGGCCGGTGACGCTGACGGTGACCGAGTTCCTGATCCTGCAGTCACTGGCGCAGCGGCCGGGCATCGTCAAAAGTCGCGATTCGTTGATGGATGCGGCCTACGACGATCAGGTGTACGTCGATGACCGCACGATCGACAGCCACATCAAGCGGCTGCGCAAGAAGTTCAAGGTCGTCGACGATGATTTCGATGCCATTGAGACCTTGTATGGCGTCGGATACAGGTTCAAGGAATCCTGAAACCGCACGGCATTCGATTCAGCATTTGACCACCACCGGTCGTGCGCCGGCAGGCGAGAAGTGCTATAGACATCGCTGAAATGGCCGTTAACGCTGAAATTCCCCGCCAGGCCAACTACGACGACAGCGGCGAAACCGCCGAACTCGACCAGACTGTCGCCAGTGGCCCTCTTTCCTGGCTGCATCGGCTAGCGCCGGCGCGGCTGACCAGCCGTATTATCCTGATCAACTTCGTCGGGCTGGTGATCCTGGTCGGCGGTATCCTGTATTTCAACCAGTCGCGCGAAAGCCTGATCGATGCCCGGGTCGAAAGCCTGATGACCCAGGGCCGGATCATGGGGGCGGCGGTGTCGTCTTCGGCGGCGGTCGATACCGGACGGATCGTCCTGGATTACGACAAGCTGATCGAGCAGCAGCTCGGAGAGGATGCGGCGGTCGACCTCGACGAGCTGCGCAACCTGGAATTCCTGATCAAGCCCGAGCAGGCCGGACCAGTGTTGCGCCGACTGGTGAAGTCGACGAACACGCGGGCGCGGATCTACGATCGCGAGGGCCTGCTGGTGGTCGACAGCCAATACTTCTACGGCCGCGGCGAAATCCTGCGCATCGACCTGCCACCGCTCGACAAACCGTCGGCAAACTTCCTCAGTCGCTGGTGGAGCGGGCTGAACGACTGGATGTTCGCCAACAACTATCCCCTGCAAAAGGAATACGGCCTGGAGAACGGCAAGGAGTTCCCAGAGGTTACAGCGGCGCTGAACGGCGCCTCGGTGAGTATCGTGAGGGTCAACCAGGCCAACGAGATCATCGTTTCGGTGGCGATCCCGGTGCAGCGGTTCAGGGCGGTTCTGGGTTCGCTGGTGCTGTCGACACAGGGCGGTGAGATCGATCAGGTGCTGCGCAACGAGCGGCGGATCGTGATCTTCACCTTCCTGGTCGCCGCTCTGGTGGCGGTGTTGTTGTCGGTATCGCTGGCCGGGCATATCGCCGAACCGATCCGGCGGCTGGCGGCGTCGGCCGAGCGGGTTCGGCGCGGTGTCAACAACCGGGTCGAGATCCCCGATTTTTCATCCCGGCGCGACGAGGTCGGCCACCTCTCAGGGGCGCTGCGGGACATGACCAACTCACTCTACAACCGGATCGACTCGATCGAAGCGTTTGCAGCCGATGTGGCGCATGAACTGAAAAACCCACTGACGTCGCTGCGCAGTGCGGTGGAGACCTTCGATTACGCCAAGACCGAGGAGCAGCGCCGGCGGCTGGTGGAAATCGTCACCGCCGACGTCATGCGGCTCGACCGGCTGATCAGCGATATTTCCGATGCTTCCAGGCTCGATGCCGAACTGGCGCGGGCCAAGGCCGAACCTGTCGACCTGGCCGAACTTCTCGACATGGTGACCGGCATCCACAATGAGGTGTGCAAGCCGGATGTCGCGGCCTGCATGCTCAAGGTCGAACCACCGCCGGCCGGGGTGACGCAGGCCAAGCCGTATCTTGTGCTCGGGCACGACACCCGGCTGGGCCAGGTGGCGCGCAACCTGATCGACAATGCGGTGTCGTTCAGTCCGGGCGACAAGACTGTCGAGGTGATCCTGCGCCGCGGCCAGCGAACGATCGAGTTCCGGGTCGAGGATTGCGGACCGGGCATCGATCCGGCCGACACGGAAAAGATATTCGAGCGCTTCTATACCGATCGGCCGGAAGGGTCGTTCGGCAAGAACTCCGGGCTCGGTCTGAGCATCACCAAGCAGATCGTCGAGGCCTATGGCGGCAAGATCTACGCCACAAACCGGCACAGCGAGCCAGACGACACCGGCCAAAGGCCGGTGCTGGGTGCCCGGTTTACCGTGCGCCTGCCAGCACTGCCGGCCGGCTGGAGACCACCGAAGGATGACTAGCCGGCACGCGAGCTGCATCGCGGTCGGGGGCCATGGAATATTGATCCTCGGCGACAGCGGGGCGGGCAAATCGGACCTGGCGCTGCGGCTGATCGATCAACCGGGTCAAGGGACCAGCGGGTCAATGATGAAAGCGCAACTGGTGGCCGACGACCAGGTTGTGCTGGCCATACGGGATGGAGAAGCCGGACCTGTTTCTCTTCAAGCCCTATGACGAGAAGC
>JAHEKH010000073.1 GCA_024638445.1 Gammaproteobacteria bacterium | reverse complement strand
GCCGACGAAGGCGGTGCCTCGCTTGCCAGCCGCGACAAGATGATCCGTGCGCTGGAGCGACTCGGGCAGGGCAGGGAGTCGGATCTGCCCAAGCAAATGGCTGCGATGGGTATTTCCGGCGGGGTGAAGGCCGGCCTGGCCAGGCTGTTTTCCACGCATCCGCCGCTGGAGGACCGGATCCGCAGCCTGCAGCGTCTCTGATCGGAGAGATTCAGGCTGACTCTTCGGACTGCTCGGAGCCTTCGGACTGCTCGGAGCCTTCGGACTCGAGGACGATTTCCTCCGGTCCCTGGACGTAGTAACCCTGGATGAACTCGACGCCGAGCTGCCAGAGCACAGCCATGGTGTTGGCGTCTTCGACGCGCTCGGCAATCGTCTCGATGTTTTTCGCTTTCGCCGACTCGATGTAAAGCCGCACTCGTTTCTGGATCTCGCGATTGCGTGTCAGGCCCTCCATGAGTGAGCCATCGACCTTCAGGTAGTCGGCCGGCACGTGCTCGAGGACCTGCAGCGGGCGGTGGCCGACACCGAAATGCTCCAGCGCAAAACCACAGCCCAGCGCCTTGATCTGTTCGACCAGTTCTTTCGCTTCTTTCAGGTGTTCTTCGGCGTGTTGCTCGGTGATCTGGAACACCAGCTGGGACGGTGACACCTTGTAAGCCTGCAGCTGCTTGCCGATCCACGGAACCAGCGTGCGGTCCGGAATGGATTCTTCGGACAGGCGGATGAACAGCTGGCTCGGGCGGTCCTTGACGCAAAAAACGATTGCGTTTCCGATCACCCAGCGATCGATGTTCTTCATCAGCCCGTTTTGCCGTGCCACCGGCAGGAAGTCGCCGGGCATGATTTCCTTGCCTTCTTCGCCCAGCATTCGTATCAGTACGTCGAACATGCGCCGGCTCTTGCCCATCATGCTGGCAACGGGCTGAAATACGAGCCGGAAACCATCCTGCATCAGGCAACGCTTGATGTCTTCGACCGGAACCGCGGGCGCACCGCGATCGATTGACCCGTCTTTTTCGAGCAGCACGACTTTGTCACCGCCGGCCTCGCGGCCGTCCCGGAATGCCTGCTGCGCTTTGTTCATCAGGATATTGACGTCATCGTTGTGGGCGTCGAACTGGGCGAGGCCGACGGTGCACGTCATCGGGATCGACTTGTCGCCAACTTCGAAAACATGGCGGCGAACGGTCCGCAGCAGGTCCTCGGCCCAGGCCCGCGCATCGCGCATCGTTCCTCGCGACAGGAGCACCATGAAGATATCGCCACCAAACTGGCCGTAGAGATCGGCGGGTTTGACCGAGTTTTTCAGCATCCGCGCCATGTCCTGCATCAGCTGATCGCTGACGATCGGATCCAGCAGGTCGCGGGTTTCGTCCATGTCGTCCGGCTTCATGTAGGCGAGCACGGTGACACCGGGGGCTGGCGGTCCGGTCAGCGTTTCCTCGAGTTTTTCAACGAAGTACTGGCGCAGGAACAGGCCGGTTACCGGGTGCCGGTGATCGGCCAGGGCCGGCGTTACGACGGTCGGTGACTCGGGCTCCATGCTGATGCGTATACAGGGTTCGCCGTCATGCTGACTCGTATCGACTTCGGCCTGCATCGTCAGGGTACCGCCGTCGCTGCTGGTGGCCCGGACCGAAATCTTGTGACCGGCCCACTTGCCCTGGTTACAGGCGACCAGGGCCCCCTTGATCGCAGCACGGCTTTCGGGGGCGAAGATATCCAGGATCGGCGTGCCGACCAGGTCTTCCGCATCGGCATAGCCAAATAATTCGAGCCACGCGGGGTTCACGTTCGCGATGATGCCCTCGGCGACATAGACGATGCCGTCGACGGCCTCGTCGATCAGGCTGGACAGCTGGTCCTGCAGAGCACGATTTTCCGCGCGGGCGGTCTTCAGTTCACGCAGCGTCCAGAAAGCACGCAGTTCGCGGATGGCAACCGTGCTGAGGCGAATCGGGTCCTCCAGCGACACCAGGTCCTGGGCGCCGTCGACCATTGCGCGGGCAATTGTTTTTTCGTCTACGGGCTGATCGACGGCCAGTATCGGCAGCCCGGCCGCTACGCGGTCACGCTGGTCGGCCACGTAAAGCAACCGGTCGTGGTCGCCATCGAGGACGGAAAAAAGCAGCTGGGCGCGGCCGGCCGACAGTACGTCACCGAGCGACCGGGAGTCCTGCACCCACTGGCAGTGGGCCGCCTGGCCGGCGTTACGCAGGGCACGGCTGATAGCCTCGACATCGTCCTGGCGCTGGCTGACGACGATGACGGGTATGCCGGTCTGCTCGCTCAAATCAGTACTCCCGGTAGCAGTTGCGGGCAATATCATAGCGCGTTCACTGGCTCAAAATGCGTAACCGGTCCCGGTTTTACAGGCAGGCAGGTACAGTGTTTTCCCGGCGCACGCCGGATGGGTCTACGACCTCTAAGATCGTCAAAAGCCGTTACTCCTTGAGCCCGAACGGTTATTATGACGGGCGATTTTTGTCCACTGCGCATTTTTCTGAGGATAAATGGCTAGTTACAGCACCAACGAGTTCCGCTCAGGGCTCAAAGTCATGCTCGATGGCGACCCGCACGTCATCGTCGAGAATGAATTCGTCAAGCCGGGCAAGGGTCAGGCCTTCAACCGCGTGAAGCTCAAAAATCTGAAGACTGCGCGGGTCATCGACAAGACCTTCAAGTCCGGTGAATCGATCGAGGCAGCCGATGTCATGGATACCGACATGCAGTACCTCTACAACGACGGCGAGTTCTATCATTTCATGGAGCCCGATACTTTCGAGCAGTACGCTGCGGAGACGGCGGTAGTCGGCGATGCGGGGCAATGGCTCAAGGAGCAGGACATTTGCCTGGTGACACTGTGGAACAATTCTCCGCTGATCGTGGCGCCACCGAATTTCGTGGAATTGACGATTACCGAAACCGACCCCGGTGTGCGGGGCGATACGGCCCAGGGCGGCGTCAAGCCGGCAACGCTCGAAACCGGCGCGGTGGTGCGCGTGCCGCTGTTTGTCGAGCAGGGCGACGTAATCAAGGTCGATACACGCACCGGCGAGTACGTCGGTCGCGCGCGTGACTGAACCCCCGTGGACTGGCAGCCTGCGGCGTCCTGGGACGCGTTAGCGCTACGCGCACGGCTGTTGCGCGCGACACGCGGGTTTTTTGCCGGGCTCGGGGTGCTGGAGGTGCAGACGCCCCTGCTGGTCGCCACCTCCTGCCCCGATCCCAACATTCCCGGCATCCCGGTCAGGCCGTCGGATGGCCGCACGATGTACCTGCATACCTCGCCGGAACATGCCATGAAGCGCCTGCTGTGCGCCGGCGGACCCGACATGTACCAGGTGTGCCCGGTGTTTCGCGATGGCGAAGCCGGCCAACGGCACAATCCCGAGTTCACGATGGTCGAGTGGTATCGCCACGACATGGATTATCTCGACCTGGCGGCGGAAACTGCGGCGCTGATTGAGGTCCTGCTGGACCGGGCTATCCCGGTAGACCGGACGACTTACCGCGATGCCTTCCTGAGTGGCGCAGGTGTCGATCCGCTGACCGGCGATGAGGCTGCGGTGCGCGATGCCTGCCGGCGCGCTGCCGTCGAGGTTCCCGCATCCGCCACTCGCGACGACATGCTCGACCTGCTGCTGGGCACCGTGGTCGCTGCCGGTCTGGATGCGCAGAAGATCACGGTCGTCTCCGACTACCCGGTCAGCCAGGCGGCGCTGGCCCAGGTAAGACCGGACGATCCGCCGGTCGCCGAGCGATTTGAAGTATTTCTGGCTGGCATGGAACTGGCCAATGGTTTTCACGAGCTGACCGATCCGCGGGAGCAGCGGCGCCGTTTCGTCGCCGAGCAGGAACGCTGCCGCCGCAGCGGCCGGCCCGTGCCACCGCTCGACGAGCGGCTGCTCGCCGCGCTGGAGTCCGGCTTGCCGGACTGCAGCGGTGTGGCCCTGGGCTTCGATCGCGTCCTGATGCTGGCTGCGGGCACCGGGCGGTTGTCGGATGTTCTCGCTTTTCCGTACGATCGGAGCTGATATGAAGCAGGCGTTTTATGATTCCCTGGCACAGGAAGCTCGCGCGCTGCTGGACGGTGAACACGATCCGGTAGCGAATGCAGCCAACCTCAGCGCGCTGTTATTTCAGCGCATGCCCGATATCAACTGGGCTGGGTTTTACTTCATGCGCGACGGTGAGCTGGTGGTGGGGCCGTTCAACGGCGCGCCCGCGTGTACGCGCATCGAGCTCGGCCGCGGTGTCTGCGGGACGGCGATGGCCCGGCGCGAATCCCTGCGGGTGGCCGATGTGCATGAGTTTGACGGCCACATCGCCTGTGATCCCCTGTCGCGATCGGAAATTGTCGTTCCACTTCTGCGCCAGGGAGAGGACCTGGGCGTGCTGGACATCGACAGCCCGCACCCGGATCGATTCGATGCCGCCGACCAGGCGGGCCTGGAGACGATCGCGGCGATCTATGTTGCGTCGATCGGCTGAGCCGTCAGTCTTTCGCCGACCCGAACCTCGCTGCCTTCGGCCAGCTCCGGCAGCGGCACCGCCCCGCCGTGGCCAATCAGCAGGATCACCGTCGATCCCATGTTGAAGCGAGCCAGTTCGTCGCCCTGCCGGTAATACGGCGGCTGGTCATAGTCCCATCGCTGCGGCCTGCGAGGCCCGGGTGCGATGACACCGGCGTGCACGGTCTCGATGCTGCCCACGTTCAGCGCACCAACCATAACCAGCGCACAGGGCGGACCGGAATCGGTTTCGAAATGAAATACGACGCGCTCATTGCGGGCAAACAAAGAATCCACCGAACGCGTGGTGGACGGGCTGACGCTGAACAGCCGGCCTGGAATGTAGGTCATCCGTACCAGCCGGCCGTCAATCGGGGCGTGCACCCGGTGATAGTTGTGTGGTGCCAGGTAAATCGTGGCGAAGCTGCCGTCGCGATAGTGTGCGCCCGCTGATTCGTCTGCCAGTAGCGCGGCCGCGGTGTAGTGCCGGCCCTTCGCCTGCAGCAGCAGTCCGTCCTCCACCGGCCCGCACTGGGAAATGACCCCATCCGCAGGCGAGATGTGTTCCCCGCTCTGCGCCAGGACAGGCCGTGCGCCGGCGCGCAGCGCCCGGGTAAACAGGTCGTTGAAACTCTCGTAGGCGGAAAGATCCGGGTTCTCCGCTTCGCTCATGTCGATGCGGTACAGCCGGGTGATGACCCCGATCAACAGCCCCCGTACCGGCGCCAGCCGGCTGCGCGCAGCCCAGCCCGTGATGCGGGAGATCAGGTGCTGGGGCAGGATCGACTGGACCAGTGCCGAGAGTTTTCCGCTCACGGGGCGAGATCCCTGACGACAGCGGTCGCCTGTAGCGATGAGCCGTCGGCAAAATGCAGCGTGAGCCCGATCGCATCGCCGCTTGCCACATCGGCACCGGGTCTCATCAACATCAAGTGCAGACCGCCGGGTTGAAAATGCAGCTGCTCGCCCGGTCTGAGCGTCAGGCTGTCGATGGCGTGCATGCGGGAGACGCCATCGGTTGTGCGTGTCTCGTGCAGGCTGACGTCGGCCCAGCGGTCGCTCGATGCGCCGGTCAGCACGATGTCGGTATCGCTGTCGTTACGCAGTGTAAAGTAGCCTGCCGTCATGGATTTGCCCGGCAGCGGGGTCCGGATCCAGGCCTCGTCCACGGCGGGTCCGCCAGGGGCGCAGGCGGCGATTGCTGCAATCGCGAGGAGTAACGGGGCTGTCTTCAGCCAGTTCATCGGGCCAGCTCGCGGTAATCGGCCTCGATCGCCTGCCAGTCGAGCGGGGTGGTAAACAGCGCCGCGAGCCGGGCCTGCGGATCGACCAGGAACAGGGCCGAGGTGTGTGACACCGTGTAGCTGTCGCCCTCCGGCAGCTGTTGATAGGCGACGCCGAGTCCCTCCGCAAAACCGGCAATCGCTTCGGCGCTGCCCGTTGCGCCGGTGACCCCGGGCCCGAAAGCCGAGAGATATTTCTCGAGCACCGGCGGGGTGTCGCGCAACGGATCGACTGACACCAGCCAGACGGTGGGTTGCCGGCCCGGCGGCAGGTCGTCGAGCCGGTCCTGCAGCGCGGCCAGCCGGTAGAGGGTGGTGGGGCAGATGTCCGGACAGTGGGTGAAACCAAAAAACAGGATGTCCCACCCACCCGTGAATGCCGACGAGTCAATCGTGGCGCCGGACGGGTCGAGCAGGTCGACAGGGGGCAGTTCCCGCGGGCTGGCGAAGACGGTTGCCGCGACCGGTTCGGCCGGCCGGTCGGCCAGGCGGCCCATCCCGAGACCGATCGCGAAGGCGGCCAGGCCGAGGGCAGTAACGATGAGGATGTTTCGTTTCACAGGCAACATTATCCATTTAATCTGTCGCGGTGCAGCAGGCGGCGTTATATCATGGCGCCGGCGGCTGAGCGGGGCCAGGTGGCAATGAAGCACGAGACGAGTAAATTGAAAACAGTGGGCGACCTCATCCGCTGGGGGGTGAGTCGTCTTAATGAGGTCGGCCGTCATTTCGGGCACGGCACCGACAATGCCGCCGATGAAGCGCGGGTGCTGGTCTTTCATGCGCTGTCACTCGATTTCGCCGTGCCGGAGTATTTCTATGCGGCGCGGGTGACACCGGCCGAGCGCGATGCCGCGGTTGCGCTCATCCGCCGGCGGATCGACGAAGGTTGCCCCGCGGCCTACCTGACCGGCGAAGCGTGGTTTGCCGGTCTGCGGTTCGAAGTTACCCCCGATGTGCTGGTGCCGCGTTCACCTATAGCCGAACTGATCCAGAACGGCTTCAGGCCATGGTGCGAAGCCGACGACATAAAAAACGCGCTGGATATCGGCACCGGCAGCGGCTGCATAGCCGTCGCCATCGCCGCCTATCTCGGTGTTCACGTCGACGCCGTCGATATTTCGCCGGCGGCCGTCGAAGTTGCCCGGCGTAACCTGGCTGCGCATGATCTCGGTGACTTTGTCGACGTGATGGAGTCCGATCTCTATGCGGGTGTGCAGGGCCGTAGCTACGATCTCATCGTCAGCAATCCGCCGTATGTCGGTGCAGCGTCGATGGCCTCTTTGCCCGACGAGTACGCACGTGAACCCGAGATTGCCCTGGCGGCCGGCGAAGACGGTCTGCAGTTGATCCATCGAATTCTTCACGGCGCTGCAGACCATCTCAATCCCGGCGGGCTGCTGGTGGTGGAAGCGGGCGAAAGTGCCGCGGCGCTGGCTGATGCTTACCCGGACGTTCCTTTCGAGTGGTGCGATTTCGCCAACGGTGGCAGCGGTGTGCTGGTACTGCGGGCAGCGGACGTCGACAGGTTCCGTTCCCAGTTCGGCCGCAGGTGCGCCTGATGTCCGGCAATACACTCGGCAAGCTGTTTACGGTTACCACGTGTGGCGAGAGCCACGGCCCGGCGCTCGCCTGTATCGTCGATGGCTGCCCTCCGGGACTGGCCCTGACGGAGGAAGATATCCAGGCCGACCTCGAGCGCAGGCGCACCGGCAAGTCACGGCATACCAGCCAGCGTCGCGAGCCTGACCAGGTGCGCATCCTGTCCGGGCTGTTCGAGGGCCGCACTACGGGCGCACCGATTGGAATGGTGGTCGAGAACGTCGATCAACGGCCGAAGGACTACAGCAAGATCGCGGGCCGTTTTCGCCCGGGGCATGCCGACTACACCTACCAGCAGAAATACGGTTTTCGCGATTACCGGGGCGGTGGCCGCTCATCAGCCCGGGAAACCGTGATGCGCGTGGCCGCCGGAGCGATCGCCCGCAAGTACCTTGCCGAGGAATATGGCGTTGTCATCCAGGGTTTTCTCGCGCAGATCGGTGACATCGTGCTCGATCCTGTCGATCTCGACACCGTGGACGACAACCCGTTTTTTTGTGCCGACCCGTCGCGGGTTGCCGAACTCGAAACCTTTATGGATCGCCTGCGCAAGTCCGGCGATTCGGTCGGTGCACGGGTCAACACGGTGGCGCGGGGCGTGCCGCCGGGCTGGGGTGAGCCGGTATTCGACAAGCTCGATGCCGATATCGCCCACGCAATGATGGGCATCAACGCCGTGAAGGGTGTGGAGATCGGCGCCGGGTTTGCCAGCGTGGCCCAGAAGGGCACGGAGCATCGCGACGAAATTAACCCGGATGGTTTCGCGGGAAACCAGGCCGGCGGCACGCTGGGCGGGGTTTCCAGCGGGCAGGACATCCTCGTGAGTATTGCGCTGAAACCCACGTCGAGCCTCAGGCTGCCCTGTGCCAGCGTCGATGTGACGGGCCAGCCCGTGGAGGTGGTCACGACCGGCCGGCACGATCCGTGTGTCGGCTTGCGGGCGACGCCTATCGCCGAGGCCATGCTGGCCCTCGTGCTGGTCGATCACGCCCTGCGGCATCGCGCCCAGAATGCCGGGGTTTCCAGCCCCACGCCGCGGATTCCGGCCGGATCCGGACCATATTAAGTTCAATTTTGTGACGAAGGTGGCAGTTTGAGGGCCCCGGTATGAAAGAGAATATCGTTCTCGCAGTGGCAGGTGCCACCGGCCTGGTCGGCGAAAATATGCTCGGCCTGTTAGCCGGAAGGCGCTTCCCCGCGGCCCGCGTGCACGCCCTGGCGAGCGCGCGATCCGCCGGCCGGCAGGTTCGCTTCGGTGCACGCATGCTGGACGTGGAAAACCTCGCGGAGTTCGACTTTAGCGGAGTCGACATCGCGCTGTTTTCCGCCGGGGGCTCGGTTTCCGAGGAACACGCGAGCAGGGCAGCGGAGCAGGGCTGTGTGGTCGTCGACAACACATCGTGCTTTCGCTATGACGAGGACGTGCCGCTGGTGGTGCCGGAGGTTAACCCCGACGCCATAGGGCAGTTCAGGCAGCGAAACATCATCGCCAACCCGAACTGTTCGACGATCCAGCTGGTAGTAGCCCTGAAACCAATTTACGACAGAGTGGGAATCGAGCGAATTAACGTGGCAACCTACCAGGCAGTATCGGGAGCAGGACGCAGCGCCGTCGAAGAGCTGGCCGGCCAGACCGCGCGCCTCATGAACGGACGCCCGCTCGACGACAACGAACTACAGATTGCCTTCAATGTCCGGCCCCATATCGACAGCTTTCTCGATAGCGGTTACACGCGGGAAGAGATGAAAATGGTCTGGGAGACACACAAGATCATGGGCGACGACACGATTGCGGTGAATCCGACCGCAGTGCGTGTGCCGGTGTTCTACGGTCATTCAGAGGCAGTACATATCGAGATGCGCGAACCGCTGAGTGCGGCGGATGCGCGCGAGTTGCTTGCCGATGCCCCGGGCGTAACAGTCGTTGACGAACGTCAGCCGGGCGGGTATCCGACGCCGGCGAAGCACGCGGCGGGTACCGATCCGGTGTTCGTGGGGCGTATCCGCGAGGACATTTCGCATCCCCGGGGGCTCAACCTCTGGGTCGTGTCGGACAATGTTCGCAAGGGTGCCGCGCTCAATAGCGTGCAAATTGCTGAAATCTTGGTAAAAGATTACTTATAAGTTATATTTAGCCAGCGAATGTAAAGAAACATATGAGCTTTACGCGCGCAGTATTGTCTGTTTTTCGCAAGGTCCGGCACCTTGCGTCGTTTCCGGCTGTCCGAGGAGTGTCTGTGAGAGTACGCCCCGCGGTTGCGATAATTTTTGCTTTCGCTCTCGTCCCGTCGCTGGTGCATGCGCTGGCGCTTGGCGAGATCAATCTCAATTCCAGTCTCAATGAGCCACTGGATGCGGAGATCGAGATCACTTCGGCGACTGCCGAGGAGATTGCGAACCTGACGGCGTCTATCGCATCGAGAGAAACCTTCGAGCGATATGGTCTCGACCGCCCGGATTTCCTTTCCGGCTTGCGCTTTCGCGTCGACCGGGTCGGTTCCCGCGATGTGCTGCGAGTGCTGTCGAGGCAGCCAATATCCGAGCCGTTCGTGACCTTCCTGGTCGAAGCGGAATGGCGCCGCGGCCGTTTGCTGCGCGAATACACCGTGCTGCTCGATCCACCCGTTTTCCTGCCGACCCCGGAAGCTGCCGCGCCGGCACCGGTCGCGGTACCGCGCAGCGTGCAGAGCCAGACGCGGCCTTCCTCGGGCCAGGTCTATCGCGAACCGCAGCGAACGAGTCCGCCGCCGCGACGCACCTACTCGGCCACGCCACCGTCCTTTGGTGCCGCCTACGGTCCGATCCGGCGTAACGAAACGCTGTGGGGTATTGCCGAGCGACTGCGGACGGACAAGTCAGTCACCATGAACCAGATGATGGTTGCTATTTATCGCGCTAACCAGGACGCGTTTCTCGGCAACATCAATCTCATGAAAGAAGGGTCGACGCTTCGAATTCCGACGCGAGCCGCTATTGAGGCCGTGGCCCAGCCCGACGCCTTCGCAACTGCGGTTGCCCACAACCGGGCATGGCGTTCCGGAACCCCGGCGCGCGTCGCGACCGCGGGTGCAGCGCCGTCTACAGTCAGCAGCGCGCCTGAGCCTTCCCGCCTGCAGCTGGTGGAACCGGACGGCAGCGGAACCGGCACCGATGCCGGTGCGGGCGCCGGCGCCAGCGGCATGGATGCGATCAGCCGCGAAACGCTGGTGCGAAACGAGGCGGACATTGCCCGCCTGTCGACCGAAAACGACCAGCTGCGCTCCGACCTCGAGGAAATACGCCGTCTCCTGAGCGTGCGGGATTCCGAGCTGGCCGAACTGCAGCGCCAGGTGGCTGACGGGTCACAGGTGACCGGCCCCGTCGTCTCTGCGGGCACGACCGACACGATGGTCGATTCGCCTGAAACGACTGACGCCGTCGCAACAGACACGGCCACCGATAGTGTTACTACCGACGCCGGTCAGGCAACTGCCGGACAACCCGGTTCTGACACGATGGACGGCACCGATGCCGTGCAGGCGGGCGTCGACAGCGTTGTCGATACCGCGGCCGATGACGGCACGGACACAGTCGCTGCCGGCACCGACAGCACGACCGACGCCGGAACGACCGACGTGCCGGTCGTCACGACTTCACTGCCCGACGAGCCCGGCATCGTCACCCGGGTTGTCGATGCCGCCAAGGGTGCCCTGGGCAGCCTGTGGCTGTGGCTGGGTCTGGGCGCCGTAGCGCTCGCTGTCTTTGGTATGACGGCGCTGCGCGGCCGGCGGACCGAGGACAACGACGCCATCGAGGCGCTGACCCGCGAAGCACAGGAGACGGTTGACGACCAGACGGCACAGATGAAGCGGCCGGAATTTCCGGATGCCGAGACCTCGTCGACAGCCGAGGTCGAGTTCTTCGACGACAGCGGCACCTTCAAGCCGGTCGACTTCAGTGCGGCGCAGGCTGCCGATACGGAGTCCGGCGAATATCCTTTCGAGGATACTGTCGGTGGCGAACTCAAGCTCGACCAGTCCGATCCACTGGCCGAAGCCGATTTCCACATGGCCTACGGGCTTTACGACCAGGCCTCTGACCTGGTCAAGAAAGCGGTGGCGCGGGAACCCGAGCGCATCGACCTGCGGATGAAGCTGCTCGAGATATTCTTCGTGTGGGGCAACCAGGATGAATTCCGGTCGACTGCACACGAACTCCGTGAGTCCATGCCGGACCAGATTGCCGGCGAGTGGGACAAGATCGCGATCATGGGTAAGCAGATTTGCCCCGAAGACGAGCTTTTCCAGGGCGACAGCGGTATGGGCGGTGCAGCGGCCGATATCGATCTGGAGTTTTCGCCCACCGGTCAGCAGGCGTCCGTGGATCTCGATACCGGGGAAGAATCGCCCGCCGGAAACGACTCGATCGATCTCGATTTCGACGGTGCTTTCGGCGATGCAGGTGTCGACGAAGCCGGTGCCGAAGGCGTCCAGGCAGATTCGGCAGAAACCATGGAAACGCCCAGCAGCGCCGACACGATCAACGACATGCTGGATCTCAACTTCAGCGATGACGATTTGTCCGGTCTGCCGGTGGATGACGACGAGACCCGTCCCGAACCGGTCGACGAGATCAAGGAGCAGATTCGCAGCCGTCTCAGCAATACCGACACGGATGAGACCGCCGAGATGGATCTCAGCGACCTGGGTGTCGACCTGGACCTCGCCAGCGGCACGGCCACTCCCGCCGAAGACGAACAGGCGGCTTCGAAGGACGAGCAGGAATTTGGCGACATTTTCGGCGTCGAGTCCGATGCCACCAGCGAACTTCCGGCGCCGACGACGGAGCTCACGGCGGGTGGTGATGCACTCGATCTCGATATCGGCGACGTGTTTGGCGGTCTCGACAGCGGGGACGACGAAGAAACCGCGCGTGACCTCGAGGCACTGGAAGAGTCGATGGAGCAGACCGGCCCGGCAATCGATACCGGCGACACCGGTCATTTCTCGGCCGAAGTCGAGACACTGCATGGCGATTCGCTGGACGTCGATATTTCCGCATTCAATGACGACGACGCCAACGCGACGCGGCTGATTGCCGCCGACGAGGAGCCGACGGGTACCCATACTGACGATGCCTTTTCCGCGCAGGTTTTTGGCGACGACGAGTCCGACGAAACGAAGATGATCGGGCCCGAAGAATCGACCGCCGGTGCGGAGGATATTTTTTCCGCCTCGATTTTTGGTGAAGAAGACACGGTGCAGGTGCCGACAGGCGCCGAAGCTGACGAGATCCTGGTAGACGAAGACTCTGGTGGTATCGACCTGGATGTTGGCGAAGACCTGCCGGAGGGCGAAGACCGCACCACCGTCAAGGTGGCCACCACTGATCTCGCGCTGCCGGATGGCGGCGATGAGCTCAGCGAAGTCGGCACCAAGCTGGACCTTGCCCGCGCGTACATGGACATGGGCGATCCCGACGGCGCACGCGGAATACTCGAAGAGGTGCTGGCCGAGGGCAACGAGACGCAGCAGGCCGACGCCCGCGATATGCTGTCCAGTCTCACCTGACTCCACCCCGACCGTCATCCGGCGCCCCTCCCTGCGAGGGGCGTTTTCGTTCCGGCATCCGGCAATCAGTCTGCGTTGCGTTCCCCGCGGTTTGAAAATACGCTGGGTGCATGCGGTACGCGGCGATTATCGAGTATGACGGCGCGCCTTTTTCCGGTTGGCAGCGCCAGCCCGAGGCGCCCAGCGTGCAGGCAGCCGTTGAGACGGCCTTGTCGCGGGTCGCGGACCAGGACATCGCGACGGTTTGCGCCGGACGGACCGATGCCGGTGTGCATGCCATGGCGCAAGTGGTGCATTTCGATTCTGCGACCGGGCGAACACCGCGGTCATGGATGCTGGGTGCTAACTCGAACCTTCCCGCCACGGTCAGCGTTACCTGGGCCGGTGAGGTTGCAGAGGATTTCAGCGCCCGTTTCAGTGCCATCGAGCGCAGTTACCGTTACCGGATTATCAATCGCTCGTCACGCAGTGTGGACCCACGGGCCTGGTGCATACCGCGGCGGCTGGAGGTAGAGCGGATGCGGGCTGCGGCGACGGCGTTTCCCGGTGAACGCGACTTTTCTGCGTTCCGTGCCGCCGACTGCCAGGCTAATACCGCCAGCCGGTTTGTTTCGGCGCTGGAAATCGATCGCTACGGTGACGAGATCGTCATCCGGGTTTCTGCCAATGCGTTCCTGAAAAACATGGTTCGCATCATTACCGGTGTGCTGGTCGAGATCGGTAGCGGCGCCCGTGAGCCGGCCTGGGTTTCGGAGTTGCTGGCAAGCGGAGACCGGACCCGCGGCGGTGTGACCGCACCGGCGCAGGGGCTGTCCCTGGTCCAGGTGCGCTATCCATCGCAGTGCGGCATCCCGCTGCTGCGAACATGATCGGTTGCTATGATGACGACTGACACCATGCACGCGGGGTCCGGATGAGCTGGTTCGGCAAGCTGATGCCGTCGCGCATCAAGACAAGAAACCGGTCCCGTTCGGTTCCGGAAGGGCTGTGGGAAAAGTGTTCCGAGTGCGAGGCTGTCCTGTATCGCGCGGAGCTGGAGCGCAACCTCAACGTTTGCCCCAAGTGTTCTTTTCATATGCGTATTGGTGCGCGACTGAGGCTCGATTATTTCCTCGATAAAGAAGACCGCAAAGAGCTGGCAGCCGGGATACAACCACTCGACCCGCTGAAATTTCGCGACACCCGCAAGTACCGCGACAGGCTGAACCAGTCGCAGAAGAACACGGGTGAAGAGGATGCGCTGGTCGTCCTGGAAGGCAGCCTGGCTGGACGC
>JAHEKH010000072.1 GCA_024638445.1 Gammaproteobacteria bacterium | reverse complement strand
GCAGCTGCAGGTGCTCGATGTCGGCGTATGGATCGACAATTTTGGAGCCGGCTACTCGTCATTGACCCACCTGACCAAGCTGCCCATAGCCGGTCTCAAGATCGATAAGGAGTTCGTGCGGCGAATTGCCCGGGGAGCCAATGACCGCACGGTGATCGCCACGATTATCGCGATGGGCCATAGTCTCGGCATGCTGGTCAGCGCGGACGGGGTAGAGCTGAAAGAGCAGCTCGAATACGTGCGCAAGGCGGGCTGCGATTACGTTCAGGGGCACTATTTCGCCCGCCCGATGGGTCTCGACCAACTGATAGACCTGCTGGGAAGGCGGGCGCCATTCGGGGCCGGCGCGGTGGCGGCTTCACGGCTCGCCACAACCTGAGCACGGCGCATACGCGCCGACCTGTTCCCAAGTTATACTGCGCCCATTCAGGGAGTTCGCAGTCTATTCAATGTGGTTCAAATCAAAACTGCAGCACGCCGATCCGGATGTCCGGCGCCAGTACATCGAAGGCCTGGAGACGGGTGATCCCAGCCTCGACGATGTCGTCACCGGCGACCCACACCCGGATGTCCGGTCAGCCGCGCTGGAAAAGCTGGTCGACCTGGAAATCCTCGGTGAGCTTGGAAAACGTGACGCCGACGAAGCAATTCGCCGGCTGGCCATTGCCCGCCTGCAGGCGCTGGTAGCCGGCCAGGCGGAAGGTTCGCCGGAGCTGGAGTACCGAATGCGCTTCATGCGCGAGCGCAGTGACGAGCGCATGACTCGTTTCCTGGTGCGTAATGCCCAGGAGCCCGAGCTGCGCAAGGCTGCGCTGCAGTCGATCCTCAGTGGCGATTGCGGGGATGCACAGGATCTCCTGTGCGAAATCGCGGTGTCCGACCCGGTGCAGGAGATTCGCGAGGCGGCAGCCCAACCCGTCGAGGACCCGGCACATCTGCAACGGCTGCTGGAAGAGTCTCGCGGACGAGACAAGGGAATTCATCGGCTGGCCCGGGCGCGACTCGATGCCATCGAGAAAACCGCACAGGCACAGGCCGGGTTGGCGGCTACCGCTGCCGCAGCCGATGAGTTGCTGAGCACGAGCTTTAGTGCAGACGGCCTGGTGGAGCAGGGGACGGCGGCACGCCTGGAAGCGGACTGGGGACGTCATGCGGAAGCCGCCGGTGGTGTCGACCTGGCGATGCAAACCAGATTCAATGAAACGATTGCCCGGATTCGAGACCAGGTGAGCCGGCTGCAGGAACTACAGCAGCGACGCGAAGCGATAATTCATGCACTGAAAGAACACCTGGCAGACCGGCCGGCGGAGTCGGTATCCGAGCTGATCCGCCGCTGGCACGAGCTGCCGGAACCCTCGTCGGCGATGGAACGCGAGTTCGACCGGCTGGTCCGGGAGGTCAGTGAACACGACAGCCGGCGAGACCGCGACCGGCAGCGCATTGCGGCCCGGCAGGAACTGCTGGACGAGATGGAAGCAAAGGCCGATACGGCGCTGACCGCGGACCTCGAGCGCTTCGAGGAACGCTGGCAGCGCGGCAACGAGCCAGAAGATGCTGCTGAAGCGGCAGCCCAGAATGACCGGTTTCGCGTTCTGCGGGAACGTATTTTTCATCGCCTGGAACAGGAAGCGCAGAAGCTGGACGAACAGCTGGCCCGTGCCGGCGAACTGCTGGATCGATATGACGCGAGCCTCGAGTCGGGCAGCCTGAAAGAGGCCGTGTCGGCGCATGACAAGGCGTTGAGTCTGCTGAACCGGCTCGATCTTCCGGAGAAGCGCAAGAACGCACTGATGCAGCGGCTCAAGCGTAATGAGCCAAAGATGGCGGAGCTGAAGCGCTGGCGTCACTGGGGAACGGACCGAAAGCGTGAAGAGCTATGCGAAAAAGCCGAGAAGCTGACCGACTCGGACCTGGAGATCCCCAAAGTGGCGCGGGCCGTGCGGGAATACCGGGAGGAGTGGAAGACGCTCGACAAGTCAGACGGCCCGGCGGCAAAAAAGCTGTGGACCCGCTTCGATACGGCCTGCGAGAAAGCCTATGAGCCCTGCCAGGCCTATTTCGAGAAGCAGAAGGATCAGCGTAAGGCCAACATGGCACGCCGTGACGAAATCTGTTCGCGGCTCGAGAGCCTGGCCGCGGACACCGATTGGGAGGCGCCGCCGTGGCGCGACCTGTCCGAGGCGCTCAAGCAGGCACAGCTGGAGTGGCACCGCGCCGGGTCCGTAGACCGTCGCGAGAAAAACAAGATCCAGAAACGTTTCGATGCCGCGCGTACCTCGATAGACGAGCATCTCGATGGCATGCGTCGCCAGGAAATCGAGCGGCGCGAAAAGCTGATCGCCGAGGTCGAGGGATTCGCCGGCAGTGACGATATGCGTCGCGCCGTGGACCGGACGCGCGTGGTACAGAAAGAATGGAAACCCCTCGTGCAGGCCGGCAGGCGCAAGGAACAACAGCTGTGGAAACGGTTCCGCGCGGCCTGTGATGCCGTATTCGAGCAGCGCAAGGCGCGTTTCGCGGAGGCCGACAAGGAACGCAAGCAGAACCTTGCTGAAAAACGTGCCGTAAACGACCAGGTCGAGGGAATGATCGCCAGCCTGAACGAACAGCTGGAAAAGGGTGCCGTCGACGCCGAATTTCTCGGCGAGACGCAGGCCCGCCTGCGCCAGCTCGAAAGCGGCTGGCGACGGATCGGCCCGGTCCCGCGTGACCAGCACGAGCGAATTGATAAGGCATTCAGGGCGAGCAGCAAGAAGCTGCAGGCGTTGTGCAGACGCGGCCGGCTGGAACTGGAGCGGCAGGCGCTAAACGCCGTGCGCGAAGCGTCTGCTGCCTGCGAGACTGCGGAGCTTGCCATCGCCGCCGGTGCGGAAGTCGATGTAGCGGCGCTCGGACTGGCAATTAAATCGCTGGACGGGGATTCAACCAATGCCGGGCTCGTGGAGCGGCTGGCTGCTGCGCGCAGCGCGGTTGAAGGCGATGATGACGCGGCAGGCAATATCAGGGCAGCGCTTGAAGGAAACCTGGCGACGAAGCGCCGGCTCTGCCTGGAGATCGAGATCGCCGCGGGAATCGAATCTCCACCCGACTGCCGCGAAGAACGCATGCAGTACCGCGTAGCGCAGTTATCCCAGTCCCTCACTGGCAATCGCCAGCGTCTCGAACCGCTGGAGCTCGAGCGCAGCTGGTACGTCACCGGTGCGGTTCCGCCCGACGAGCACGACGGGTTGGAAGAACGATTCAGACGCGCGCTCGAGGCGCTCAGCGCAAGCTGAGCCGGCATGCCGGATTCCGCCAATTCACAGGAAGGGCGACGCCTTTGCGAGGCCCACACCGGGCAATCCGATTGGTACCGGTGGGGTCCCTACCTGGCCGAGCGGGCCTGGGGCACCGTGCGGGAAGACTACAGTGCCGACGGCGATGCCTGGCACCATTTCCCTTTCGAGCACGCACACGCCCGCGCCTATCGCTGGAACGAGGACGGGCTGGCAGGTATTTGCGACAGCAGCCAGGAGTTGTGCCTCTCGGTCGGCCTATGGAATGGCCGTGACCCGATCATCAAGGAGCGGGCTTTCGGCCTGACCAATGCCCAGGGCAACCGTGGCGAAGAGGTCAAGGAGTATTATTTTTATCTCGACGCTACGCCCACGCACAGCTGGCTGCGATACCTCTACAAGTATCCGCAGACCGAGTATCCGTACCAGGAACTGATCGACCGGAATGCGCGGCGCTCGCGCAATGACGCGCCCTTCGGATTGATGGATACCGGGGCGTTTGCCGATGGCTACTGGGATATGCAGGTCACCTACGCCAAGGCCGGCCCGGAGTCCATTTTCGTGCGAATAGCGGTAACCAACCGGGGACCGGGACGCGCTGAGCTGGCGGTGCTGCCGACGCTCTGGTTGCGCAACACCTGGTCCTGGGACGGCAAACCGGCGCCGGCGGCTATCAGGCTCGACGACGCGCCGCCGGAGGGCACGGCCTGGTCGGTAACGCTGTCCGGCGACAGCAGCCTGTCCGGCTACCGGCTGGCCGGCCGGCAGACTGCAACGCCGCTGTTTACCGATAACGAGACCAATACCCGCGAACTGTTCGGCTCCCGCGGCCCCCGTCACACCAAGGATGCATTCAATCGTTTCCTGGTGCATGGCGATAGCGAAGCGCTGCGGGGGGACGGAGCAGGTACCCGTTTTGCGGCATTACGGCAGGTGACGCTCGAACCGGGCGAGACTCAGCACATCGATCTGTGGCTGGGTAAAGACGGCGGCAAAGATCCCTTCAGTGCGCTCGAACGGGTCCTCGCGGAGCGGCGGGGCGAAGCGGACGATTTTTACGACGCGCTGCAGCCACGGGCGACCACTGAAGATCACCGGATCCTGCGCCAGTCTTTGGCGGGAATGATCTGGACCAAGCAGTACTACGCTTTTGACGTCAGCCGCTGGCTGGCTGGCGACGCCCTGCTGCCACCGCCCGAGCGACTTCGGGGTCGAAACCATGAATGGCGTCACATGCGCGCCGCCGACATCATCAGCATGCCCGATGCCTGGGAATATCCCTGGTTTGCCGCCTGGGACCTGGCCTACCAGGCGGCGCCGCTGGCGCTGGTCGACATGGATTTTGCGAAAAAGCAGCTGGAGCTGTTGCTGGGTGAGCGTTACCTGCATCCGACCGGCGCCATTCCCGCCTACGAGTGGAACTTCAGCGACGTTAATCCACCGGTGCACCCGGGGTTTGCGCTGCGGGTTTTTCGAAGCGATCGCAGCAGGACAGGCGTTGGCGACTACTCCTTCCTGCGACGGGTATTTCACAAGCTGTTGCTGAATTACTCGTGGTGGCTCAACCGCAAGGATTTTGAGGGTCAGAACCTGTTTGACGGCGGATTCCTGGGCCTGGACAACATTTCGGTGTTTGACCGCTCTCATTCGCCACTGCCGCCCGGGTATCGCCTGGTGCAGGCCGATGCGACCGGCTGGATGGCAACGTATGCCCTGAACATGACCGTCATGGCGCTGGAAATCGCCGCAGTGCAGCCTGACTACGAATCCATTGCGATCCAGTGTTATGAGCAGTTTCTCGCCATCGCCGAATCGATCGCCGGTCACGATCATGTTGGCCTGTCGTTGTGGGACGAGGACGACGGATTTTTCAAGGACGTCGTGGTCGGTCCGGACGGCAGGCGTCATACCATCGATGTGTATTCCTGGGTCGGACTGGTGCCGCTGTTTGCCTGCGAGGTAATCGGTCCCGCCCTGCTGGAGAACTGTCCCCGGTTTGCCCGCCTGCTGGCGGAACACCGGGGCGGCAGTGTGCACGGTCACTTCGTGATCGAGTGCCCCGATACCGAGAATGAACGCGGTGAGCACCTGCTGGCACTGGTCAATCGCGACATGCTTCAGCAGATACTCAGGCGCCTGCTCGATCCCGGCGAGTTCCTGTCGCCATTTGGTATACGCAGCCTCAGCAGGCGGCATGCGGGCGCGGCACCAGTGGGCGTGGTTCCCGGTATCGGCGAGGTTTTCATCGACTATGTGCCGGGCGAGGCCAACAGCCCCATGTACGGCGGCAATTCCAACTGGCGCGGGCCGATCTGGCTGCCGACCAACTATTCGCTGATCATGGCCCTCGAACGCTTCTATCGTTATCTCGGGCCGGATTTCAGGGTGCCGGGACCCGATGGCGAGATGCTCAACCTCGTGCAGGTTGCCGACCTGGTGGCATCACGAGTGGTCGATCTGTATCGCAGAAACGCGGCCGGCACGGTGCCCGCACTGCGTCCGGACTCTCCGTTCGAACACGACCCTCACTGGCGCGACCAGCTCCTGTTCTACGAATACTTTCATGCCGAGACCGGTCGGGGTCTGGGGGCCGCCCACCAGACGGGCTGGACCGGTCTGATTGCCAACCTCGTCATGCGCCAGTACCGGGGGCAGTGCGAGCCGGCCTGACGACCGGCCCGCGCGAGCGTCAGGGCACCAGTCCGCTGGGTCCGGGCGTCCCGAAGAAGGCGCCTTCCATGATTGCCAGGTCGCCAAAATTCACGCCGTCATCCACGTTGAAATCAGCGTCGGGATTCCAGCCCGCGCTTGCCGGATTCGTGAAGAATGCGGCTTCGAGAATAACAAGATCGAGAAAGTTGACGAAACCATCGTTGTCGAGGTCGGCATCGCAACGGTTGCCGTAGCCGTCACCGTTGCTGTCAACCTGCTCCGGATTGCTGACCAGCGTGCAGTTATCGACCGAGTCGGCAAAACCGTCTCCATCGGAATCGGAATCATGTGTCTCGATCGCTCCGATGTCGGGAGCCGCACCTCCAACGCGCAAGGCTCCCAGGAAATCGGTGTCAGGCAACTCGGCTGCGTCTGCGGTGCCGGCGTCGATCAGGGGTGAACCTGCCTGAAGCGCGTAGTCATCAGCCGCGGGATCGACAAACTGCGGGTCAACGTTATTCAGATTGCTGGGGTCGATGGCGAATCCGACCGCAATAAATGTCCCGGGAAGCTGCTGCGCAAAATCATTGTTCAGGAGCTCAACCGGCGAACCTATACCGTTGCGCTCGTCGTCGTTATCGATAAACAGGTCGTTGCCGAACAAGAGAGACGCGTTGCCAAAAACGATGTTGTTGTGAAGTGTCGCCGACGTCGTATCGCCAATCATTTTCAGTTCGACGCCCCCGGCTTCTTCACCCGCACTGTTTGCCGTGACCGTGTTGTTCGTCATCACCACCGAACCGGCTGTGCCGTCGACAAACAGCTTCACCCCGATGCCGCCGCCGTCTTCGGCAGCGCTGTTGCGCGCGACTACGTTGTTGGTAAAGACAAATCGGCCGGCGGAGTCGGCGTCAATGCCACCGCTGTTCTGTTCTGCGTCGTTGTCGATCACGAGATTGCCGTCGATGATGGCGTCGACCGGGTCCGACAGGCTGAAACCTCCGCCCTTGCCGCCGAAATTGCGCGCAAAAACGTTGCCGGCGATTTCGACCGTGGCGCTGCGGTCGATATTCAGACCACCGGCGCCGTCGAAACCGCTGACGGTCGCGTTATCGGAAAAAATGCTGTCCATCACCTGCACGCTGATCCAGCGGTCGATGTCCAGGCCCGCGCCGCCCAACTGGGCACTGCCGTTTCTGACCGTCACGGCTTCGACAACGAGCGTGCTGTTATCGCGGCCGCTGAGCAGAAGGGTCCGGCCTCCGGCCCCGCTCAGAATGGTGTTGGCAGAATCTGGCTCGCGACTCGCGCAGCTGGCGAGGTAACCGCCCTCCAGGCGCAGGTCACCAGTTTCCCCCGCGTTTGCGTTATAAACGAAATTGCCGGTGTACTCGCCCTGCACCAGCCTTACGACGTCGCTCGCGCCGTTGTTGTCGGCAACGTTCAGGGCATTGGCGAGCGCGGCGGCGCTGGAAACACAGAAATCTGCAGCCCAGGCGGGAACGGTAACGAGCAGGGCGAGTCCGAGCCCCAGTGCACGATTTACCATAATGGTCTCCATCAGTGTCGGATAGACCTGAGACAGTTGCTCGCGGCACGGTGGAACATACGGATAGCGTTACAGGGGTTTCAGGCTAAAGTTTGTTCCAGGCACTTTGATTTTGCTGTCCAACAGGTGAGTCCCGGAAATTGATGTATGAGCCGATACGAGCACCTGACCGACGAACAACTGATCGAGCACCTCAGGGCCAGCGGCGAGTCCGAGGCAGAGGCCTGCCGGAATGAGCTGTATTCGAGGGTTTACCCCAGCATCGCGCGATGGTGCCTGCGGCTGTCTGGTAACCGCGAAGAGGCTGCGGACCTGGCCCAGGACGTGGTCTTTCGGGTGCATCAGCAGCTGGATAGTTTCCGCCTCGAGAGCAAGTTCTCGACCTGGCTCTACACGGTAACGCGGCGGACCGCCCTGAATCGCATGCAGTCCGAACGCCGGCACCGGCGAAACCGGATCGACAACGAGAAGGTCCCCGAGGCTGCTGATACGGGTGAAACGGCGCTCGAAGGCATGACGCGGACAGCTCTGGGGGAGCGGCTGCGTGCGACGATGACCGAAAAGCTGGAACCGATGGAGGCACAAGTCGTGTATATGCACTACGTCCAGGGTATGACGCTGCCGGCCATCACCCAATCGCTGGGGCTGACCAATAAATCGGGTTCCAAGGCGCTGCTGGTCGGCGGAATGCGAAAACTCCGCCGGCACCTGGGGCCGTGGCTGCAGCGTCAGTTCGCAGTGTGATTTTTGCTATGGACGAGAAACGCATGAACAAGATCATTGCCGAGCACCTGCCGTCGGCGTATCTCGACAGCCCCGACTGTCCGGCACCGGAAATCTGGGCGGCCGTGGTCAACCGCGACCTCGCGCCCGCCGAGTGCGATCGCCTCGATCAGCATGCCGTAAGCTGCCGGGCCTGCTCTGCGGAACGGCAGCTCGCCGTTCGCTTCCTCGAGGACCTGGAGGAAAGTGACGAAGATGTCGCGTGGCTGGTGAATAAAATGAAATCGGCCACGGAGGAGCGCTCCAATGTCGTGTCCTTCCCGCTCCGGTCGAAACGGCTGTTGCAGCCCTTGCTTGGCCTGGCTGCAGCAGCAATGCTGGTCCTGGCTTTTGCGCCGATGCTGCCATCGATGCTAGGCACCTCCGGCCCTCCCGCGGCAGACGGCACGGTGCGTGGTTCGACAGTTTCGATAGTGGCGCCTGAGGGAGACCTGGACTATTTCCCCGGGCGACTCGAATGGCGGGCTGTTCGTGAGGCCGGCCGTTACCAGCTGAGCCTGATTACCGCAGCCGGAGACCTGGTCTGGCGCAGCCAGACCCGCTACGACAACATTGAAATCCCGTCGGAACTGATTGAGCCCTATACCGTCTACAACTGGCAGGTGGAGGCACTGGACGACGACGGCCGGACCCTGGCCAGTTCCCGCCTGCACCGTTTCCGGGTGATCCAGCGAAAACCGTGACCAAAAGACTCGTTATAAGTTTGATATACCTGTTGACGGCGCTGCCGGCAGCCGCCGGTGGCGTTGGCGCTGAACCGTTAACCCTGAGGGTCAACAATGCGACAGCCGTACCTGGCGGTATTGCTGCCGTCGTCCTGCGGACCTACGAGGCGCGGCCCATCCGCCAGGGCCAGATCTGTCTGGCGGTCCGATTGCTGCAGCGGGGTAGCAAGGAACTGACTCCGGGCGGCAGGCAGAACCGTGGGGCAGGGGGTCCATTCAACCACCTGGAGGGCTACACGGTATTCAGCAGTACCGGCGATGTGCTGGACCATGCCGAGTTCATGCCCGGTCAGTCTGACCAGGTGACGATGCTGCAATTCGAATCCGCCGCCGCAGGTATCAATGCCAGCGACGGGCCGCTGCTGGTGCTGAACTACAGAGTGAGGCTCGATGTGCTGCCAGGCGAGCAGTACGACCTGGAGGTAGACCTGCCTAACACGACGTTGATCGACGCAGACGGTAATCCCATCCTGACCGAAGCGCGCAACGGGCTATTGAATATCCGCCATCCGGCCGCACCGGTCAATGCTGAAGCAGCCGCAGAAGAACCCGACATATGGCAGACGGTCCTGCTCAGTCTGCAGACCGATGAGTCAATCGGTTTGTCCAGCGGCCAGGTCGGTTTTCGTTACTCCAGCTTGCTGCTGCCGGGCCGCCCGAAGGTCCATATCGATCCGCGTCATGGCGATGCCACCTGGACGGCGGTTTACAGCAGGGATCTTGTGGTCGTTCAGTTCGAGTCGCCGGATAACAGCCTGAATATCGTGCCCGGAAACATCGTCAGTCTCCACCTGCCTTACGACGCCGGAGCCGTGGCCGGCCGTGCGGTCTGGCTCGATCCCGGTCTCACCTATCTTTATGACAGCAAGGGTTCGCTGCTGGTCCTCGACCTGGAAGGGGACATCATTCCCTGAGCCGGCGACCGAGCACCAGTGCCAGGAGTAAAAGCGCCACGCCGGCTACCAGGAAGCGGTAATCCGGCTGCGCCCGAAACGGCGGCTGTGAGTCACCCCACAGGACGAACGCCGACCACCGATAGTCCTGGCTGTCAGCGTCGCGCCGGGCCAGGGCCTGGCTCGCGTGCAAAGCCATTACCGGTGTTTTGCCACGCAGCAGCTGGTCGTAATAAAGCTCCATAAAATAGGCTGTGTAGCGGTCTTCCACATCCCACAAGGTTGCCAGGACGGCATCCGACCCGGCGGCCATCAGCGCGCCTGACAGTGACAGGATTGCCCGGCCGTCCGCCACGCCACCTGGCGACGTGGTGCAGGCCGCCAGTACCGTGAGCGCGGACCGGCGTGGCGTAGCCGCAATTTCGGATGGGTACAACAGTCCGTCAGAATGGCTGTCAGGCGCGAGCACGATTGCAGAACCCAAACGGTCGTCAAAAACGGTGTGACTGGCAATATGCACCACACCCGTTGCGGGTAACTCCTGCAAGGTGCTTTCGGTGGCTGCCGTCCCCGTGATCAGCCGATGGCTGCCCGGCAGCACCTTGTCGAGTCTTTCCAGTTCCGCGAGCGCGGTGTCGAGGGGCGCCAGCGCGAATCTGGCGAAGTCGCTCGATGGCGGAGCGCCAATGCCGGCAAACGTGAGATCGGGGTCGACCAGGGGCCGTGAACGCAAACTGGCGCCGATCGATCCACTGGGCAGGTAGCTGATTGCATATCGGGTGCCGAGTTGCGCACCGCCAAACGGCAACATCGAAAACGGAATGTGAAACAGCACGTCATCCGGCGCGATTCGGAGTATCGAACCGTCGGGGACTGCGTCGACGGTGGCTGCGGGGAGCAGGATGCTCAGCGGCTCCAGCATAGCCGGGCTGGCCTGGCCGCTGGCGAGCTCGAGACGCACCGATACAACCGCTTCGCGCATCGCACTGCTGTCGCCAATCCGATGAAAGCCGGTATTGCCGTCGTTGACGACCCATGCATAAAGCGATTCTTCGCCAAAAAAGTACTCGATCAATCCGTCGCCAGGCCCGGCCGGCGCGACACCCTCAGATATCGACGACAACAGCTCCCGGGCCTTGGCTCGTTGACAGACTTCATAGGCCCACGTGCCAGCGGCCGGGTCACCGTCGCGAAGTGCCCAGGCGACGTCGACCGCGAGCGCGTAAACAGTGCGCTGGCTGCCAAAAAAATCCAGCCGGTGGCGGCCCGAATCGAATCCGCCGCGTACCGATTCGATCAGCTGCATGGCTTGCTCGAGCCGTTCCCGCGCGGTGACCGGGTCAGACTGCTGCAGCGCGAGCCGGGCCAGGCCCTCCAGCGCAGACCACTGGGCTTCCAGCGAGCCGATTTCACGAGCCAGCGACAACGATTGCTCGTAGTGTGCGCTGGCAGGGCCAATTTCGTTGCGGTCGAGTTGCAGCCGGGCGAGGTGGTTGAGCACCGTCAGGCGGGTGCGACGGGTGCTGGCGGCCGCATGCTCCAGAGCGGTGCGGTAGTCGGTCAGCGCCTGGTCGTAGTTGTACAGGTTCAGGTGGTGCACCAGCCCGCGATCGAGCCACAGGTTGGCCTGGGCGTCCCGGTCGTCGGCCGGCAGCAGGCGGGCCGCCCGCTCGAACGCTTCCAGCGCCCGGCGGGGCGAACCGATATTCCGGTAGGCCACACCGGTGTTGATATGCAGCGTCGCAGCCCGGCGGGAATCCATCGCTGCCGGGTCGACCGTCCGAAATTCTTCCAACGCCTCCCGAAACGCCCCGATCCGTTCCAGCACCACGCCACGATTGATCGCCGCCAGCCGGGCCTGCTCGGCTGCCCAGCCCTCGTCGGCATGCCGTGCAGCAATTTCCGCAACCCGGTCGTAGTAGCGCAGTGCCGAGCCGAACTGGCCGGTCTGGGTGGCCAGGACCCCCAGGTTGGCAAAGTTGATTGCAAGTGACTGGGTGTCTCCGGAGGCTTCGTTCAGCGCAATAGCTTCACGGTAAGTACGTTCGGCAGCCCTGTAGTCGTTGGCGCCTTCCAGTACGGCGGCGAGATTATTCAGACTGCGGGCCAGCCGGGGCGAGTCCCCGAGCGAAAGCCGGATGTCGCGCGCCCGTTCACAGAGAAGCCGTGCCTCGGCATAGGCTCCTTCGTTGAGCAGGATGACACAGGCATTATTGGCGGCCGTGCCCTGGTCAGCTACCGACGCCTCAGCGTCATTCAGCAGTGCCCGGTAGGCCTCGAGGGCCTCTTCAGTCTGCCCCTCCCGATGCAGGCTGCGGGCATCCTCCAGTGCCTGGCCCAGGGCGTTCGGCGCGAAACCGTTGCCGATTGCAATAAAAAGAATTAAGAAACGAATATAAACCATTGAATAATTTTGAAATCAAGCGAAGTGCAAGCCCATTCTGTTCCGCAGCTAAAGCCCGGCCCATTATGGCCGATACAGGCCATGACAGGGGCTCCTCCGGGCCTCCGGGAGATGCAGGAATGATTAACGGTCTGTCTGGCTTTGATTTCAGTAGCTTCTTTGCCGGTCTCGGCAAGAGCCGCGGCGGCCAGCCGCCCGGTCGCGGGCTGCAGCCCATGCCGGGTTACGACACTGTCCAGTTCAGCCGGGTCGGTCAAAACCTGGCTCGCGAGGGTGGTGTCGCGGCCACGCGAAATTTCCGCGTCTCGGTGGCAAACAGTGAAGGTAACGCCGCCAGCTTTGGTGGTGGCCAGGCAGCCAACTTTTCCCGCAACCCTGACGGCTCGATCAGCGCCGAATTCAGGGGTGCGCGGGCAGTGGCGGTGCAGACGGAGGCCGGCACCGCTGTAATTCGTGCGTCACGTACCGTTAACGTCGAGCGGAGCCCGAACGGCACCGCCGTGGCCAGCTACCAGCAGGTCCAGGCGGTGCAGGTAGTGCGACCCGCGGAAACGAGTCCGGCACCGACAACCCGGCCAGTCGAGGAGGGCAGTTTTCTCGATCGCATGAAGGCATCGTTTTTCACCAGTAAAGGCGATGCCCGGTACGATGCGGCGCTCGACCTGAACAGCGACGGCACCATCAACCACGGCGATCTGGCGGTCCTGGCGGAACAGTCTGAACAGGCGCCCGGGCCGAAGAGTATCCTCGAACGGGTAGAGAGCGCGTTTTTCACCCGGGCGGGTGAAGCAAACTTTGATGCGTCCGCGGACGTCAACGGCGACGGCGCGGTGAATTTTGCGGACCTCGCTATGGTGCGCGAGAAAATGGAATCCGGTGACAGTCGTCCCACGCGGCCGATAGCACCGGCAGAGGATGAATCCGTGGCAGCTCCGGAGCAGCCCCGGGTGAACCCGGGACAGGAGCGTGAAGACCTGTTGCAGCGGGTGCGCAACGCATTTTTTACGGGAAGCGGTAATGAGTCATTTGATGCAGGCGCCGACCTCAATGGCGACGGACGCGTCAATTTCGCTGACCTGGCCGAATTGAGGGAGCGCGACCAGCAAGGGTAACCCAGCCCAAACTTGCTGGAGGCAGTGGTCCGGGTTCAGTTGAATCCGGACTTTTTTTTGCCCTCAATCCCGACATAGCGTGAGCGTCGTTTTGCTATAGTCACGCTGTTATGAAGCGAGCTGTAGTTATCGTGCTGGATTCATTCGGTATCGGGGCCACCGATGATGCCGGGCATTTTGGCGATGCCGGCGCCAACACGTTCAACAGCATTGCACGTGTCCGCGCCGCGGCAGCCAACCCACTCCGGCTGCCCAACCTCGCGCGCCTCGGCCTGCTGGATGCTGCCGAGCAAAGCAGCGGCGAATTTCCACCCGGCTGCGAACCCGTCGCGACCATCGACGGTGCCTATGGCTATGCCGCTGAGCTGAGCAGCGGAAAAGACACGCCGAGCGGCCACTGGGAAATGGCCGGTGTCCCGGTGCTTTTTGACTGGGGCTATTTCACCGACAAGGCCGATACATTTCCGCCCGCGCTGCTGGACGAGCTGGTCAAGCGCTGCGAGCTGCCGGGGGTCATCGGCAACTGCCACGCCTCGGGCACGGTGATCATTGCCGAACTCGGCGAAGAACACGTCAGGACGGGTAAACCGATCGTCTACACCTCGGCCGACAGCGTTTTCCAGGTGGCCTGTCACGAGGAGCACTTTGGACTCGAGCGCCTTTATCGTCTGTGCGAGGTGGCTCGCGAACTGGTCGATGAATACAACATTGGCAGAGTCATTGCCCGACCGTTTGTCGGCGAGGATGCGGCGTCGTTCGTTCGCACGGGCAACAGGCGTGATCTTGCCGTGCCGCCACCGGCACCTACCGTGCTCGACAAACTGTCGGCATCAGGCGGG
>JAHEKH010000071.1:11329-14397 GCA_024638445.1 Gammaproteobacteria bacterium | reverse complement strand
CTCCTGCCAGGAATCTCCCCGCGCTTGCGACAGGCCCCAGCGAGAGAGCTGCCGGTGCCTTTCTTTGGTGTCGTCAGATCCTCGGCACCAAAGAGAGGTGCCGGCAGATCGCTCGCGCAATCTTGCAACAACACCCTGGCATCGTAGCTGGAACCCGCTCCTGCCAGGAATCTCCCCGCGCTTGCGACAGGCCCCAGCGAGAGAGCTGCCGGTGCCTTTCTTTGGTGTCGTCAGATCCTCGGCACCAAAGAGAGGTGCCGGCAGATCGCTCGCGCAATCTTGCAACAACACCCTGGCATCGTAGCTGGAACCCGCTCCTGCCAGGAATCTCCCCGCGCTTGCGACAGGCCCCAGCGAGAGAGCTGCCGGTGCCTTTCTTTGGTGTCGTCAGATCCTCGGCACCAAAGAGAGGTGCCGGCAGATCGCTCGCGCAATTTACTAATGTCGTGCCAACAAACGAACGAAGCATGCAATTACGGCTGGACTAAAAAAAACCCCCTCCAGCCGGAGGGGGTTCTCGTCTTCATTACACCTGCATTTAGTCTTTCATCGACATCTCTTCGACAAGCCGGTAGACCGTATAGGTCGAACCGTGAAAGTTGTCGTTGAAAGCCTTGAACATCTTCGCGGCCTCTTCCTCGCCGACCTTGTCGCTGAGAAACTTGCCGAATCCACCGGCCGGCCCCTGCATATCGGCAAAATTCGTATACGGGGAGACCAGGGTCAGCATGCTCTTGCCACCGATCGGGCTCGACCAGGACCAGTGACGCGGCCATTCGCCCTCTTTTGCATGCTTGCTGAGCATCGCCTTGGCTGCCTCAACCTGGGCACCGTGACCGGGCTTGACCTTCCAGTCGGTAACACCAAACATCTTGAACCCCGAATCATCTTCCGGCCAGTGGCTGTTGGCGAGGTCGAGACGGCTGAAATAGTGCTCGTAGCTCTCGACGTACTGATCGACGTTGTCGTTCCAGTGCTCGCCTGCCTTGGCTTTTTCCGACCACGCTGCGTAATCATCCATTTCCGCATACGTGACGCAGCAGGCACGGATCGCGTAATGGCTCAGGTCGTCTCCGAGCATAGGCGAGTAGGTCTTCCAGACCCGTGTATCGCCTTTCTTTGCACGAAATTTGATGTGCTCCTTGAAGGCCTCCCTGAAGTCCTTGTCATGACCTGCCCTGACTTCCACGATCCACATATCGGCGAGGTCGGGCGGCGCTTCATGACCGTCTGCCCAGGCAGGCGTCGCCAAAGTCACGGCCACGACCAGCAAAAACAATTGCATCAGTCTCATACTCAGCTCCCCGTTTGATTGGACACTGACCAGCCTCCGAACTGGTCACCGCCCGAAGACTAGTTGAGACCTCCGGCCCCTGCCATGCGCGTATGCAGCATTTGTTGCACTGCACCTCAGGGCGTAATAATCGAAAAACCTTCGAAAGGATACTCCCGGTTGCCGTCGGTCATGACGAACGACGCCGAACCGTCGGCAATCGCCTCGAAAGCCCGGGCAAGACCCCCGAGATACACCGGATCGACCGCGGGTTCGTTGTGTGCCGTCATCAGCCAGTCGACCCGGCCGGCGTATCCCGCCAGCCGATTGGCGCTGTTCGCGTAGGCCTCGAAATCAGAACCCGGCAGGTGGGTATACAGGGGTGCCGGGTAAAAGGTATCGCCGGTAAACAGCAGCCGGTTGCCGGCATCGAACAGGCAAAGGGCATCCGGCGCGTGCCCCGGGGTCAACAGGACTTCCAGTACCCGGACGCCCAGGTCGATTTTCATCCCGTCCTCGAGAATTCCTGACGCCGAGTATCCTTCAATCCTGTATTGTCCGGCATCAAAACCGGGCGGTGTTTTTTTCCAGATCCAGCCCGGGCCGACCGCCTCCGCAACCCGGTCATGCGCCAGGCCACCGGACCGTTCGAGCGTATAGGCGTGATCGACCGCCAGAACCCGGTCGAAGGCATGGTTACCGCCAATGTGGTCGTAATGGCTGTGAGAATTCACCACGGTCACCGGAAGCGGCGTCAACTTGTCCACCAGAGCCCGCATGTCACCGATTCCGAGCCCGGTATCGAACAACAGGGCACGCTCGCTTCCGGTGATCAGGTATGAAATGACCTCTTCGAACTGGCCCGGCTCGTAAATGGCCAGCACCCCCGGCGCCACGCGGTAGACCTCGAACCAGTCCTGCGACTGGGCGACGCGTGGATAGCGGCTCCAGGCCTGGCGCGGCAATGCGTCCCACCAGTTGTCCTTGCCGGCGCCACGATTGCTGACCTGCTCATTGTCGAGCTTGACGGGTCCCGTGCAGGCTGCCAGCCCGAGCAACACCGTCAGCAGAGCCCGGCGGATCATCCGTTACCCGGGAAAAAAAGCAGCTTCAATACGAACACGGTCAGCACAACATACAGCACGACCCGGATCGTGCCTTCGCCGCGTACCGCGCTGGTATGCGCACCCAGCCAGCCGCCGATCGCATTACCAACCGCCAGCGACAGGCCCACGAGCCAGAGCAGCTCGACCTGCGTGGCAAACACGGCGAGGGCGACGACCGTGTACACGAGCACGATAAAGACCTTGTGCATATTGACCCGCACCAGGTCGAAGCCGAGCACCCGGTACAGGATGGGCATGAGGATGAAGCCGACGCCGATCTGGATGAACCCGCCCCACAGACCCGCACCGAACATGCACACATGCCCGAGCACGAGACGCTTACGCGTCAGTTCACGTGGCGGCTGTCCCGGATCGGGTTTGGATCGTTTCACCGCCATCAGCAGCATAACCGCCACCATGATCAACGCCAGCACACGGTCGAACCACGGCCCGTCCAGGCGGACCCCGACCATCGCACCCAGCATGGCGCCCGGTGTCGCCGCCAGGGCCAGCGACAGGCTCAGCCGGAACTCGGAATGACCGTGACGAAAGAACGTCCCGACCGCGACGATGTTCTGGGCGAGTATCGCGATCCGGTTGGTGCCGTTGGCCACCGGGCCAGGCAAGCCGAGAAACAGCATGACCGGAACGCTCAGCATCGAACCGCCGCCTGCCATGACGTTCATCCA
>JAHEKH010000071.1:0-11319 GCA_024638445.1 Gammaproteobacteria bacterium | reverse complement strand
GGCGAGCAGAAAAACCTGCCAGATCTCCACCCGCTACGGTTCCACGGGTTCGGCGATATGGCCGACCGCCGCTTCGAATTCCTGCAGGCGTTCCTGCATGGCTTTGCCCACCCACATTTGCGGCTCCGACGCCGTAATGCCGGCCTCCCGTTCCCGCTGCGCAATGGTGTCGCGAGCGTGTTCAAACGCAGCTATCACCCCCAGCCCTTTGGCAAGCCCCTGCCGGAAAAACGCGTCGGCAAACCAGGTCATCTCGCTTTCCGCGCCACAACCGAAGCTGGTGGTCGTCGCACTGGCGGCGGTCAGGACTATGGTCTGTTCATTCGCCAGTGCATCGATAAACGAACCCGAATAACAGGCAGAGATCACGATAATCCGCCAGCGTACGCCGGAGGCATCGAGGGCGCGCCGCAGCTGTCCCGCCTGCAGCTGCTCCAGCGGCAGCGACCAGGCGCTGACCTGCAGGGCGGCATCCTCCGAACCGTGGGAGGCGAGGTAGAGCAGCACCGAATCTTCGTTGGGATCGATGAGGCCGCCGATACCGGCCAGCGCGTCCGCGAGGTTGTGACGGCTCGCGATCAACCCGGTTTCCAGGTTTCCGGCTGCTGCCCCAAGGACCAGCGACCGCCCGGCAGTCCCGAATCGTTCGTCGACCAGTTCGCGTACAAATACAACGTCGCGCAAAAAGACCGCTTCGTCCGCCGCACCAGCAAAACCGATGAAATACAGATCGGCCTCACCGGCCCGCTGGGGTTTCAGAGCGCCGATAGCACCGGCGACAGCTGCCGGCTGCCGTCTCAGCACATATTCAGCATCGACCTGCAGTCGCTCTGCTTGGCCGGAATAGTCGGCGAACACGCCGGGCGGATAAAACCAGGTCAACGGTAACAGGTAGGCCGCGAGGACTGCTGCGGCGAGCACCGCCAGGCTCGTCACGCCAAGTCGACCGAACGTACGCCAGGTAATGACGGCCACGAGTATTACGGCTATGACAATAAGCGCGTCGTTCCACCATGCTGGCGGCGCACCACCCCACAAGCGAGTCCCCGCCAGTGCGACGAACAGATACCAAGGAGCCGTCGCCAACAGTCTGAGCAGGTAACCGGACGACGGATCGCTCTCGTTCCATTCAACCAGCAGCGCCGCAAAACCGGCCAGTCCCGCCAGCGCCACCCAGCTGGTGATTCCCAGCCGATCGAGCCCCAGTTCAGTGCTGAAGCGCAGGTCGGATAGCACGATGACAGCGATACAGACCGCCGCCAGCAAGGCGGTGCCACCCGGACCGGCTCGCGCCGGTTCGCCAAGTCGAAGTCCGGCCAGGAGATTCGCACCGAGTGCCCGCAATGGTCCACCCGGCCCAGCGCCCGCCAGCGCGTCCGGCTTACCGGGCCCGGTCATTGTCTAAGTTCAGTAAACACAGCGATTGATTATCGCGTGTGAGGTGGTCAAAAAGAAAATAAAATCGAAACTACGTCCATGCAACCGTCGATTTTCGTAATCAGTCTGCCCCGCGACACGGGACGACGACGCCAGGTCGCCTGCCAGCTCCGCAGCTTCGGGCTGCCCTGGACCATCTTTGACGCCTTTGACGGACTCGGTGGCGCCGCTATTTTCGAGGCAATCGATAGACGCGGATTTTTGTTGAATACGGGTCGATCTGTTACTGCCGGCGAAATCGGTTGCTTCGCCAGCCACCGCGGCCTGTGGCAACGCTGTGCGGCCGGCGAACGCCCGTTCTGTATCCTCGAGGACGATTGCCGCTTGCAGGATCGATTTCCGCGTGCGCTAAAGGCAGCGGGCAGCCTGGCAGATCGGTATGGTTTTATCCGTCTACAGCATGAGACGCGCGCCCGAAAACGGGTCGTGGCTTGCCAGGATGGTTTCGAACTTCATCGTTACACCCGGATGGCCAACAGCACACTGGCCTATGTTGTCTCGCCGAACGCCGCCACCCGGCTTCTGGCCGCCAGCTCGATTATGGATGCCCCGGTTGACATCCTGATCAAGCGATTCTGGCGTCATGGCCAGGCGCTCCACGGACTCACCCCTTACAGCGCCAGTGAAAGCGATCTCAGTGCGAATACCTCGATTGGTCTGCGCAACCCCGCTGCAAAAAACCTGTCTGAGCGGCTCGGGCGCACCACCACCAGGTTGCGCTGGCTTTACCGGCGCACTGTGTTCAATCTCACGGACCGCGGTTAGAACGATGTCACCGATGCTATGATGCATCGGTCCATGAAAATCGACTGCCCCGCCTGCCACACCGCTTATGATGTTTCGGGCCGCCCGGCCGGAACGCTCGTTACCTGCCACTGCGGCGAGACGTTTGGCTTCCCCCACCCGCCGTCTGCGCCGCTGTCGCTGCAGTGCCCCGGTTGTGGTGCCGGAGCCGATCCCGGCGACAGCCGCTGTGCGTACTGCGGCAACCCGCTCAAGAGCGTCTGCTGCCCGAATTGCTACACCCTGATGATCGACGGCGCCCGCCGCTGCGGTCAGTGCAACACCGGCATCGCGACGCCGGCGCTCCGGGTGCATCGCCATGGCGGCACCTCGCTGCCCTGTCCCCGCTGCAGCAGCGCGCTGACGGCCAACCTGGTCGATGAGCAGATCTTCGACCGCTGCGACCGCTGTGGCGGTATCTGGGCCCACCACCTTGCAATCGATGCGGTCCTCGGGAAACGGCGGCACAAGCAGTCGGTACGCAAGTGGCTGGATACGCTGCCCGGCCCGGCCGATACTGCAGACTTTCGGGGCGGCAGCCCGCCGTGCCCGGACTGCGAGCACCCGATGGAACCGCACCAGGTACCCGGCAGGAAGGTCGTCATCGATGCCTGTGACGAGCACGGTATCTGGTACGACTATCGTGAGATCAGGGCTCTTGCCGGCGAATCACCCCGGCGACGCCAGCGGAAATCGCGGCGCTACAGCCGAGTCCGGAAAAAGTCTGCTTTCGCCGGCTTCCTCGATGACGACTGGTGGCCCTGGGAAGCGCTCGAAGACCTGTTTGATTTTTTAGAAGACCTGATCGACTGAACGGAGACTGCAATGATCGGATACGTCACTCTCGGAACCAACGACCTGAAGCGAGCGGCCGGGTTTTACGATGCACTTTTAGCGAAGATAGGCGCCACCCGGATCATGGACGAAGACCACTTCATCGCCTGGGGCACTTCGATGGATCGTCCGGGTCTTGCCCTGAGCAAACCTTTTGACGGCAACGCGGCAACCGCCGGCAACGGCACGATGGTGGCGCTGGTAATGGAAAGCCCGGCGCAGGTTGATGCAGTGCATGCCCGGGCTATGGAACTCGGTGCATCCAACGAAGGCGACCCCGGTCCGCGCGGCGACAGCGGATTCTATGCCGGCTATTTTCGTGATCCGGACGGCAACAAGCTCAACGCCTTCTGTATGAAAGCACCGGAATAAACGGCTTCAGGACGACTTGTTGTACCGGTAATAGTGATAGCCGGCATAGGTGTGCCGGCGCGCGCGCACCTGCAGGTCGTTCAACACAAATCCACGCGGCTCGGCACCCGCCTGGCGCAGCTTGTTGAGCGTCAGCTCGACTTCGCGCGGCGTTTGCTGCTCGGAACGCACGACCAGCAGGTTGATAGGCGACAGCCGTGCCAGCGTCATGGCCTCCGCCGCACCCAGCACCGGCGGTGCGTCCATCAGCACCACGTCCCAGGCGCCGATGAGCTCCTCGAGCACTCGCGAAAATCTCGGACTCGTGACCAGCTCCGCGGGGTTGGGCGGGATGGCGCCGGTAGCCAGCAGGTCCAGGCCCTCGGCCACATTCTTGCGCAGGGCCTCCTCCAGGCTGACCTGGTCGGAAACGACCTCCACCAGTCCCGGCGATCGTGGCGCCCCGAATAGACGATGGAGGTGACCCCGGCGTAAATCGGCATCCACCAGCAGGGCTCTCTTGCCGGCCTGGCCGAACAGCGCCGCCAGGTTGGCGGTGACAAATGACTTGCCGGCACTCGGCGCGGGCCCGCCTATGGTGACCAGCTTGCGGTCTACATCCAGCAGGAGAAATTCCAGGCTCGTGCGAAGCGACCTCAGGCTCTCGATCGCCACATCGTCGCTCTTGGCAGCCAGCAGCAGCTGGCCGCTCTCCGATTTTCGCCCCACCTTCGCGTTCAGGCTCTCTTCCTGGGAACTGTGCGGGACGATGGCATAGACCGGCAGTCCGCCGATTTTCTCGAGGTCCTCCGGGTCGCGGATCGTCGGGTTCATCGCCTCACGCAGCGACACCACGAACACCCCGAGTATGCCGCCCAAAGCAACCGCCAGCAGCAACAGCAGCGGCTTGTTGGGTTTCACCGGTTCGACCGGACGAAACGCCGAGTCGATGATCCGCACGTTACCGACTGTGCCGGCACGAACGACCTTCAGCTCCTGCGCGCGATTCAGCAGCAGCATGTAGAGCTCGTTCGCCACGCGTACGTCGCGCATCAGGCGCAGGGAATCCTGCTCGGCTTCGGGCAGCTTGCGAATCTGGTCCTCCATGCCGGCCCGGATCTGGTCCAGCTCAGTGCGCTGCTGGCTGATAGCCTGCATCACCGGGTGCTCGCTGGTATAACGCTGCTGCAGCTCGGCCTGCTTCAGCTCCAGCTCCGAGAGCTGACCTTCGATCTCGCCGACCTGTTCGAGCAGGCCCTGGGTTTCGAGACTCAGATCGATGCTGCCCTGCCGGACGCGGTAGCTGTTCAGGGCCGCCTCGGCGGCATCGAGTTGTTCCTTCAGCTCCGGCAGCTGCTCTTCGAGAAATTCCAGTGTGCGCGCGGCATCTTCGGAAGTGCGCTCGACGTTTTGCCGCAAGTAGGTCGATGCAATGGCGTTCAGCGTCTGCTCGATGTCGGCCGGTGATGGTCCCTCCAGGGAAAGGTCGAGGATGCCGGTCTGCTTGCCAACCTCGCGCACGGTCAGCGCATCGCGCAGGTCGTCCAGTGCGTCGAGGCGGCTGGCGCGGGTCAGCCGGAACCGGGTACCCGGCCGAGCCTGGAGCTGTGAGACGAAGATCTGGAAGCCGTCGCGCGATGCGGGTTCGCCGACCCTGCCCTCGACCAGGGTGCGGCCGTCGTAATTGACTGAATACGAACCCCCGGGGCCGGCGACCAGTTCGAGTTCGAGGCCGATATAACCCCGCTGCACCTCCAGGCGGTCAACCCGGGCAATCTCGCCACCCCAGGCATAGGAACCGAAGCCGGCGAACGGCTCCGCCAGGCCATCGTCGCCGTGCGCGCGCGCCATGGCCGCACCGAAGATCGGGAAATAAACCGGTTCGAGAACAACCTCCAGCCCACGCTGGTCGATCGCCGAACCGAGCACTGCCCGGCTCTTGACGATTTCGATCTCGGCCTCCGTAGGCGTTTCCCCGGTCAGCATCGCCGACAGCTCACCCAGCGCACCCAATCCGGACGACTTTTCCTCGACCTGGATCAGGGCGTTAGTGCGAAAAACTGGTGTGGCTGCAATGATGTAAACGACGGCGATTGTCACGCACAACACGGTGATGACCGCGATCGACAGCCAGTTATCGAGATAGACGGCGACGAGCTCGCGCAGATCGAGCTCGTCCTTGGGCCGGCGATCCGGCAACCGTGGCGTAGCGTCATTCATGCAGCGATCTCACTCGTCGAGCCGGTCAATAAAGCTTTGGGTCTGCCACAGCGTTTGCACGGTCGGCAGTATCAGGCTGACAACCCGGTTCCAGCGCGCCAGGCTCGTGCTGGCCACAAAGACGACATCCTGAGGGTCGAGACTGAACTGCGTGGCAAGCAGCATCGCGTCGGGCGAACCCGCGTCGAGCCAGTAGACCTCCGGTTTGTCGGCAGCGTATCGAAAGACAAATACGCGCTTGGCATCGGCGACATCTTCGTCAAAACCACCGCTGAGACTGATGGCTTCCGCCAGGTTCAGCCTGCCGTTGCGCATCGGCACCACGCCGGGCTCGGCAACGCTGCCCAGCGCGTGGACCGAGAAAAAACTGTTGTCAGGCACGTAGACGACGTCGCCGTCTCGCAACAGCGCGTTTTGGCTGAGATCACCGCGTTCCAGCAGTGCGAGCACGTCGTAAACCCGGTTTTCGCCGTCTCGCAGCAGGCGCACCTGTTGCAGGGCACCCTCGGGCCGGGCGCCGCCGGCGAGGTTGATCGCTTCGACAAGGGTTACCGGGATATCGGTAATCGGAAAAAAACCGGGTGTTTCCACTTCGCCGAGCACGTTGACTTTCTGGCTGCGAAACGAAGCCACGCGTACATCCAGCTGCGGGTTCTGGATATAGCGGCTGAGCCGGCGGGTAATTTCGGCGCGAATCTCCACCAGCGTTTTCCCGGCAACCGCCACGCTGCCGATGTACGGGAAAAAGACATCCCCGTCGCGAGACACCAGGTGCCCCTGGATCTCTGGCGCGCGAAATTCTCCGGCAGGAATGGTCAGCTCAGGATGATCCCACACCGTGAAGGTCAGGATGTCCTTGGGCCCGATGCGGTACTCGTAGTCACCAAGCTGCCGGTCCAGGCCAGGGTTACCCTGGACAACGCGGGTGTCGGCCGCCGCCAGTCTGCCGAGTACTTCCGGCGACAGGCGGACCAGTTCGGCCTGCGCGGCGATGCTCTCGGACGGCTGATCGTAAACCCAGCCCGAAACGCGGTAGTCCTGTCCCGGCGTAGCGCAACCGGCGAGCAGGACAAGAACAAGCAGGTTGGCCGGCCACTTCATCCGAGCTGCCTGAGCTTGTCGGCCCACTGTTTCAGGCCGGTATCGATCAGCGCCAGGGCATCCTCGAAGGCCTGCTCGCCGCGACGATAGGGGTCGGGTATGTCGAAAGCCTCCCAGTGCCCCCAGCGGAATACCCGACCACGGGCCTGCGGCCACTGGCTGGTGATGTAATCCGTATGCGCCTTTTCCATGGTCAGCACCATATCGCTTCCATTGACTATCGATTCATCCAGCTGGCGTGCAATGTGTCCGCGAAGATCCAGGCCACGCTTTGACATCAGCTCGATGCTGGTCGGGTGAGCCGGATCGCCGACCAGCGCACCCAGGCCCGCAGAGCTGACCTCGCACGAAGGCAGCGCAGCAGCCAGCATCACCTCAGCCATCGGGCTGCGGCAGATGTTGCCCACACATACGACCACGATGGAGCGCGCCATACACTATTTATTCCGCCGCAGAACCGGGGCGAATTGTAAGCAACTGAGCCGCACGGTACCAGCGCCGACACCGCCTATTGCAGATGAAACTCCACCGGAAGGACAGAGTTGGCATAGGCCAGGTCGTCAGCCGAGAAGACACCCTGCCATTGGCGCGTGCCGGCGTTGCGAATGAACACCGGCCGCTTCCCTGCCTCATCGCCGCTGCGGCGTTCGATACGCCGGATGTTCTCGGTAGCCGCCTTCCCGATCGCACCGGCCAGCAGGTCCGGACGAACCTCGCCGCCCACCGCAGCCAGTGCCCGGGCCATGACGCCGGACGGATCAGACTTGAGGTCTTCATAGCGGATAACGGCCGATGCCGTCGGCCGCCACGACCGGTAGTGCGCAGTCCACGCCGGCAGCCCGAATCTCGGCGACCGCACCAGGCCGGAAAAATCGCCGTCCCACCAGCCACGGTCCTGCAGGTAATGAAAATAGGACACCATGACGTCGCCGGGATTGCGAATGATGAGCATCGACGGAATGCCGCGGAACCCGAACCAGTGCCGCCAATGGGTCTTCACTACGAGTGGTCCACAGGGTTCTCCCCGCCACTGCTGCCGCAACGGCCCTTTGCCAAACTCACACAGGAATGCATTGAGCTCCGGAAAGGTCTGGCAGGACTCCTCTCGCCCGTCGAGCGCAAGAAAATAGTTTGCGAGGATAAACCGTACCCAGGTATTGCCGGACTTTGGAAACGATGTCAGCAGCCAGGCCGTCTTGCGCAGGTCGCGCAGACCCTGGAACAGGGCCACGGCGTTAGCTATTTTCATACAACACCCTGCTCATGTTGGCGATATGCGCCTGGATGGTAAATCGTTCCAGGTAGTTGTGCCGTGCGGCCTCCGAGTAGCGACGATAAACCTCCGGCGTGGCAACGATGATGCGTATAGCCGTAACGATGCTGTCCGGATCGCGCGGCCGGCACATCTCTGCGGATTGCCCAAAATTAACCGTTTCGGCAATGCCGCGATGGTCGGTCGTCACCACCGGCAGTCCGCTGGCCTGGGCCTCGATGATGCTGAGTGGCTGTCCCTCCCACCGATAGTAGGTCGGCAGCACAAAGACATGGCTGTCGGCCAGCAGGCGGTTTTTTGCGTCACCGGTAATTGTCCCATGCAGGTGGATACGATCGGCAATGCCGCTGTCGGCAACCAGGCGCTTCACCTGTTTTTCGAAGCTGTCGTTGACCGCGCTGGTTCCGCCGCTGTCCACCTCGCCCAGGAACGCCCCACAAACATGCAGCTCGAGATCCATATCCCGGCCCAGCATCCCTGCGGCACGGACCAGGTCGGCAATGCCTTTTGATGGCGTCAGGTTCGACAGGTAGAGCAATCTCAGCGGCTGACTCAACTGCCGGTCTTCCGCCACGGGCTGCACATCGGCCGGCAGTCCGTTGGCCACCACGACGACCTGGCCGGGACGGCGCAGGAAACGAAACTGGCCGCGCAGGCGCTCACCCAGCACGATTACGCGGTCCGTCTGGCCGTACACCGCACGGATCAGGCAGCGCAGCAGTCTGCCTGACCTGAGATAAAAACTGCGCATGCCGCCACCGTGCAGGTGCGCGACGATCCGCCGACCCGAGAGCCGGGCCGCAATCACCGCCAGCGCATCCCTGATAAAACCGAACCGGCTGGTGGATACGATGAGATAGACGGTGCGGTAACGCCAGGCAACAAGCAAAATCCTCAGCGCAACCGCCAGTGACTCGAAAGCCCGCAACAGGTTGAACCGGCCGGGATGCTCGATATCCCGCATCCAGTTGGTATTGACGCACTGCGCGCCCTGCGGCTCCAGTCCGTCGACGAGATCGCGAAAGGCAGTCGACACACCTTCGCGTCGGGACCGCGGCAGCGGTCCTACCAGCAAGACCCGGTCAGCCACCTGCAACCGCATCCCGGCGCGAAGCAATCCAGGCAACGAGCCAGACTACCGGCATGATAAAAATGATGGGCTTGACCAGGTAAATGATGCCGTACCAGCAGAATCGCGGCAGCGCGAGAAACACGTGGTAAACGAGCAGCGAGGACAGCGTACGGTCACGGGGCAGTAACGCGAGAAAAAGCAGGAACGGTACCAGCAGGCTGGTTACGAGCGCACCGACTACCAGCGCGATGTAACCCCCGTTCAGGTACACCTCGCCAATCCAGTGCGCGCCGAAGTGCGTACCGATTGTCTTGTGCAAAAGCATCTCGGCGTTCATGCTGCGATCGCCTACGAAAAACGAGGGCGGGATGTACTGGGCGGTCGTGGCAACAGTATTCAGTACACCCTTGGTCTCGAAATAGGCGAGAGCCGCCAGCAGATTGTGGGTGGCATCCTGAATGGTCCGGTTGCCGACCAGTTCGTGCATCCCGACTTCGCCGAGCGCCGACATCGAGGGCTCGTTACGCACTACGCCGATCGCAACGAACAGGAACAGCAGTATCGCCGCCGTACCAATCTCGATCGTACCGAACTTCTGGCGCCGGGCCCGCTTGGTCACGAAGTACAGAATCATGAGGCCGAGCAGGTCGACACGGGCAAAGTGCAGCAACAGCCAGACCGGCACGAAACCGATCGTCAACTTGGTCAACAGACTCTTGTCGCGTTCGAGCAGCAGCACGCCATAGGAGAGAAAACAGATGTAGTTCCAGCCCGACCCCGGCAGCAGGTTGTGCGACATGTCCGTATACGCGGTGCCGGGGATGCTGGGTTGGTAAATAAACAGCGCCACGAGACACATCAAAGCCAGGATGACCTGACCCCAGGTGGTCACCGAGACCCCCATCGTGCGCAGCAGGTCCTGCTCTACCCGGGCAAAGCGGCGCTCGACGCCGAGCACGACCCGACCGATCTCCAGCAGCAGGAAAAACGTGATCAGGACAATCACGGCCTGGCGACCGTAGCCCTCGAACAGGCGCTGGGTGTGACCGAGCACGTCGAAACCATCCGAAGGTCCCAGCAGGGTCAACTGCACCAGCGGCACGAAAATCAGCAGCAGCCGGAGAAAGAAAAAATACCCGGAACCATGCCGGTAAAGCTCGCGCACCAGTGCGAGTCCGACAAAAAGCAGCACCAGCGGGGACAATACCGGCCATCGCGCCCCGGTCAGTACCGCCGACAGCGCCAGCAGGGCCGAAAACAGCACGACCGACTCGAACGCGACGTTCAGGAACGGCGTGCGATTCAGGTGCTGCTGTGTCAGCGTGCTCATCGTGTCGCGATCCAGGCGGTCGTCAACCGCATTGCAACCATTGCCGTGGCAACCGCGATGGCGCCACCGGCGACACCGGCCACGTATGCGCCGGCAACCAGCAGGGGCAGCAGCAGCAACGCGTAAAACAGCGTGATGTTCCCCATCAGGTGATGTCGGCCGGTCATCGAGAGGAATGTATCAAAGGGGGCGAGCGCCGTCCCAACGAGGTGAGCGCCCAGGAGCACCAGCATCGGCACCCGGGTCTGTGTGAATTCCCCGAACAGAGAACCCGACAGCAGGTACAGTGCGGCAACCGCGGGTACAAACAGACCGGCAGCTATTGCGAATGAGATTGGCAACGACTGCCGCAGCTCGGACCGGGCCGCCGGCAGACCACCCTCCGCGAAGCGGCGGGCAAAGCGTGGACTGAAATGCACGACGAGCACCCGACTGCCGACGGTACCAATCAGCGCAACCCGCGACGCCAACGCATAGTTGCCCAGCTGCTCGGTTGAGAAAATAAAGGCCAGCAGCAGGATGTCGAGGCGGGAGAAAGCCAGGTTCCCCATCGAGTTCTTCAGGAAACCCAGCCCGCGGGAAACGACCGCTGCCCGCGAGCCAGGGTCACCGTCACCGTTCCGGAGGTCCGTAACCCGCCGGCGCAGGATCCATGCCAGCGTCAACGCTTCGGGAATCACCAGGAGAATGGCAAACGCGAGGTAAATGGTGCCGCCATCGCGCAATCCCAATGCCACGATATCGGACAGCCCGTCACCGGCGACTACGCCCTGGGCTACATAGCCTCCATGGCCCAGCTGCGCCTGGCTCTCGTAGGCACGGCCCCCGCGGAAAATAATGTCCCCGTCGAGAACCCCCGTCATGTCTCGTGCTCCGCCGCCCGCATCTGAACCGAGTCCGGCGAAGACATTGATCTCA